>NZ_RXHX01000070.1:0-10380 GCF_005930655.1 Pseudomonas sp. FSL W5-0299
TTCTGATGTACCGGGTTTGGAGGGTTTGGGGCCGCTTCGCAGCCCAGCGGGAGCAAGCGCCCTCGCCACAGCAGCTCCCTGGCCACAAAGATTGCGATCAGTAATCGGTGGACACCGAGACCTCGCGCCACGTCTGCAATTCATCAGCGACGAAGGCGTTCTTGGCTTCGATCGCCGCGACGCAATCACTGCCCATCGGCAAGCGCAGCGGTGCCTTTTTCGCTTCCACCAGGATAATCATGGCCTGGGCGAGCTTGTCCGGGTCGCCCGGCTGGTTCAGGGTCACGGCCTTGGCAATTTTGCGCACCTCACCCGCCGTACTGTCGTAGTCGGCAATCGTCGACGGGGATTCGACCAGGGAGTTGCCCTCGAGGAATTCGGTCCGGAAATATCCAGGCTCAACCACGGTGACTTTGACGCCCACAGGTGCCAACTCGGCGTGCAACGCCTCGCTCAGGCCTTCGACGGCAAACTTGGTCGAGCAATAGACGCCAAACCCCGGCCCCGACGCGTAACCACCCACCGAAGACAGGTTGATCACATGCCCACTGCGGGCGGCGCGCATGTATGGCAACACGGCCCGAGTGATGTTCAGCAAACCGAAGACGTTGGTTTCGTACACGCGGCGCACTTCATCGGCGCTGGCTTCTTCCACCGCGCCCAGCAAACCAAAGCCGGCGTTGTTGACCAACACATCGATGCGCCCGAAATGCTCGATGGCGGCCTTGGCGACCGCAACGCCTTGCGCTTCGTTGGTGACATCCAGGGACACGGCGAGCAACGCAGGTTGAGTGCCGAAACGTTGGGTGACGCTGCTGGCATCACGGGCGGTGGCCACCACGGCGTCGCCATTGGCCAGTGCAGCGGCCGCGATCTTGGCGCCGATACCGCGCGAAGCGCCAGTGATGAGCCAGACACGTTTGAAGGTGTGGGAAGTGGTCATGAATCGAGTTCCTTGTTTGGGTTGGGGTGAGCACAAGGTACGCAGGAAGATTGGTCTGAAAAATGCCCTCGTGTTACAAGCACTATGAAACTGTCTTTCATAATGGCGCCGATATGAATCACGATCCTTTCGATGGCTTGACCGAGTTTCTGGCGGTGGCCGAGCACAAAAGCTTCACCCTCGCCGCCACCCGGTTGGCGGTGACGCCCACGGCGGTCAGCCACGCGATCAAACTGCTCGAGCGGCGCACCGGCGTGTTGCTGTTCCAGCGCACTACGCGCCGGGTGGCGTTGACCGAGGCTGGCGCCAGCCTGTTCGCTCGCTTGCGTCCGGCGGCCAGTGAAATCGACGAAGCTTTGGCGGTGCTCAGCGGTTTTCGCGACCAACCGATGGGCACGTTGCGCATCACCGCGCCACGCCTGTCCGGCGCCTTGTTGATCGAGCCGCTGATGCCGCTGTTTCGCCAGGCTTATCCGCAGGTCAGCCTCGACATTTCATTGGACGACGCCACAGTCGACTTGATGGAAAGCGGTTTCGATGCCGGGATCCGGCTGGGAGAGTCCATCGAGAAAGACATGATCGCCGTGCGCCTGACACCGGACCTGCAATGGTCGGTGGTGGGTTCGCCAGCGTACCTCGCCAAGGCCGGCAAACCGCTCAGCCCGGAAGAACTGACCCGGCATGCGTGCATCGGCTTCCGCTTCGCCAGCTCCGGCAGCGCGCATCGCTGGGAGTTTCGCCGCGACGGGCGAGACTTCACGGTGGGCGTCGAGAGTAGCGTGCTCGTCAATGATCGCAAGCTACTGATCAGCGCCGCCCGAAACGGGCTCGGATTAGCTTACGCCTGCAACCTGGAGATCATCGACGAGCTGGCGAACGGTCAGCTGGAGCGAGTGCTGCAGCCGTTTGTGCCGCTGAGTTCGGGGTTGTACCTGTACTTCCCCAGCCGTACCCAGACTCAACCGAAACTGCGCGCTTTCATCGACATGGCCACGCAGTGGATCGCTGATCGCGGCGGCCTTGGGCGTTAGAGTCTCGGCTTAAGCAGGATGCTGGTGTAGTGCATGAAAAACTGGCCGAAAGCGCCGCTCCACAGCAGCGCCGAGAGTCCCAGCCCCCACCCGGAAAACGGTACCGGAAACACCCGGCTCGCACCGGCGATCGCCAGAAAGAAGGGTCGAACGCCGAGACTGAAAAGGGGGGGCAGCGGCGAGTCTGCGCATCAGGCCAACGCCCTGACCAAACCTTTACTCAACCGATGCTGGGCCAGCAGGCGCATCACGTAGCCGATCTTGAGCAAGGTCGGCCCGACGATGGTCATGGCATGCATCATCACCAGCGCCACGATTGGCACATGGCCGCCGTAGAGATACGCGCCGTAGATGCCCGCCAAAAGCAGTGCCAGACCCGCGCCCAGCACGCGACTCGACAGGTTCAGAACGTTCTGAGGATTGTTGAAGAACTCGAACATTTTTCCGTACTCCTGAAGCAGTTCAGTTGTACGTTTTACGTATCAAGTCTCATGCCAGTTTTTTAATCCTTCCAAATCAGCACCCTGAAGCGATATGAGTCATAAGGACCACTCTCGTTAATGGTCTATATGACTCATATAAGTGTCATTTTGACTCAATCGCACACTAAGACCTAAGGGTAAATGTCGATCTACGGTCCAGCCAATCGACTACAAGCTGGCTACGCTGATAATCCAGCATGAATCACCCGTAGAGGAGCTTCATCATGCAACGCGTGCAAAAACTGACGCCCTGCCTCTGGTTCGACAATCAGGCCGAAGAGGCAGCGAAGTTTTACTGTTCGATCTTCGATCATTCGAAAATCACCGCCATCACTCACTACGGCAAGGCCGGCCAGGAGGTTCATGGCATGCCCGAAGGCTCTGTGATGACGGTCAGCTTCGAACTCGACGGGCAGCCCATGACAGGCCTCAATGGCGGCCCGGTGTTCACGTTCAGCGAAGCGATTTCGTTTCAGGTCAACTGCCAGACCCAGGAAGAAGTCGACTATTTCTGGGGCTCGCTTTCCGCCCATCCGCAGAACGAGCAGTGCGGTTGGGTCAAGGACAAGTTCGGCGTGTCCTGGCAGATCGTGCCGGTCGCCATGATGGACATGCTCAAAGACCCCGACACGAAGAAATCCCAACGCGCCATGCAAGCCATGATGCAGATGAAAAAGCTCGACATTGCCGCGTTGCGACGAGCCTTTGACGGCGAGAGCTAATACACTCCGTTGCTGGCCTGCCGAGGACATTGACGATGAAGCACACCTTTGCCAAAGACGCTGACACAGCACCCCGTTTCTGGCGAGACGATGCCCTGCCCTTCATCGAGGCCCGTTCCATCGCCGACGGCCGCGAGGTCTGCTACACCCGGCATTCCCACGAGCACTTTTCCATCGGCGCGATCACCGCCGGGCGCAGTACTTACCTTCATGAGCAAGCGCAGTTCCAGGTCAGCGCCGGCACCGTGGTGTTGATGAACCCTGATGATGTCCATGCCTGCAATCCGATCGACGACCAGCCGTGGTCATACTTGATGCTGTACGTCGAAACGCCCTGGCTGACCGATTTGCAGCGTCAGCTCGGCTTCAGCCAGGACTCCGCCTTCAGGCGGTTTTCCGTCACCCACACCCGCGATGGCAAACTGTTCGACGGCCTCAACAGTTTGTACGAAATACTGGTTGATCCCTGGCAGGACGTGTTGTGCAAACACAGTGCGGCGGTGGAGTTTTTTACCGATGTGCAACAGCGGCTAAACCCGGTCGATCAAGCGTTGCGCGAACCCAATTTCAAGCTGGAACGGGCCGCCGACTACATTCGTGACAACTGTACACACCCACTCAAGCTCGAAGATATTTGCGACGCGGCTCAACTGTCTCCGTCCTACCTGATTCGCGCCTTCAAGCACCATTACGGCATGACGCCCCATGCCTTTCTGGTCAACCGGCGTATCCAGTTCGCCCGTGATCAACTGCGCAATGGCAAGTTGATTGCGGAGGTAGCACTGGAAGCGGGATTTGCCGATCAGGCGCATTTCCAGCGGGTATTCAAACAGCATCTGGCAGCGACACCGGGACAGTATCGAGGCTAAGCACACCGTTGATAAAAAATGAGTTCAGTTTGCTGCACGGTCTCGATTGAGGTGAGTGGCCGGGGGCTAGGAAACCAGCAGATACACGGCACTCGCCCCCAACAATAGCGCCATGACGCGGTTAAACAAGCGCATGCCTGCAGGGTTATTCAGATAACCCTGCAGGAAAGTTCCGGCATACGCCCAGCACCCCACCGACACGTAGCAAATCACCAGATACACCGCTGCAAACTGCCAGACCAACCGCGCCTCGCCGTCCGCGACGAAGGCGCCCATGCCCGCCACACACGCCAGCCAGGCTTTCGGGTTAAGCCATTGCATCACCGCGCCATACAGCATCGACGGTGCCCGGCGTGACTCTTTGGCGTCGATGCGACCATCGTCTGCCGCAAGCTTCCAGGCCATGAACAACAAAAACGCCACGCCCGCCAGTTGCACCACCTGTGTCAGCGCGGGCCAGATGCGCAACACCTCATGCAGCCCCAGGCCCATCAACACCAGCAATAACACAAAGCCCAACGTGGCCCCGGCCACATGCCGCTGACTGGCGCGAAAGCCGAACTGCGCCCCCGAACTCAACGCGACAATGTTGACCGGACCCGGCGTTATCGACGCCACCAGGGCAAATGTGGCCATGGAGATAATCAGACTCATCGCACACCTTCTTCAATTCAGGAAAACCAGCGCCCAAGGTACTGAGCGCCCTGCCCTGCGTATTGAAGAAAACTGCCTAATCATCCTCATGCAACTTGATGCCCCGAGCGTGCAGCAGATGGGGCACGATCAACACCAACAGGGTCAGCGCGAGAAACGACGCGGCGATAGGTTGCGTCAGAAAGATCATCCAGTCACCTTCGCTGATGGACAACGCGTTGCGCAGCTGTTTTTCGGCCATCGGCCCCAGCAGCATGCCCACGATCACCGGCGCGACAGGGAAATCGAAGCGCCGCATCAGCACCCCGCCCCAACCGATTGCCAGCATCAGCAGCAGGTCGAACGAAGAGTGGCGCATGCCGTATACACCAATGGTGGCGAACACCAGAATGCCGGCGTTCAGGTACGGTCGGGGAATCTGCAACAACTTGACCCACAACCCCACCAACGGCAGGTTCAACACCAGCAAGATGACGTTGCCGATGTACAGCGAGGCGACAAGGGTCCAGACCAGATCACCCGAGGTCTGGAACAGCATCGGCCCCGGTTGCAGGTTGTAGTTCTGGAACGCGGCCAACAGGATTGCAGCCGTGGCGGAAGTCGGAATGCCCAGCGTCAGCAGCGGCACCAGGGAACCGGTCGCGCTGGCATTGTTGGCGGCCTCGGGGCCGGCAACGCCTTCGATGGCACCCTCGCCCTTGCTGCCTGCAAACTCTTTGGGAAACTTGCTCAGTTTGCGTTCGGCCGAATAGGACAAAAAGGTCGGGATTTCAGCGCCACCGGCCGGAATGGAGCCGAAAGGAAAACCGATCAGAGTGCCCCGCAGCCAGGCAGGAATCGAGCGCTTCCAGTCGGCCCGCGTCATCCACAAAGACGTCAGCCGGTGCCGACCGGACGCTTCTTCTTTTTGATACAGCAAGCTGTACAACGCCTCGCCCACGGCAAACAAACCGACTGCCACGAGCACGACTTCAATGCCATCCACCAACTCCGGCACGCCCAGGGTGTAGCGGGCAATGCCCGAGGTCGAATCCAGGCCGATCAAGCCAATCGTCAAGCCAATCCCCAGCGAGACGAAACCCCGCAGCATCGAAGCGCCGAGCACTGCCGACACCGTCGTGAAGGACAGCACCAGAATCGCAAAATACTCCGCCGGACCAAACTTCAGCGCCAACGTGGCAACGATGGGCGCAAACAAGGTGAGCAGGACCGTCGCGATGGTGCCGGCGACAAACGACCCGATAGCCGCCGTCGCCAGGGCCGGCCCTGCCCGTCCGTTTCGGGCCATGAGGTTGCCTTCCAGGGCCGTGACCATGGACGACGATTCCCCGGGGGTATTGAGCAGGATGGACGTGGTCGAGCCGCCGAACTGAGCGCCGTAATAGATCCCGGCGAACATGATCAGCGCCCCGGTGGGGTCGACCTTGGCCGTGATCGGCAACAGCAGCGCAACGGTCAGTGCCGGTCCGATCCCCGGCAACACACCGATGGCCGTGCCGAGCAGGCAGCCGATGAACCCCCACATCAGATTGATCGGGGTCAGCGCGGCGGCGAAACCGATGGCCAGGCTTGAGAGAATGTCCACCGTGCTTTACCTCCTCAGATCCAGGCGTTGATCAGGGGCGGAAGGGACACGCCGAGCCCGGCGTTGAACAGCCAGTAAATCGGCAGCGTCAGGGCAATGCCGATGGCGAGGTCGCGCACCGGGCGACGACTGCCAAACCCCCGGGCTGAACAGGCGAACAACAACCCCGCCGACAGCACGAACCCGATGAGGTTGATCAGCACTGCCACGCCCACCAGGCCCGCGGTCACCCAGGCAGCCCCGAGTTTGCCGCCGGGCAGCGCCTTGGCAGACTCGTCTTCGTGATCGGCCAATTCGCGAAAACCACCGGTGACGGCCTGATAACACAGCAACAGACCGACCACACCGAGGAACACCGCTAATGCGTAGGGATAGACGTGAGCGCCAAGGATGACGAAACCCATTTCCTCAGGAAAGCGGTTGGCGCCGAGCGCCAACACTGTACTGATGGCGACCACACCGAGGCCAATCGCCAGTTGCACCGGCAGGATTCTACGAGTCGGGTTCATTTCGCAATCAACCCGACCTCGACCAGCATCGCGCGCAGCCGCACGTGTTCTTCGTCGACGAATTTGCCGAACTCATCGCCGGTCAGAAGGTTGGGCGCCCATTTATTGGTCTCGACATTGGCTTTCCAGCCATCGCTGGCGGCGGCGGCCAGCACGGCGTCCGTCACTTCCTTGCGCTGCTCGGGTGTGAGGCCCGCGGCACCGTAAACACCGCGCCAGTTGCCGATGATCACGTCGTAGCCACTCTCTTTGAGCGTTGGCGCGTCGATGCCGGCTATGCGCTCGGACGCGCCGATGGCGAGCACCCGGAACTGGCCGTTGCGGATGTATTGGCCCAGTTCGGCATAACCTCCGGTGATCACCTTGATCTGGCCTCCGAGTACCTGCGCCACCACTTCGCCCCCACCCGCGAACGCCACGTAGTTCACCTTGTTGACGGGGATTCCCATTTTGCCGGCCAGGTCGGCGATCCCGATGTGATCAATCGACCCCTTGGAACCCCCGCCCCACGTGATGCTGGAGGGTTTGTCCTTGAAGGCTTTGAGCAAGTCCTCCAGGGTTTTGAACTCGGACTCCTTGCGTACGGCAATGACGTTGTATTCGGTGAACAGCCGGGCAATCGGTGTCACGTCCTTCAAGGTGATTTGCGGTTTGTTCTGTTCAATACCTGCGACCATGATCGCCCCGACCACCAGCAGCGCATTCGGGTCGCCCTTGGTGCTGTTAGCAAATTGCGCCAGCCCGAGCGTACCGCCAGCACCGCCCTTGTTCTCGAAGGTGACGGATTTGGCCGCCTTGGCCTCGACCAGGGCTTTGCCCAGATCCCGTGCGGTCTGGTCATAGCCGCCACCGACCGAGCCAGGGGCCATGAACTTGACGGTGTCCAGCGCAAACGCCGGTGCCGCGAGCGCGGCAGCGGTGACGGCAATTGCCATGAAGCGGCTTGATCGACGGAGCAAGGCAAGCATAGGGACTCTCCCGATATTATTTTTGTGGGGTGCCGATTGAATCGCGCTCAGGAGCAAACCCTGCTCTCTGAACATGCGTCTGTGAACAAGCGTAGGTCATGGTTGTGGTTATGGGTGTGTGGCTAGCGAAGTGATCACACCCGGGCAATGACTTCGCTACGTGTACGCCCCCACCACCCGCTTCACTTTCTCCAGTGCCACGGCAAGTGCGCCCAAGTCCACCGAACCCAGCGCCAGGCGGATTGCGTGGGGCACATGGACAGAAGTCGCGAACGGTTCGGCGGTCGAGACCGCCACCTGCTCGCGCATCAATGCCATGGCAATCTGGTCGGCTCGTGCGTCTTCCGCCAAGGGCAGCCAGATAAAGTAGGAGGATGGATGGCGCACGAAGTGCAGGCCGGCCAGGTGCTGATCGGCCACGGCCTGGCGGGCCTGTGCGTCTGCACGTTTTTGCGCTTCGAGCTGGCTGACGGTGCCGTCATCGATCCACGCACACGCAATCGCCGTCATCACCCCGGGGGTATTCCAGGTAGTCGCCCTGATCGTGCGCTCCAGTGCGGGCACGGTTTGCAGGGGCGCAGCGACGAATCCGACGCGTAGCCCGGTGGCGACGCTCTTGGAAAAGCCTGAAACGTACACCGTTCTTTCGGGGGCCAATTGTGCGAGCGGTGGCAGCGAGTCTTCGGCCAGGAACGCGTAGGCAGCGTCCTCGATGATGTGCAGGTCATGCTGGCGCGCAATCGCCACCAGGCGTTCACGCTGATCGGCGGCCATCACCCATCCCAGCGGATTGTGCAGCGTCGGCATGGTGTAGACGGCTCGCACCGATCGGATCCGGCAGAGCTTTTCCAGCGCCTCCAGATCCGGCCCGGTGTCGGTCCCGGGAATGGGCACGACTTCCAGATGCAGCGTTTCAGCCAGCACCTTGAACCCTGGATAGGTCAAGGCGTCGGCCGCGATCACGTCCCCCGGTTGCAGCAGCGCCATCAACGCCACCGTCAAACCATGCTGCGCGCCACTGACGAGCAACACCTGCTCGGCCTGTACCGTCAGCCCGCGCACCTCCAGATGGCGCGCGACCGATGCCCGCTCATGCAGGCGCCCCGCGTGCGGTTGATAGCGCAGATGGGATTCCAGGTCACCCGACAATGCGAGCTGACGCAAGGCATTGCGCAGCAGATCGGCCTGCCCCGGTACCGAGGGATAGTTGAAGTTGAGGTCGATCATCCCCGCCGCCACGCTGGGCTGATGAATGCCCAGGCTGGGCGGCAGCGAAGTCTCCCGGACGAAAGTCCCGCGCCCCGTTTCGCCACTGACGAGGCCCATGGCCTCCAGCTCTGCATAGACCCGGCTGGCAGTGACCAAGGCCAAGCCATGGCTGGCGGCGAGCAAACGGTGAGTCGGCAGGCGCGTACCGGGCGGCAAACGCCCTGAGCGGATATCGGCTGCGAAGGCGTCCACCAGCGACTTGTACCGGGAGCGAGGCATAGGGAAATGTATCCATGACAATTTTTTGATTGTATCGATAGTCGGTCATACGATGCGCTGAACGCAACCCCGCCCCTTGAGTGGACGCCAAATGGAACGCACATCGAAGCTGCAAAACCAGACAGTGGAAAAGAACACCAGCGGGTTGATCAATGGACTCATCGGCGTCCTGATCTTCAGCGGTTCGCTGCCCGCGACACGGGTGGCCGTCCTGGAATTCGAGCCGGTCTTTCTGACCGTCGCCCGAGCCACCATCGCCGGCGTGCTGGCGCTGTGCATGTTGTGGCTGTTCAAGGAAAAGCGCCCTGCGCGCCACCAGATGCTGCCCTTGGTCATCGTCGCGCTGGGCGTGGTGGTCGGGTTTCCGCTGCTGACGGCGCTGGCGCTTCAATATGTGACGTCCGCGCACTCCATTGTCTTCGTCGGCATGTTGCCACTCGCGACCGCCGCGTTCGGGGTGGTGCGCGGCGGCGAGCGTCCCCGGCCGGCCTTTTGGTTCTTCTCGGTCCTGGGCAGTTTACTGGTGGTCGGGTTCGCCGTTTCCCAGGGGCTCACCGCTTCGCCGGCCGGCGACATCCTGATGCTACTGGCCATTCTTGCCTGCGGCCTCGGTTATGCCGAAGGGGCGAAGCTTTCCAAAACCCTGGGCGGCTGGCAGGTGATTTCCTGGGCGCTGGTAGTGTCACTGCCGATCGTGGCGCCACTGACCTGGTGGCTGACGCCCTCTTCGTTCTCGGGCATCAGCGCGCCGGCCTGGTGGAGCCTGGCGTATGTGTCGCTCTTCAGCATGCTGATCGGCTTCGTATTCTGGTATCGCGGATTGGCCCAAGGGGGGATTGCAGCCGTTGGCCAGCTGCAGCTGCTACAGCCGTTTTTTGGATTGGCGCTGGCGGCCACGTTGCTTCACGAGCAGGTCAGCCTCGGCATGCTCGGAGTCACTGTTGCGGTGATTTTGTGTGTGGTGGGTGCGAGGAGGTTTGCGAGGTAGACCGACGGTGCCCGGCGAAACCGGCCGGTCTTGTGGCCAACAAAAGCCCCCAGTGATCGGCAGACCACTGGGGGTTCTTCGCGTTTGAAACGTACGAGTCGCGGCTATGTCACTTCTGGCCCTGATGAACAGCCAAACATT
>NZ_RXHX01000071.1:0-9759 GCF_005930655.1 Pseudomonas sp. FSL W5-0299
CTGCCATAGCCATGAGCGTCAGTTCTGCATCTGTAGTTTTCAATGCATTGAGACTGAGGAATACCCGAATTGACTGAGCTTCAATTGCGAAATTGCAGCGCAATTGACCATGCGTTTGCATACGACCTGACCAGTCATTTGCATTTGACTGACCACCGATTGCAGAGGATTGGACCACCCAGACATCAAAGCTGAGAGGCTCATAACGACGCAAAGGAGACATTACGATCGTTGGCGGGAAGATCGCTGTTCCAATGGTTAGAGCGTGCACCCTCTACTCTTATGACCGCACAGCGATAGGCGCCGATTACAACCGTCGATAAATACTCGGCAGTGGCCGGCCCCGATGCCTGATTCCAACTTGCGGAAGAAGTGGAGAATCTGCGAGCTAGCTTTCAGCTGATGAATCGCCAGGCTCAGTAGAGCCACCATTTATATCAGCATCGTGTATTGAAACAGGTAATAAGCCATGTTGGATACTTTTCGTTTCCGGATCGTAATAGGCCTGGTAGAACTGAAACTCTTCACGGCCTTCACGTTCACAGTGGGCCTTGATAATCCTAATAGCTTTGAGTTTGTACTCCAACGGCGTCTTGATCCCAAAAATGACGCCCTCCAAGCTTGAAAACCGATACTTCAAAACTCGATGCTT
The DNA here is from genome assembly GCF_005930655.1 of Pseudomonas sp. FSL W5-0299. Lineage (NCBI taxonomy): Bacteria > Pseudomonadati > Pseudomonadota > Gammaproteobacteria > Pseudomonadales > Pseudomonadaceae > Pseudomonas > Pseudomonas sp. FSL W5-0299. The sequence goes on from NZ_RXHX01000071.1 coordinate 653, forward strand.
TTTATCTGTGATGTCCATGCCGGAATTAAGAACCAAGCGGTACTCTTTTTCGGACTCCCACTGAGGAAGCGTTGAGGTCAAAGCGAAATCAAGGTTATTCCAGTGCCTCTCTCGCAGATCACTGGAATCAGTTTTGTACCACTCGCTAGTGGTACTCAGATTTCCTTGGCCATCGTTGTACCAGAAGCCACCTAATGCCTCGTTTGGGACGTTGCCTAATGATCTGAAGAAATCTATTTCCGAGTGTTCTCGATCGTAGAAAACTTCCTTGAACTGCATATTCTGGAAGCCATAAATGATGCCGCTATGACCAAGACCTATCGGCTTATTCATTTCAAGAGATAGTGCTTGGTCTTCACCTGAGACCCTATATTTCAGGCAGATGCCTTTGTGATTGTCTCCGTAGCTACCCCAGATGGCGGAGTTATTACACTCCTTCATAAAGCAGGCTACATACCATTTCGGGTGCATTAGCTGGTCGATTTGATCTAGATATCGAGGAGCAAATGCCGTTATTAGGTCATACACACCGTAATGATCATTGATCCATACGTGCGCAGCCTTGATGGAGAACGCCGAGGTTGTGACAGCAATCTGCCTGTATGACTCAAAATCACGATGCTGGCCATCATCTGCTTCGATATTTGATATTATCTTCAGATGAAAGTCACTGTCCCCTAGTGGGTCTCCAGGATTCTCAGGATGATGTGCACCGGTTAACTCGTACTTGTAACTTACTGAAAGTACGATTGTTAAGAAGCGCGTATGCAGAGAACTGAGGTAGAGCAACAACTGTGGCTTGTAGTGTTTTCTCTCGGCTTTAGAGAGTGCCTTGATGTACCCCTGAAATATCTCACTACTTTGGAGCAGGTAATCCATTTCCTGGAAAGCAAAGAGGTACACACCCCGGAGATTAGCAGGATACTGGCCAATTGGGAGCTCATTAGGAAGTGGCACGCCGCTCATTACCGCGTCATCAATCTCCCAGCTTCGAAGCGCTAGTATCAATAGGTAATGCCTAAAGAAATTCGCCCAGACGATTTCATCACCCGCCCAGTAGATTTCCTTGTACCCCTCTAGAGGATCGTTCAATTGCTCAGGCGGTGCGAAGTAAATCTCAAGCTTCTCAAGCTCACCGGGCACAGCCTCCTTGGTCTCGGTGGCGTCTTTTCCGAGCAGACGATCCGCTGTCCTGAACCTGTAGAGATGTCGATCCATGATTACCCCGCATGTGGCTACGAAAAAGGGCCCCACCGGGCCCTCATTTGTACTCAAACCGATCTTACTGAGTGCGCCAGGACTCAACAATGTCCGCGCCGAATTCAGTTTTCCATTCCTTGAGCTGGCGATGGTTCCCGCCCTTGGTCTCGATCAACTCGCCCGAATTTGGGTTTTGGTAGATCTTGACGTCACGTGCTTTGCGGACACTTTTCGGGGCAGCGGTAGTAGAAGCACGGCTTGCTGCCTGGGGATCGAGGAGAGCGATGACGTTGCGGAGGCTATAACCGTACTCGGCAAGCAAAGCCCGCAGCTTAGTTTCGAATTCAACTTCTTTTTTCAGGCCTTCGTCGCCTTTCATGGCTTCAAGGGCAGCGAGTTGTTCGGCCAAGTGTTTTTCGAGTTGACGGAACTCAGCAAGACGGGACATGAGATGACCTTTATAAAATGATTGAGCAGTATACGAATTGACAAATCTAGCGCAACAACTGAGATCTTAGAAATATCAGGATTAATCGCTATCCCCATGTGATCCGCTTAGCGACCAACCTGGCACGTAAATTATGCTCTTTGAGGCTTTTTCGATTGGTGTAGTGTGTTCGTCGAGAATCACGCTGTCCCTCTCGATTTTCCGTGGCCGGAAGGTGCTTTACTAAGCCAAATCCAATTTGTACAAACATTGGCGTCTTAACTTTCGGCTTTCGGACTTTGGGAGCTTTCGGTTTTTTGATCCGGTGTTCAGATCCTACCGACGTCTGAGGGGGAACATAAGGCGCAAATTGTGGGTATAGATCCTCAAAAAGCTGAACCTGCGCGGATACTGGAGTTACCCTAGTTACCCCGACCTCACCGGACTTGCGCCTAAAGTGATCGTCAGACGAATTCATTCTAGCTACAAAGTCCAGAATCGTCCCCCGAAGAGACCGCCCTGTCACAATGCGACGATGAATTCGTTTCCAGCCATCTTTCAGATTTCCCCTGGTCACGTCCCACTGCTCTGGTGACGAGAACCCCAGCTGTTTCGCGAACTCTATGTAATCTGGTGGTAAATCGTTTGCCATGTCCTTAGCCTCCGATTTTACAAGCATCGATGATGGCATAGAAGAATCAAGGGATGCTATACCAGTTCTGTCGAGAGCCTATCCGTTAGGTAATTGCACAGACTTGCCCAGCCATTTGCATTCGATTTGACCAGTAATTTGCTTCGGATTTGACCTGCAGGCTTCGTGGCCATGACCGGCAGAGGACGACCCAAAGCAGTCATTTGTTTGCGGGATATAGGCTAGAACTTTTCGTCATGCAGAAAAACGAGGCCGCAATCGCGGCCTTGTTTTTTTAGAGTGTTACTCGTGCGAATGTCCGTGCTCAGCGCTCTCGGAGGTTGTGCCTTTCTCACCACCGCCGCATGCCGTCATCAAGCCCAGGAAGCAGAACAGCAGCACAGAACGAATCAGAGTGGTTGGGGATTTCATGGGAATACTCTTCAAAAGTGGATGAAATAAATGGTCTGTGGTCAGGCTGAAGTCCGCGTTTTCGGCAGTAGGACAGCCGTCTCTGTGTCGGATTACTGTTTGACGTTCAGGTAATCACCACTCGTCTTCAACGAAATGGTCACGTCGTTATTGCTGCGATTACGCCAAAACCAACCATGGGTGCCGTCAAAAATGGCGGTGAATTCGCCTTTATTACTTTTGACCTGCTTGCCCTTGTTGTAGCTGTGGAAGTAACCCTTTTCACCGTTGTAGGGCTCGCCATGGGTGTCGTAGTTCACAAGCCCACCAGCCGCTGTCCATTCATAACTCACAGTCTTGTTCTTCAGCACTTCCAGTTTGATCTCTGTCCCTTCACCTGGTTTGAGCGTGACGGTCATTTGATTCGTCTTCATGGCTGGGGTCGGTGCCGACGCTGATTGGGCCACAGGTATTGCAGCAGGTTGGATTTGCGCAATCTGCGGAGCTGGAGCTGGAGCTGAACTAGGAGCTAATGCTTGCGGCGGCGCTGTATCCGCCAACGCCTCTTGGGCAAGGATGATCTTCAATTCGCCCATTTGGGTCAGACCCAGTGCGCGGCCCACACCCGTAGGATCAACGGCGTATTCCGAAGGCATGACAACGGTCATCAGCAGGCCAATAGCAGTCAGCAGTGCAATGACAGTCGAACGAACCAGTTTGCGAGTGCTGGGCAATTCATTAACAGTTGGAAGCGGAGTATTGAACATGGTCAGAATTCCTTAGGCGGAGATAAACAGGCCGGTGATCTGGTAACCCATCAGCAGGAAACCGGCACTCATCATGGCGACGTTGGCGGTATAGGCGTGGCGCCAGAAACTGGCGGTGCGCCGCCAATACCCCATCAGAATGAGAATCGCACTAAGGGCCAGCAACTGGCCGATCTCGACGCCGACGTTGAACGCAAGCAAGTTGGGGATCAGCCCGTCGGGCGAGATCTCGTACTCCTGGATTTTGGTGGCCAGGCCGAAACCATGGAGCAGGCCGAAAATCAGCGTGGCCACTTTGGTATTGGGTTGGAAACCGAACCAGCGCTGGAACGCGCCCAAGTTATCGAGTGCCTTGTACACCACCGAAAAACCGATGATGGCGTCGATGATGTACGAGCTGATGCTGATCTCGGTCAGCACGCCCAGCAGCAACGTCACCGAGTGGCCTACCGCGAACAGTGTGACGTAGAGCCCCACATCCTTCAGGCGGTAAAGGAAGAAGATCACCCCGAACAGAAACAGCAGGTGATCGTAGCCCGTCATCATGTGCTTGGCGCCCATGTAGATGAAGGGCAGCAACATGACGCCGGAACTTTCCTGGATAAAGCCCTTGTCACCTTCCGCGACGGCGTGAGCCATCGCCTCGGGCATCCCGAGGAAAAGTGCAGCGACAAGTAAAAACAACAGCAGTAGCGGGCGGTGCGATGGCGCAGTGAATGCGCCCACGCCGCTCATCGAGTGCGAATGCATGGATAAATCCTACGTTGGAGGGATCAAAGGCCGCTGCGCGGCCATGGTCAGGATGCGAACGAAGGACGGGGTGGACGCTTGATCAAGAATATCGGCGGAGGGGGAACTGCATATTGCGGGGCATCAACCCGCACCGATAGCTTGGGTTGTTCGGCCAAAATCAACAGTGAAGTGAGCTGCGGTGTTTCGTGCTGATGGTCAGGGGTCAGCGGGGAGTGATAGTGATCCGAGCAGCTCGCACACGACATCTCAGTCAGCTCTTCATGAGAGTGATGGGCGTCTTGCGCAACCTCCCAAGCAGGCTGTTTCGACGTCACTGACAACGTATAGGTATGCCCGGCCCAGGCCACAAACATGGCGAGGACAAGCGCGAATACCACCGTTGTTGTCAGTGTTCTGCTGAACATCGTGATCGGGCTTCAACTCGTTTTTCAGGGCTTTGATGCGTTTGACCGCATCCCCTAAGGGGGGATAGGATGCCAGCGTAATTCATTAAGGCCCGAGGCTCAAGTCATGAGTGAAAACGAACACAGCCATCCCCACACTCACCAAAGTCACGAGGCGATCATCAAGCGTCTCAAACGGGCGGACGGCCATTTACGCGGCATCATCACCATGATTGAAGAGGGGCGTCAGTGCGTGGACATCGCTCAGCAGCTGCATGCGGTCGAAAAAGCCGTATGTCAAGCGAAGCGCACGCTCATCCAGGATCACATTGATCACTGTCTGGAGGACACAGTCTCAGCCTTGAACAATGGCGAGCGCGCACCGTTGGAAGCCTTCAAACAAATCACCAAGTACCTCTAGGTCTGACATGCCCAACTTTGCTGAACTGCTGCAACAGGGCGGTACACACGCCTGGCTGTATTTCCCGAGCGCTATCTTGCTCGGTGCCTTGCATGGCCTGGAACCGGGCCATTCAAAAACCATGATGGCCGCTTTCATCGTGGCCATTCGTGGTTCGGTTAAACAGGCCGTTTTGTTGGGTCTGGCCGCGACGCTGTCGCACACCGCCGTGGTGTGGTTGGTCGCCATCGGCGGCATGTACCTGGGCAAAGGTCTGGACGCTCAAACCACTGAGCCGTACTTCCAGCTTGCGTCCTCTGCACTGATCATCGTAGTTGCTCTTTGGATGCTGTGGCGTACCTGGCGCGGTGAGCAGATGTTCAAGTTCGAGCAAGGTGATGACCACCACCACGGTGAGCATGACCATGGCCATCATGATGAAACCCATCGAATCGATACCGGCCACGGGCGCATCGAACTGTCGATTTTTGAAGTAGGTATGCCACCGCATTGGCGCCTGAAAACATTGACCGGACACGCTTGGGCTACATCGGATGTTCGCCTAATGACGACTCGTCCGGACGGCAGCACTCAATCGTTCTCTTTCGTCGAGCGCGAAGGCTTTCTGGAGTCGGCAGTCGATATCCCGGAGCCTCATGAGTTCAGTGCGCGCTTGAGTCTTGGGCATGCGGGCCACTCCCATGATTACGATCTGGCGTTCCAGGAGCATGATCACGGGCACGCGCATTCCGAACTGGAAGGTCTGGAGTTGTCAATTGATGGCTATCAGGATGCGCATGAACGCGCACATGCCAACGATATCCGTAAGCGCTTCACGAATCGTGAGGTGACCACGGGCCAGATCGTCATGTTCGGTTTGACGGGTGGTTTGATTCCTTGTCCGGCTGCCATCACCGTTCTGTTGCTGTGTCTTCAGGTTAAAGAAGTCGCGCTGGGAGGCATACTCGTCCTGTGCTTCAGCATCGGCTTGGCGATCACCTTGGTGGCGGTGGGAGCTGCTGCGGCTATTGGTGCTAAACAGGCTTCCAACCGCTGGCCGTGGCTGGGCACCGTGGCTCGTCGTGCACCGTACCTGTCCAGCGTGTTGATAATCGGTGTTGGTCTGTACGTAGGCTTCCATGGTTGGATCGGCTTGAGCGCCCAAGGCGTCGTTTAAGTGTTCGAACTCGCCAGCTATTTTGGTCTATTTCTGGCGGCATTCGGTGCCGCCACGTTATTGCCCATGCAGTCTGAAGCTGTGTTGGTCGGGATGTTGCTCTCCAACCAATACGTTGCTTCTGCGCTATTGGCGGTCGCCACCTTCGGCAACGTTCTTGGCTCTGCGCTGAACTGGATTCTGGGTCGCTCTATCGAGCGATTTCGCTACAAGCGATGGTTCCCGGTGAGCGAGAGCAAGCTCGAAAAGGCCCAGCAGTCTTACCTGCGCTACGGGCGCTGGTCGTTGCTGCTGAGCTGGGTGCCCATCATTGGCGATCCGCTGACGGTCGTCGCCGGAGTCATGCGCGAGCCATTCTGGAGTTTCCTGCTGATCGTCACCATGGCCAAGGGCGTGCGTTATCTCTTGCTGACCGCCGTCACACTGGGGTGGACATGACGACTGCTCATACAACCCAGCATTCCTCACTCAAGAGCCGAAGCAGTAGCCTGGATCTGATCAAGTGGCTGGCGATGCTGACCATGGTCATCGATCACTTGCGGTTGGTGTGGCCGGAGATGAGCAATCTGTTCATTCTGGGGCGGCTTTCCTTTCCGCTGTTCTGTGTCGCCATTGCTGCCAACGTGGCGCGCTCCAAACCGGGCGAATTACTGACTGCCGCGAATGGACGCTACCTCGCCTTGATGCTGGTGTTCGCCGCCATTTCAGAAGTGCCTTATCGCTATATCAGCACCTCGGGATCATTCAACGTGTTGGTTACCCTGGCATTGGGGCTGGTGATTGCCTGGGGATGGCAACATCGCACCTTGTTGAGCAGCGCTATGGCCTTGATGGCTGCCGCGATTGCCTACGTGCTGGATGACCCGTTGATGTACGGGCTATACGGCGCGCTCGTTCCTGCGGCTGTCTTGTTAGCGATCAAGAGGCCCGGTGCTCTTTGGTTGCTGCCAGCAGTTCTATGCCTGTTGAGCAACACCCGCAGTAGCATCGTGACCAGGGCTATGGATCTTGAAATTCACTCATTGCTGGCCTTGAGCACTGCATTTGCCGCTCCGCTGATCGGACTCTGGCTGCTGCATCAGAAGTTCACCTTCAACGTCTGGCCGGTGCGGCAATGGGGCTACTGGTTTTATCCGGGACACCTTGCCGCTCTGCAAGCTCTACGGTTCTTAATCTGAATGGCAGAGAAAGGACTCTCCCCAAAAACGGTAAACGAGATGCACAGACGTTCATTACTCAATCTATTTTTGGCCGGTTTTGCCTTTGCTTTACCTTTGGGCTTACAAGCCGCACAAGTCCTAAATGTTCGGCTATGGAACACCGACGACAAGCTTCGGCTGGTGCTAGACCTAAGTGGTCCAGCACAGTACAAGACCTTCTCCCTGACGGCGCCGGATCGGTTGATTCTCGATCTGATGGGAACCAGCCTTGCCTTTGATTTGAGCAAACTGCAACTGGGTAACATGCCAATCCGCGCTATACGTTCAGGGCCTCAAGGTACAGGAACGCGGATTGTCCTGGACCTGATAGGTCCCGTGCAGTTGAATACCTTCATGCTGGCACCTGAACAGGCACAGGGGCATCGCTTAGTGCTGGATATTTCCAACTCGGCATCCCCGGCAATACAGCCGGCTGCACCGCAGGTTGTGCTTAATGATTCGGCTCATCCAAAGCGCGACATCATCGTCGTGGTAGACCCAGGGCATGGCGGTAAAGACCCTGGAGCAGTCGGGGCCAATGGCGAGCGGGAAAAAGATGTGGTGCTGTCAATTGCTCGGCAGTTGGCCAAACGGATCGAGCGGGAAAAGGGGTTTACCGTGCGACTCGTACGCGACAGCGATGTTTACGTACCGTTACGCAAGCGGGTGGAGATTGCTCGCCAACACAATGCCGATATCTTCATTTCCATACACGCGGACGCCGCGCCTCGGCGCACGGCCTCCGGAGCGTCGATCTATGCGCTATCGGAAGGTGGAGCCACGTCCACTACTGCGCGCTGGCTCGCGCAGAAGGAGAACGGCGCCGAGTTACTCGGTACGACCAAAAGCCTCGCACTCAAAGATAAGGACCCCATGCTGGCAGGAGTGATTCTCGACATGTCGATGAGCGCTACAGTCGCAACGAGCCTGGAACTGGGCCACTCCGTACTGAGAAGTTTGGCGGGCATCACCACTTTGCACCAGAAGCGTGTGGAGCAGGCGGGCTTTGCCGTACTTAAGTCGCCAGACGTACCGTCAATCCTGGTTGAAACTGGATTCATCTCTAAGGATGGTCTGAAGTAGTTGTGTATTTCTGGCTGACTTCAGCCCCTGCCGATTTTAAAAGCGGCAAATCGATCAAAAACGCTCAGATCACCCGCTTATTTCTGTGTTTTTAGCCGCCGCGAGCACCTCGCGGCAGCCATTTTCCACATTACAGGCGCACCTCTCCTGCATTCGCCAGTAAATGTCGGCGCGCCATCCACAGGTTCGACAGCGCGAACAGCGTCATCAGTTGCGCCGTGTTCTTCGCCAGACCACGGAAGCGCACCTTCACATAACCGAACTGGCGCTTGATCACCCGGAACGGATGCTCGACCTTGGCTCGTACCTGAGCCTTGGCCTTCTCAATCTTGCGCTTGGCTTTGTACAAAGCACTGCGCTTATCAAGCTTCTTGTAAGTACTACGGCGGGCGGCGATCTGCCAGATGACCCCCCGGCCTTCATGTTCAGGGCGTTTCTCGACGCCGGTGTAACCCGCGTCGGCACCGACCATGTTCTCATCGCCGTGCAGCAGCTTATCGACCTGGGTGACATCGGCCACGTTGGCCGCCGTGCCCACCACGCTGTGCACCAAGCCCGACTCATCATCGACACCGATGTGCGCCTTCATGCCGAAGTGGTGAGTCGGCCGCGGGAACTGCCCCCGCAGCCGCTCGCAGAACCGTACGTGACACTCTCGCGTCATACGGCTCCCGTT
>NZ_RXHX01000072.1:0-9168 GCF_005930655.1 Pseudomonas sp. FSL W5-0299
CAAGGAGGGTAACCCTATTTCTGTTACAGACAGAGCGCCCATGATTCATTAGCTTAGAGAGAAAGGATCTCTCAGTGCTCAATGAGTGGTATGAACCATGAGGCTACTGTTCACCGATGACAGTTTCGTCCTGCTAACCCAGGCTTATATTGGAATTCCTTTCCTGCTGAACGGGCAAATGGAGTTGGTTGAGCCGGCAAACGATTACCTCATGTATCTGGCGCTGGAACGAGGCAAGACGCGTAGCCCCAAGACATGGAGAAATCACGGCGAAGCACTGTATGACTATTTCTCATGGCTGGAGGCAAACGCCCTCGATTGGGCTCATGTCCCTGTCGCGGGGCACGCTCGATCCGCCGTAAGTAATCTTGCCGCGTATAGGAACTGGTCAATTTCCCTGACAAGACCATCAACGGGCCTAAGGGCCATAAAACCGAGCACTTTGAACCAGCGGCTGACATGCCTCATGGGGTTCTATCAATGGGCGCATAAACAAGGCCGCATTAGCTCAGTTCCTTGGGATGCCTCACCGAAATTTGTTGCCGGAAACAATCAGGGCTTTTTGAGGCATGCACACGCCGCCAAGATGACAGATGGCGACGACCTTCGGCTCAAGGTCTTCCGAGAGCCGCCTAAACTTCTATCGCTTGAGCAAGCCAAGCTTCTGGTTCAGGCATGCACAACCAAAACGCTTCGATTGATGACGGTGCTGATGCTTCAAACTGGCCTTCGCAATGAAGAATGCAGGACATTCCCTATTAAGTATGTTTTTGACCCGACAGGGCTCGATGTACGGAAGCGCATTCGTGTTGATCTCAGCCCATCGGACATGCTGCTGAAGAATTCAAAACCTAGGACAGTCTTCATTGGTTGGCACGTCATGCGGGAGCTTTTCGATTATCTGAGCTTTGCTGAGGGAGCATTCAGGGCCAACTTTGGTCGCAGTGCAAGCCGCTCTGGGATTCAACCCATCTTCTTAAACAGAGATGGTCACCCTTTCAGTGAAAAAGGCTTGAACAATGCGTACAGACGACTTTGGTCTGGGAAGCAACCTCGGATTATGTTCAGGGTTACTCCGCACATGCTGAGGCATACCTTTGCTACTTTTGAACTACTCCACCAGTCGAAGCGTGCGGCCATGGGGCAAGCACTTGCATGGGTTCGAGATCGCTTGGGCCACAGCAGCGTCCAAACGACTAGCATCTATCTTCATTGTCTTGATCTCATGGAAAACTCGGAACTGAATACATATCAGGAAGAGTTGGACTTGCTAGGGAATGCACATGCCTAGACCCAGAAAAAGCTATGGCATGCAGCCAGAAAACATCATCTCAATTGAAACAGCAAAAAAAACTCCTGGTGACATGTCGATTTGCGTTGGAACGAGGGTGTTCGACTTCGCGCAGTGGGCATCGGTACCGGAAGCGATTGAGCCAGCTACGAGACTATTGCTCTCACGTCAGCTACACGAGGCCGTCCAAGAAATTCAATCGTCGGGGGTCAGCCAAGCGACCGTAATGAACCTTTGTGCCTCCGGTATGCGTTATTGGTTCAAGTACCTCGACGCTGAATCGGGTAAGGGCCGCGTCATAGGGTGCCTCGCCGACATAGTCCCCCGCACAGTTGAACGCTATACGGAATGGCTGAAGCAACAGCCAGCAAGGGGTAAGGGGACAATCTCAATCACATCGGCGCGGGCCATCTACAACACAACAAAAACAGTCTTGATGAACCGTGTTCGCGCCGGGCAACTCGGGATCGGTGTGTTTCCTCAAATTCCATTTCCGAACGCCGACAGAGCGTATGTTGGTCATCAGGCATTCACGCAGGGCGAGATAGAGCGCTTGCTGATAGCGCTCCTGAAGGACTTAGACATGATCCGCTCCGGTAATTTGCCTAGTGGGAGCGAGGCCGCAGCTATGACTGTTTACCTCTTGCTGATCGCTGCCAGGAGTGGTCGCAATCTCACGCCACTACTAGAGATGAGCAGAGATGCGATCACCGATCACCCTCTCAAGCCGGATATGGGCGTGCTCCAGTTGTATAAGCGTCGAGGTTTCAAGATTCACCGCCAAGCCTTTCGTTACCACACCACTGATGATGAGTCCGCGTCGGTACCGAGCGATGTGGTCACCCTGTACCGGGAAGCGCTAGTCCGATCGTTTCCTTTGCTAGATCTAGCACCGAAGACGATGCACGATCGTGTCTGGCTTTACCGCGCCAAGGGGAATAGAGGCGTGAAGACTCTCAACGCCTCCAATATTGACCAACAAGCCACTGCACTGGTGGCCCGGCATCAAATTTTTGGCGATAGAAGGGCATCGAACGGCCTGCCAGAATTACTGAAGGTCAACGTATCGAGGCTACGAAAAACCTTTGCCACGCGAATGTGGCAACTGAGCAACGGAAACTTGTTCAAGACGGCTCAGCTCTTGGGTAATAGTACGCGGATGACTGATAGCCACTACCTCGCTGTCACGCCCGAGATGGAGCGGAATCACAAATTCGTTGGTCGTATTCTCGAAGGCGTCATGACCGGTCAGGTGAATGAGCAGAGCTTTCGCGATGACTTGTCAGCTCAACTATCCATAGAGCCCGAAAAAGTTGATCTGCTACTGAGTGGAGCACTTAATACAGGCGTTGCGCGTTGTTCAGATCCTATCAATGGCCGTTTTGCTCCAAGAAATGGCACCACCAACTGTCAGCGCTTTCTCCATTGCTTTCGTTGCCCAAATCAGGTCGTGATCGAATCAGACCTGTATCGTCTGTTCAGTTTTTATTGGCTCCTGATCAAAGAACGCGGGCTACTCGGCAAATCGCGCTGGAATTCCGTCTATGCGTGGGTGATCCGTGTCATCGACAACGATATAACTCCCCTTTTTGATCCGGTTGTAGTTGAGCGCGAGAAACACCGAGCCCTCGCTACCCCTCATCCAATGTGGCGAGATAGGACTTTGCTTGGAGGTGATGAGTGAACGGTGCTAATGCAACTGTAGCCAGGCCGCCCTGTGCAGTCCTGAGAAAGATCGCTGTTGATGATCGAAATGATCTTGCAGTTACATACATAACCGGCGAAAACGGTAAATCAATGCCGCTTTCTAGGTATGAGGACAACATATGGGACTTTTCCCCGTATGTTCTCAACAAAAATACGTCAAACCTCTATGTGAATTTTGACCATCCACTTTCCGATGAAGTGAGATCCATCGACAAATCAGAGACTAGTTTGCTAATAGCCGCTAAGTCTTTTATATATACTCGTTGGCTCGCCAAGTCACCGCGATCAACCAAGCACATAAAAGCAGCAACACTAATTTCGTGCTGGACGAACGTGAAGCCGCTTCTTCGTTGGATGTGCGGGCAATCCATCACGGGCTTTGATGAGCTGACTCCTGTGCGGTGTGCTGCGTATGCTTTATATGTAGGCGCGGATAAGTCTGTTAAGCAGAGACAAAAAGTTGCTCTATTAGAAGTTTTGGAATTGATATACGCTTTTAGAACTCATTTGCCAAAACCAATGAGTGAGCATCCGTGGCCAGAGGAAACTGCGTTCAGTCTTGCAGGGGCTCGACGTACAGGTGGTATGTATGATGTCCGGACTGAGATTATTCCAAAGCGCTTATATGCCGATCTCGGGCGAAAATCCTTAGAGTTCATAGAGCATGAGTCGGATCGAATTCTGCATATCTGGGATACATTCCACTCCTGTTATTCACAAGAGATGGAGCTTGCTGAGTATCATGCAAGGGTGAGACTGGAAAAAGGTGCGAAGAGCTCCTATCAGACGCTAGAGTCAGTGTCTTATGATATCGCGAGGGCAAGGGCACTTTCTAAAATGCAGTCTTTGCTTGACGCGAACGGACTGCGATTTTTAACGGATCTTGATGATGAGGTCAGGATTCTGCGTACGTGCTGCTACATCGTCGTTGCCATGTTTAGCGGTATGCGGGACTCCGAAATTATTTCGTTAAAACATAATTGCTTTGAGCGCTCATTCGATATGGATGGCGAAGAATTTTGCTGGATACATGGGCTCACATACAAGCTGGAGGAGCAGCCAAAACCTGCAAAATGGATGGTTCCACCTGTCGTCGAAAAGGCTGTGAATGTGGCAGCGGGGTTGCGGAGATCTCTTCTGCCCTACATCGGTAAAAGAAGATTGTATCTGTACGAACTAGCCAAAGATGAGGGACTAAAATCAAAAGTCGTCAATGATGCCACTCTCTTGGGTAGCAGCCTTTTTCTTGGCTGGAAAGCGCTTGGCACGCGGCCTGAATTTCTACAGAACGTACTAACAAATACGCTCCTCAAAAAGGTTGCAGAGCGTTTTGAGCTAGTGGTGTTGAATGATGACTTGGGTGAAGTTCTTGATCGTACTACGATAACTCCGGAGAAACTGTGGCCGCTCGCAACACACCAGTTTCGGAGAACATTTGCTGTTTTTGTCGCCAGGAACGTACTTGGCGATGTTCGGTATCTGCGACACCATTTCAAACATTGGTCAATGGATATGACTCTGCACTATGCAAAAGACCCGCTATTTGATGACACGCTTCTTGAATCTGTATTGTCAAAAAGGGACGAATTGCAGGTAAGTATCGTTTCTGGATGGCTGGCTCCGAGCCAGAAGCTTTCTGGCGGTAGGGCTGACCATATCGTGCGCTTCAGAGGGAGACCCGAGGTGAAGACAGCAAAAGACCCTAAAGCTCTGGTCAGGGCTGTTGGCGAAGGTGTTTTTATCCGTGGCACCGGCCACTCTTGGTGTTTGGCAACGACTAAGGGATGCGGCGGGGAGGGGCTTTACGATGCGATTCGTTGCGTTGGCTGCGGTGAGGGTGTCATCGACCAGGGACACTTGCTCATATGGCGGCGCATTAGAGATCAGCAGGTTGAGGTGCTCTCATGGCCAGATCTTGGCGATCCGGCCTGGGAGCGAGCCACAAGGCACTTGCGAGAGGCAGAGCGGGTGCTAGGCGAACTTGGAGACCCAGTTGAGCCGTATTCCTTACCAGAACGTCCATCGCGTCTCATACCAGCAGTAGAGGCGGTGTAGCATGGGAAATGACCAGACAAGGCGTGCAATCGAGTTGGCTATCTCAAGGATTACCAAGGGGCGTCCCAAGCAGGTTCAGCTGAGTCGTAAGCTAAGTATCGCCTCCGTCGCCGAAGAGGCAGGCATAAGCAATGCGACGATACACAACCGGTATCCAGACCTTGCAGAGTTAATTCGTCAAAAGACCAACAAGGAGTCGCGAGAAAAGCTCGTCAAGAAGGAGAAAGCCCTTCAGGGGGCAGATCTGCTGATTAAGGAGTTGCGTGACATACTGGCTGAGCGAGATGCAGATCTGAAGAGGATAGCCATCGTGAATCTGCGGCTTTGTACAGAGAAGAAAGCACTTCAGGAGCAAAACGCTCTGCTGGCCAAGGAGAACAAGCAATTGGAAGGTGTAAACCGTGATCTGCTATTTAAGATCAACAGTCCTAGAAGTCAGGTGAAGTCGATTCGATGAATGCCTAGACGGATCGTAACCGTCTGGCCAACTCACTTCTCAGCGCACAGGTCAGCTCGAACAAGAACGAATGGAGGGCAAAGCCTTGCCCGCAGGTATACCCATTGAATAAGCCAGTATCTGACGTAACTCATGTGGAGCTTGGCAGCGGGTCGCAATCGACGATGGCTTCATTGTATACTTCTGCTCCGCATACCCCTTGAGATACAGGAACATCAGCATGACTGTACTCCAAACGATCTACTGGCAGCCTACGCCGCCTTAGCGCTACGCCCCCCCGCAACACTCTGCTTCCGCTAGCCTCGCTCGCGGGTGCGTACTGCTGTACGCCTGGTTTTATACCTTAAGCACACAGCAAAAAATCCTCAAAATTTGAATTTGTATCGATTCGCTCGCCTTCCTTTGGCGTGCGCGATGCTTTGCCTTGGATATTTTCTATGCTGCAAAAACTTAGACAAACGTGGTTTTCCAACGTCCGTGGCGACGTGCTCGCGGGGCTGGTGGTCGCACTCGCGCTGATCCCGGAAGCCATCGCCTTTTCCATCATCGCCGGGGTAGATCCCAAAGTCGGTCTCTACGCCTCCTTCTGTATCTGTGCTGTCATCGCCTTTGTCGGCGGACGCCCCGGAATGATCTCGGCGGCGACAGGCGCCATGGCACTGCTGATGGTTACGCTGGTAAAAGAGCATGGACTCCAGTACCTGCTGGCCGCGACTCTACTATGTGGCGTACTTCAAATCCTTGCCGGCTACCTGAAGCTTGGCTCGTTGATGCGCTTTGTTTCACGCTCGGTAGTCACCGGCTTCGTAAACGCATTGGCGATTCTGATTTTTATGGCGCAATTGCCTGAGCTGACCAATGTCACCTGGCATGTCTATGCCATGACCGCTGCGGGCTTGGGAATCATCTACCTGTTTCCGTATGTGCCGAAAATCGGCAAGCTGATTCCCTCTCCATTGGTGTGCATTCTGACGCTGACGGCCATCGCCATTTACCTCGGTTTGGATATCCGCACCGTCGGTGACATGGGCCAACTGCCTGATACGCTCCCGATCTTCCTCTGGCCTGAAGTTCCGCTGAATTTTGAAACCCTGCGCATCATTTTCCCGTACTCGGCTGCGTTGGCAGTAGTGGGTCTACTCGAATCAATGATGACCGCGACCATCGTCGACGACCTTACCGATACCACCAGCAACAAGAACCGCGAGTGCAAAGGCCAGGGTGTGGCCAACATCGCTGCCGGCATGCTTGGCGGCATGGCAGGTTGCGCCATGATCGGCCAGTCGATCATCAACGTGAAATCTGGTGGCCGCACCCGTCTCTCGACATTGTGTGCCGGCGTTTTCCTGCTGCTGATGGTGGTATTTCTTGGCGAATGGCTCTCCAAAATCCCTATGGCGGCACTCGTGGCTGTGATGATCATGGTATCCATCGGCACCTTTAGCTGGGATTCTTTGCGTAATCTGAAAGAGCATCCGCTGTCGACCAACCTCGTCATGGTGGCGACCGTCGTTGTCGTCGTGGCCACTCACAACCTGGCCTACGGCGTACTGGTAGGTGTGCTGCTGGCCTCCCTGTTCTTCGCAAACAAGGTCGGGCACTACCTAGATATCAAGAGCACTCTGGAAGAGACGGAATCGCATCGGACTTACCACGTCGTGGGCCAGGTGTTCTTTAGCTCTGCGGACAAGTTCACTGAAGTTTTTGACTTCAAGGAAGCGCTCAACAAGGTCACCATCGATCTCACACAGGCGCATTTCTGGGATATCACCGCCGTCGCAGCCCTGGATAAGGTCGTGATCAAGTTCCGCCGCGAAGGCGCTGAGGTTGAAGTGCTCGGTCTCAATGAAGCCAGCGCAACAATCGTTGACCGCTTCGGTGTGCATGACAAACCCGGTGCCATCGACAAGCTCATGAGCCACTAAGGAGAACGACAATGACCCACGTAATGGCATGCATTGATAACTCACAATCCTCATTGGCGGTCTGCGATTACGCAGCATGGGCCTCGCAACGACTCAGCGCTCCCCTGACCTTGCTTCATGTGCTGGATAAGGAAAAATATCCTGCATCCGCTGACCTCAGCGGCAATATCGGCCTCGGTAGCAGAGAACATCTACTGGAAGAGTTGGCCACGCTGGATGCGCAGCGTGCAAAACTGGCCTTGGAACATGGACAGCACATGCTTGAAAAAGCTCGCGAGCGAACAGTCATCTCTGGCGCCATGTCACCTGATCTGAAGCAGCGCCATGGACATCTAGTCGAGAGCCTGAGCGATCTCCAAAACGATATTCGATTACTGGTGATCGGAAGAGTCGGAGAGGACAGCACGCGCAGTGCCCAAAGTCTTGGCAGCCAGATTGAAGCGGTAGTCCGAACTATCCACCGCCCCATCCTGATTACAACCAGCCATTTCAGGAAACCTGAAACGGTCATGGTGGCATTTGACGGCAGCGCTACAGGCCACAAGACCGTACAGATGCTTGCTTCAAGCCCGCTGTGCGAAGGCCTGCCAATTCATATCGTCATGGTTGGTACGGACTCTGAAGAAAATCAGAATGAGCTAGAGAAAGCACGAACCACACTCGCCAGTTCTGGCCCGCTAGTGCATGCCGAGATCCGCCCAGGCGAAGTAGAGTCGGTACTTCATGCGTATCAGGCAGAGCACTGCATTGACCTCTTGGTCATGGGGGCGTACGGGCACTCACGCATCAGGCAGTTTCTGGTGGGCAGCACGACCACGACGATGCTGCGAACATCCACTTTACCCGTATTGCTGCTTCGCTGAACCAGTTCCACTGGCCACAGTATTTCCAGAGCTGCGGAAATACCGTGGCCACCCTGGACGATGACTAACTGATCTTGCCGTAACGAGACCACATGCAACTCATAACTGAAATTGTTCACCCCGAGCTGAAATCCAAACAGGGCAGAGTATTCCGTCGACACGCAGCACGCGGCATCGTGATGCGGGATGAACAGATCCTGTTGCTGTTCACGGAGCGCTATAACGATTTCAGCTTTCCTGGAGGCGGCCTTGATGGTGACGAAGACATTGTCGCAGGCCTGAAGCGTGAGCTTGAGGAAGAGACTGGTGCTCGTCAAATACAGGTGCTCCAGCACTACGGTTACATCGAGGAGTACCGGCCCTACTGGAAACCAGAATATGACCTGATGCACATGACCTCGCATTTTTATCTATGCGAAATCGCTCCCCAGCTAGCGCCCGTGAGAATGGAAAGCCACGAAATCGCGAATGGTATGCGGCCTGTGTGGATCAACCTGCATGAAGCCATCGTGCACAATGAGGCCGTTATGCAGCGTCACGAGTCTTCGATGGGGCAATCAATTCTGCGCGAAACCTACATGCTGAGAAAAGTCGCTTCCGAATTGTTGATGCCAATCAGCCTTTGAGCTGACTATTTGGCGAAGTCCACTTAGCGGTCTCAGGCAAGCATCCAATGCTGCGGGAGTTATTGCGTGATTGCGCTCGCCCGCTGTGTCGGCACCTAACCACCGTGCGGTCTATGAGTATCAGAATGAATAATTTTTATTCTGAAACGTGAACGTCCTGTAACAGAAAAACAGTTACCTGCCGTTTCGCGCAATATTTATTGGGGATAGAGGGGTGTAACAATAAATATGATTACCTTTTTCA
>NZ_RXHX01000073.1:0-7168 GCF_005930655.1 Pseudomonas sp. FSL W5-0299
CATCGCGAGCAGGCTCGCTCCTACACTGGATCTGTGTCGCGCCGGAGATCCAATGAGGGAGATCAACCGACAGTGATGTATTGGTTTTTCTGGCCCCATCGCGAGCAGGCTCGCTCCTACACTGGATTTGTGTCGCGCCGGAAATCCAGTGTGGGAGCGAGCCTGCTCGCGATAGGGCCCAGACAGGCGCTATAAACTTTAATGCCTGGAGGGTATCGACTGCTTACGTCGGACACGTCTCCCGCCCATTATCGAGCCCTTGCTTGTAGCTATGGCTCTGCAGGCTCGCCTTGCCGTTATGCCAGGTCAGCGTGAGCACAAACAGCGAGTCGTAGTCGCTGGATTCCCAGTCTTCGGTGATCTTCTGTTTCTTTCCGACTGCATCTCCCGCGACCTTGTTGATCAGCTCGGGCAGGTAACCGTGGGACCAGGCGGTGTAGATGACCGAGTTGTGGTACTTGTCGTGGAGCAATTCATCGGCCAGGTCGCTGGTGTCGTTGGCTGAAAAGTTGATGTTCACCGGCAAGCCGAGCTTGATCGCGCTGGGGCTGATGGTCATCAGGGGGCGAATGTAGCTGTAGGAATTGTCCAGTTCGCCTTCCTCGACATTACGTGTCGGGTTGGCGGCAAAGACGTAATTGGCCTTGCCGAATTTTTCCGGCAGCAAGGTGGCCAGGTCGATGGCGCGGTTCAGGCCCTGGCAGTTGAGCTGGCCCAGACCACCTTCGGGTTTTTCCGCGTGACGCAGGAATACCAGGGTCTGGGTGCCGTCTGCCGGTTGAGCGCGGCTTTCACTGGACTCCAGCGACAAAAACAACGCGCTCATCGCCAGCAGGGAGGGCAGGACGACATACGCGCGTTGCTTGAAGCGATCGGCAAATTTGAAAAGGTTCATCATTTAATAGGTGATCTTCAGCGCATTCGGTTAAGGCTGACAAACCTTTACACCACGAGCTCCCAGCAGCGGGTGTTTTCCATGTCATTGGGCCGGTCCGTTTCCGAAAGGGCAGTTCTCAGAGTCCTCTGAAGCCCATTTGGTTCGATTCCGGCGAGTGCGCCGCAATGTACCGGTAACCTTGCATGGGTTGGAGCAGAGGTTATCGACAGGATGTTGCGGATTTATGGACACGGTACAGGTATCGGCGCAGAACGATGACTGCAATGTTTTGATCTTCTTCATCAACAAGATTGATACGCAAAAAACCAGTCTCCTCCATTATGATCAGCGCTTACTGTTCACTGTGGATGCTCCCCATGACCGATCTGTCCGCGTTCCCGATTACCCAAAAATGGCCGGCTCAATACCCGGACTGGATTCAGCTGTACTCCTTGCCGACCCCCAATGGCGTCAAGGTCTCGATCATGCTCGAAGAGATCGGTCTGCCCTACGAGCCCCATCGCGTGGGCTTCGACAGCAACGATCAGATGTCCCCCGAATTTCTGTCGCTGAACCCCAACAACAAGATCCCGGCGATCCTCGATCCCCACGGCCCTGATGACAAACCCCTGCCGCTGTTCGAGTCCGGGGCGATCCTGATTTACCTTGCCGACAAGAGCGGCCAGTTACTGGCGCAAGAGTCGGCGGCGCGTTACGAGACGATCCAGTGGCTGATGTTCCAGATGGGTGGCATCGGGCCGATGTTTGGCCAGCTCGGGTTCTTCAATAAGTTCGCCGGCAAGGACTACGAGGACAAACGTCCCCGTGACCGCTACGTCGACGAAAGCAAACGCCTGCTGAAAGTACTGGACAGCCGTCTGCAAGGGCGCGACTGGATCATGGGCGAACGCTACACCATTGCCGACATCGCGACCTTTCCGTGGGTGCGCAACCTGATCGGCTTCTATGAGGCTGGCGATCTGGTGGGCATCAAGAATTTCCCCAACGTCACTCGCGTGCTGGAGCGCTTCCTGGCGCGGCCGGCGGTGATACGCGGGCTGGAAATTCCCAAGTAAATCTCTTCGACTCTCTCAAGACCAAGGCAGGCAATGAGCTCATTCGATTTCAAACAAGTAGATGTCTTCAGCCAGGTTGCACTCAAGGGCAATCCGTTGGCAGTCGTGTTCGGCGCAGACAGGCTCAGCGATGAACGCATGGCGGCGTTCGCAAGCTGGACCAACCTCAGCGAAACCACATTCATCCTCGAACCGCGCGACCCTCGCGCCGACTATCGGGTACGGATCTTCACCACCCTCACCGAGTTGCCGTTCGCCGGTCACCCGACCTTGGGCACTTGCCATGCATGGCTTGAGGCCGGGGGCGTGCCCAAGGGCGAGGAGATCATTCAGGAGTGCGGCGTCGGTCTGGTGCGGGTCCGCAGGCAAGGCGCGGAGCTGGCCTTTCTCGCGCCGCCACTGATCAAGACAGGGCCGGTGGACGCTGACGTCGTCGAGCGTGTGCGCCGAGGGCTGCGACTGGAGCCGGGGGTGATTGTCCGGGCGCAATGGGTTGATAACGGTGCCGGCTGGTTGGCGGTGATGGTCGAGGACCGCCGACAGGTGCTGGATTTGCAGCCGGATCATTCACAGATGCTGGGCCTGGCCGTCGGCGTGATAGCGCCATGGCACCCTGAGCGCGATGGCGATGATGCGCAGTTTGAAGTGCGCGCTTTCATCTCCGGCGATGGCATGCCGGAAGACCCGGCTACCGGCAGCTTGAACGCCGGGATTGCGCAGTGGTTGCTTGCCGAAGGCTTGGCGCCGGCGTCCTACGTGGTCAGCCAGGGCCTGACCATGGGCCGCGCCGGGCGCATTCAGGTGGAGCAGGTGGGTGATGAGATCTGGATTGGTGGTTCGGTGGTGACCTGCATCAGCGGTGTGCTGGAAATCTAAAACTTGTGGGCGCGGGCTTGCTCGCGAAGGCGGTGCGTCAGATACATCTTTGTTGGATGTGCCGCCGTCTTCGCGAGCAAGCCCGCTCCCACAGGGAACCGCGTTATATCGCGCGATTATTGCGGCCTCGGTAACGCAGTCTTGGGCGATCGAGGTTTGTGCCCCGCGCCTTTGAGGGCATAAGCTTCGCCCCCTACGACTTTCATCTCGACCTCCGTTTTTCAGGAACCCCTCATGTCAAGCCAGTTCCCCGAAGCACGTCCACGCCGTCTGCGCCGCAATGCGAGCCTGCGCAGCCTGTTCCAGGAAACCGAGTTCAGTCTGAACGACCTGGTGCTGCCGATTTTCGTCGAGGAAGAAATCGATGACTTCGTGCCGATCAAAAGCATGCCCGGCGTGATGCGCATTCCAGAGTCGAAACTGGCCGGTGAGATCGAGCGTTACGCCCGCGCCGGGATCAAGTCGGTGATGACGTTCGGCGTGTCCCATCACCTGGACAGCAGCGGCAGCGACACCTGGAGCGACAACGGCCTGGTGTCGCGCATGTCGCGCATTGCCAAGGACGCGGTGCCGGAGATGATCGTGATGTCCGACACCTGCTTCTGCGAATACACCGACCACGGCCATTGTGGCGTAATGCACAACCATGAAGTCGACAACGACCAGACCCTGATCAACCTCGGCAAACAAGCCGTGGCGGCGGCCCGGGCCGGTGCGGATGTGATTGCACCGTCAGCGGCCATGGACGGGCAGGTCCAGGCCATTCGCCGGGCCCTCGACCAAGCCGGTTTCACCCAGACCGCGATCATGGCCTATTCGACCAAATTTGCCTCTGCGCTCTACGGCCCGTTCCGCGAAGCTGGCGGCAGCGCGTTGAAAGGCGACCGCAAAAGCTACCAGATGAACCCGATGAACCGCCGCGAAGCGGTGCGCGAGTCTCTGATGGACGAGCAGGAAGGCGCCGATGCGCTGATGGTCAAACCGGCCGGCGCGTACCTGGACATCATCCGCGACATCCGCGAAGTGTCGCGTTTGCCGCTGTCGGCGTATCAGGTCAGCGGCGAGTACGCGATGATCAAATTCGCCGCGCAGGCCGGGGCGATTGATGAGGACCGCGTGGTGCGTGAAAGCCTTGGCGCGATCAAGCGGGCGGGGGCGGATCTGATCTTTACCTACTTCGCGATGGACCTGGCCCTGGCCGGGATCTAAGAAACACCTCGGAACCCCTGTAGGAGTGAGCCTGCTCGCGATGGCGTCTTGTCATTCGACCCATGTATTGACTGATACGCCGCCATCGCGAGCAGGCTCACTCCCACAGTAAATACTGGGGGCTCAGGGGCTGCCGAAAAACGGCCGGATCCCGTGCTCCTTGAAATACCGCTCAATCACCTTGGGGTCCGCCGAGCTGTCGGCAATCGCCACATACGTATCCGGACGCAGCAGATAAAAGCCGTTACGCCCCAACCCCGCCGCTTCAAACGCCGGCCGCCAGTCGAACACGTGCAACGGCAGGTGATGCTCGTGGCACCAGGCGATCATTTCGTCACTGGTGTCGCCATACACATGCACCTGCCAGGTCAGACACTTCAGCGATTCGAAATTGTCCCCCTCACCGTCGTGAGCCCAGGGCAGGCGGTCGCCGCCATGAACGTGGCCCGCGACCCCCGTGCTCAATGCTGTCCCACGATAGTTCAGGGTGATCTGCGACACCGTGCGAAACAGAAACTCGCGGGACGTTTCGAATGAGGCCATTTTAGGGATCAGGAACGGTGCCAGACGGGTGCGCAACAAATCGGCCATGCGCCCTTCGGCAGTCACGAAGGTGAAGACCCGGTCGGTGGTGGCCACCAGTTTGCGGGCGAAGGTGATGCGTTCGGTTTCGTAGGTGTCGAGCAGCGTGGCTGTGGCGCCGCCGCTCAAGACGGCCGCCAGCTTCCAGGCCAGGTTGATGGCATCGCCGATCCCGGTGTTCATGCCCTGACCGCCCGCCGGGCTGTGGACGTGGGCCGCATCGCCCAATAGAAAGGCGCGACCGTTGCGAAAGTGATCCGCCACCCGATGATGCACACGATACGTCGAGAACCAGTTAACCTGCTCAATCTGCACCTTCAGGTGTTCGATGGCCCGACTGCTGACGTCGGCAAACCCGAGGGTTTCAGCACGGTCGGCGCGCTCGTCGCGCACGGTGCCGATCAAGCGGGCGCGGCCTTCGCCGGCTAACGGAAACACCGCGAGAAAATCCGCTTCATCCAGGTCCAGGTGCAGTTCGCCGTTGAACGTCGGCCCGTGAGCCTGCACGTCCGCCACGTAGAAAACCTGCTGGTAGGTGCCGCCGGGAAAACCGGTATCGAGGGTCTTGCGCACGATTGACCGGGCGCCGTCGCAACCCGCCAGGTAACACGCCTGGCAGATTTCCTGTTGGCCATCGTGCAAGCGCAGCCTTGCACTGATGCCATCGCCAGTCTCTTCAAAACCCTCCAGTTCGGTGCTGCGTTCGACCTTGATACCGAACCCTTCGAGGCGTTCAATCAGCAGTTGTTCGTGCTCATCCTGAGGGAACATCTCGAGAAACGCGTAAGGCGTCAGCCCCTCGCCGATGCCGGTCAATGGCAAGCGCGCTACGGGCTCGCCCTTGACCCAGAAATTCGCTGCGTCCACCCGGTGGCCTTTTTGTACCACGGCATTGCTGAGGTCGAGCTGACGGTAAAGCTCCAGCGTCCGTGCCTGGACCGCCAGCGCCCGGGACGTGGTGCCGGGGGCCGACGTCTTGTCGATAATCCTTACCCCAATCCCCAGTTTGCTCAGCCACAGCGCCAATACCAGCCCGGTCGGGCCGGCGCCGACGATCAGCACGTCGCTACGGTTCATGAGCCTGTCCTCCTCGGTGTGTGGCACAAGTATGGTCCAGCGCGGGGATATGAAAAGGCAGGCCGCCCAACGGAAAAGGCCCGCAACCGTGAAGTGGTGGGGGATGAAGGGGAACGGGCCGTTGCGGCAGCAGTCATAGCCTGCGCCATGCCTTTGATCGTATGGTTAACCCGGTTCAGCAGAGTTGATGGAGCACCATGCAAGCCAATCGATTGATCATGAGTCTCGCGGCGCTGCTGGTGCTGGCGGGTTGCGGCACCCAGCGCACTCAGGAGTTGCCGGCCCGCAAACCCGCCGAGGTCAAGGCCGAGATTGTGCGCCTGCTGCCGGCGAAAACCGTTGACCGCCAAGGCTGGGCCACGGACATCTACGCCGCTTTTGCCGCGCAGAACATCTATCCCTCCACGCAAAACCTGTGTTCGGTGCTCGCGGTCACCGAGCAAGAGTCGACCTTCCAGGTCGACCCACCCGTGCCGGGCCTGGGCAAGATCGCCCGCGAAGAGATCGACCGTCGTGCCGCTAAAGTCCATATCCCCAGCCTGCTGGTCAGCGGTGCACTGCAGGTCAGTTCATCCAACGGTAAAAGCTACAGCGACCGGCTGAATGCGGCGCGCAGCGAAAAAGAACTCAGCGCGATTTTCGATGACTTCATCGGCATTGTGCCCATGGGGCGGACCTTGTTTGGAGGGCTCAATCCGGTGCACACCGGTGGGCCGATGCAGGTCAGCATCGACTTCGCCGAGCAACAGGCACGGGATTATCCGTATCCGGTGAACGGCTCGATCCGTCGTGAAGTGTTCAGCCGTCGCGGCGGCATGTACTTCGGCATTGCTCACTTGCTCGGGTACCCGGTGAGCTACAAACAGCCGCTGTATCGCTTCGCCGATTTCAATGCCGGTTGGTACGCCAGCCGCAATGCGGCGTTTCAGAATGCGGTGAGTCGAGCGTCAGGCATCCCTTTGGCGCTGGATGGTGATCTGGTGCGCTACGACGCGATCATGCCGGGCACCACGGAATTGGCGGTGCGCAGCCTTGGCAAGCAATTGGGCATGCGCAACACGACCATTCGCGATCAATTGGAGGAGGGCAAAAACCTGCAGTTCGAGGACACCCAGCTTTATGCGCGGGTGTTCGACCTGGCCGAGAAGGCGGAAGGTCGGCCGTTGCCTCGTGCAGTGTTGCCGGGGATCGTGCTGCAAAGCCCGAAAATCACCCGCAAACTTACGACGGCGTGGTTTGCCAAGCGGGTGGATGAGCGTTATCAGCGCTGCATGACACGGGCGGGCAAGTGACCGGCTGCAAAAAACAGGCAAAAAAAACCCGGCTGATGAGGCCGGGTTTTTCATTGAGTACCGCGGTAAAACCCTTCATTTATACAGCGCGGTTTTCGATCAGACGATCCGAACCACCTTCAGCGACGCGGTTTTCGATCAGACGATCCGAACCACCTTCAGCGACGCGGTTTTCGATC
>NZ_RXHX01000074.1:0-7158 GCF_005930655.1 Pseudomonas sp. FSL W5-0299
GGTGAAAAGCGAAGCGTGTACACCGAACCCCTTGTAGGAGCGAGGCTTGCCCGCGAAGGCGGCCTGACAGCCGACCATTTTCTTTCAGGCATGCACCAAACCTTGTAGGAGCGAGCCTGCTCGCGATGTCAGCCTGACAGCCGAACAATCACTTGCAGGTACACCCATTCCACTGTAGGAGCGAGGCTTGCCCGCGAAGGCGGTCTGACAGCCGAACAATCACTTGCAGATGTAGGTCATTCCATGTGGGAGCGAGCCTGCTCGCGATGGGGGTGTGTCATTCAACATTGATGTCGGCTGATTCAATGCCATCGCGAGCAGGCTCACTCCTACAGGGAATGTGTGCTGATTTGAGGGGTGTGTTTAATTGTGTTTAGCGTTACTTCCTGAAAGCTACAGTTCCTTGCGCCGTTGCCTACGACTGCGCCAGAATCCGCCGGCTTGTGCGCTTTGTGCCTGGTCTTTATCGTTTCCGTGTCGCTGAATTCAGCGGCCGGGTTTAGCGACTCGGACCATTCAAAGTGCATCAATGCTCCAGACTTTCTAGCAGGCTTTTACGTCTGCAGTTTCGTCATGGTGACTGTGTGCGGGAGACCTTCGGGTCTACCGGGTGCCTTTGGCCGGTTCGCTAACCTGCATACAGTCGCCACCCTTATTTGTTTAGCGACGGGTTTTGGTGGCGCCAATTTTCAAAGGAGTTTCACCATGTTCAAAGCCACACCCAATCCCCCGCAATCCGACGACGTTTCCCCCTACGATCCCCTCGACCCCAAAAAGCTCAACGAAGCCGCCGACCGTGCGCTGGATCACTATCTCAATCCGCTGAAAAGCGCGATCCCGCCACGCAAGCCCAGCACCATTTACCTCATCGCCCCGGATATCGACACCGAAACCCTGTTGGTCAATGCCTGCGAATCCCTGGCTTCAGCCAGTGTCATGGCCAGCGACTTCGCCGGGTTTCTCGAAGGCCCGCAACGCAACACGATGCTGGCCCTTCAGCAAATCATCATGCTGGGCGAACTGGCGGTGAATCGGGCGCTGGATAACGTCGTTCCGCAGGCGTAAACGCTGAGTCTGGAGCGGGAGGGTTTCTGTGGCGAGGGAGCTTGCTCCCGCTCGGCGGCGAAGCCGTCGTAAAACCAGTGAATGCGGTGTGTCAATGGAGATGCGTTTGCCGGGTTTAGGTCTGCTGCGCAGCCCAGCGGGAGTAAGCTCCCTCGCCACAGTATGAGTTCATCAAGTGGGCCGCGAATCGTTCGAAAGCGGCTTGTCAGGCATCCAATTCGCCGCAGCCTCACACAAAAAAACCGCGACCCACCCCCGAGGGCCGCGGTTTTTTATGCCTTGCGATTACTGCTGCAACACAGTCGCCCGGTTGTCACTGCCCAACTGCTGAACCGTCGCCATTTGGGTCACGCCGCTCTGATCAACACTGGCCATGTTCCCGGTACCGCCCTGGGTCACGTAGGCGACGTTCATGGTGTCAGCCTGTTTGACGCTGATCATGTTGTCGCTGCCATACAGCTGCGTGGTGAATGCCTGGTTGCCCGTGCCGGACTGGTCGAACTCGGTGGTGTTGCCAGTGCCGTTGGTGGTGCCCTGGGCCAGGTTGGTGGTGCCGCGCTGGTCGGCGATCAGGATGTTGTCGCTGCCGTTCTGGTCGAAGTACAGCTCGTTATAGGAGTCGGCCTGGCTGATGGTGGTTTTGTTGCCCGTGCCGGTCTGGTTGGTGGTCATGATGTGGCCGACGCCATCCTGGTTGAAGCTGGCGATGTTGCCGTTGCCGGCCTGGGTGACGGTCGCACGCTGGTTGCTGCCGAATTGGCCGCCCAGTTGCGGGCCTTTCCAGTTGCTGGCATAGACCTTGTTTTCAGTGCCCACGGAGGTGGCGTTCAGCACATGGCTGTCGCCGCTCTGGTAGGTGAAGTGCACGTTGCCGGTGCCTTGCTGGTACAGCGCGAGCACCGAGCCGACGGAGTCGAACTGGTCGGCGTAGATGGCGTTGACGTCGCCAACTTGCAGGACCTGGGCGTTGTTGTTTTGGCCGAAGCTTTGGTCGACCACGGTTTCGTTGGTCTGTCCGTACTGGTTGACGGTGGCTTGACTATTAGCGGTTTGCCCGCCTTGCCAGACTTCACTGCCGTTGAAGTCGCCGAACTGGTTGATCGTGATGACGCCGCCGTTGCCGTCGCGTTGGTCGCCATAGGCATAGTTGCCTTCGCCGGCCTGGTTGATGCCGATCTCGCCGCCCATGTGCGCGATCTGCTCAGTGGTGCCGTAGTTGGCGGTGCCGTACTGGATGATCGTCGCGTTGTTGGCGATGCCCAGTTGAATCTGCTCGATATTGGCCTCGTTGGCGTCACCGAACTGGAAGGTCTGGCCTTTGGTGGCTTCCTGGCTGTCCTGATAGAGGAACGAGAAATTGCCGCTGCCCGTCTGTTGTTGCAGCGCCTGGTTTTCGCCCATGCCGATCGATTGACTGGCATGGCTGATGTTGAGACTGCCGACCTGTTGCTGGACGATGGTGCTACCGTTCTCGAACAGTTGCTCAGCGTAACCGGCGTTGAAGTCGCCGGCCTGATCCTGGGTGATGGTGCCGGTGGCGGTGTCTTGCACCGCCATGGCATCGTTACCCTCGCCGAGTTGCTGTTGGGCTGCGGTACTGAACGGGGCCGCGGTCTGTTTCACTTCGGCAATGTTGGCGGTGCCGACCTGGGACTGGTTGGAAACGCTGTCGTCGGCCATTGCCTGGGCACTGACAATGACCAGGATGGCAGCGGTGAGGGGCGTCAGTTTGAACATGATGAAACCTCCAAGTGGTGCAGTGCTTTAGCGATATTGTTTGACCGAAACGCTCATGCCATTTCCCGACTGGGTCACGGCGCTTGAAAGTCCCGTACCGGCCTGGTCGATGCTGGCGTCGTTGTTATTGCCGTTCTGCGAAATCTGCGCGCGGTTGTGGCTGCCGTTTTGCGTGATTGAAGCGGCGTTGCCGGAACCTTGCTGGGTAATCAATGCCATGAGGTCGCTGCCTTGTTGCAGGATCCAGGCTTCCTGGTTACTGCCCGACTGGACGATGGTGCCGAGCAACGACTGGCCGTTCTGTTGCACCAGCGCCACGTTGGCCTGGCCGTTCTGGTCGATCAGCGCGTGCTGGCCAACCGGTGGAGGCAACTCGCCGAGGTCGGCGGAGGGTGCCAGGTCGTCGTTCTCCATCAAATCGTCGGCACGCGCGCCTGCACTGCTGCAAAGCAGAAGCAGGCAGAGCAGGGCGGCGGTCGGCGTTTTCATGGCGCTGTCCTGTGGGAAGAGGCCGGCCCCACCCACCGAATCGGCGGGTGGGGCGAGGGCTCAGTTGGAGATGACCGTCACGGTACGCACGGTGCCTTGGGACGAGGTGATGGTGGCTGTCGGGTTCGCCGACGGAATCACCGTGGTGCTGTTGCTCACCGTCAACCGCCAGCGACCGGTCACCGGCACCGTGGTGGTGCCCAGAGTTGCCAGCCCTGTCGGGGTGCTGACCTTGACGGTGATGACGTTGCCGGTAATCACCGATGAGGTACCTGCAAAGTCCCAGGTGAAGCGGTTGTTGGAGCGCGCCGACACCGTGGCCGTGGTGACCGTGAAGGTTTCCGCAGCAGGCCGTGGCGAGACTTGCACCGTGACGGTAGCGGGAGCCGACAGGGCGCCGAAGCTGTCCCGGGCGACGTAGGTGAAGGTTGTGGTGAAGGCCGTAGTGACCGTCGCTGGTGGGGTGTAGGTGATGACGGTGCCGTCGGTGCTGACGCTGCCGCGATTGAGTGCCGGTTGGGTCAGGCTGGCGACGGCGAGCGGCACGTTGCCTTCCGGATCGGTGTCGTTGGCCAGCACGTTGATCGGTATCGCCACGCCGAGGGTCGCGATGCTGTCGGCGACGGCCACCGGAGACTGGTTGGGCGCCACGGTGATGGTCACGGTCGCCGGAGCGGTCGAGGCCAGGCCTTTGACGTCTTGAGCCTTGTAGGTGAAGGTCGCTGTCAGCGGTGCATTGACCACGGCTGGCGGGGTGTAGACCACCGAAGTCGTGCCGCTCAATGCCACGGTGCCTTGCCCGGCAGCCGGTGGGGTCAGCGCGGTAATGCTCAGCGGCGTGTTGCCATCGGGATCACTGTCGTTGGCCAGCAGGTTGAGGGTCAGCGGCACGCCGAAGCTGGTGCTGCCAGTGTCGGCGACTGAGAGCGGCGCCTGGTTCTCACCGGTATCCGGAGCCGTCCCGACCACCACGACAGGTTCGGTGTCACTGCCGCCAGCAGCGGATTTGACGGTGACGGTAGCCGGTGGCTGAGTCAGGTCTGCAATGGTCAGTCGTTGCAGGGTGCCGGATTTCGACAGACGTCCGTAACCTTGCGCAACCATGTCCGGCACGGCCACTTCATCCGTGGAGGTGGCCTCGATCAGCAGGCTGTGATCGCTCCAGTTGTAGCGAGCGGTCTGGATTTTCACCAGGTCAGTGACCTTGCTCGATACCGCCGTCGGCCGGGTGGTGCCCGACGGATTGGTGGCGGTGACGACCACGATCGAAGGCAGCGTGCCGCTGGCCAGGTGCTGACCGAAGAACCCGCCGTTGTTGTCGCCCAACAGGTTGGTCTGGCATGGCGAAAGTGGCGGACCCGGCACCAGAGCGATGGTTTCGCGAAAGCACAGGGTCGAACTGTTGTCTGATTTGGCAAAGACTTCGACCCGGGTGCTGGTGCCTGTACCCGAAGTGGTGCGCCGGTAAGTAGCGCGATCAACTTCCACGGGGGTTTGCGCTCGGCTGTCCAGGACTTTACCGGACAAGTTGAACAAGTTGGTTTGAATGGTCCCGGCCGGACCTGTGATGCGGACGAAGTTGGTGTCATTGGGACTGCCGGTGACCTGTTCGGTGAGGTTCGGGTCGCCAACATAGGTTTCGATGGCGCCGGTGTCCGGGTTCACCTCGGTATAAGGACCGTTGACGCTGCGCAGGAACGGCCCGATGTTGCCATTCAGCGTGCCGCTGAAATTTCCAGGCGCACCGATGCCGATGTCCCGGGTGATGTTGATGGCACGACGGCCAGGCGTGGTGACGTTGACCGTTTCGACCCCGTAAGGGTGAGTGATGGTGTAAACCCCGGCAGTGGGCACCGAGACCCGAACGCGAATCCGCGCGAAGGCCACTTGATCGCCATCGAGCGGATTGCCGCCACCGAATGCAGCCTCGATCCCGGCGACGTAGGCATCCAGTTCATAGCCGCTGTTGCCAATTTGCGGGATCGCAGTCTCAGCCAGGAACCAGAACGCTTCCGGCGGCCAGTTGTCGGGGAAGATCATTGGCTGGGCATCGTCGTAAATGCCCGGCTCAGCCAGCAGGATGCACATGTAGGCCGGCGGCACAGTGGTCCCTACCCGTGAGCTCACTGCCCGGGACTGGCACAGTTCCATCGAGAGTAAATTGTTGTCCTGATACCACATCGGGAATTTCCCGGTGGCGAAGGTATAAGGGCCGGGGTCGACAGCCGCGAGTTGCGCGAATGCACTGCCGGACAGCGATAGAGTCAGTCCCAGGGCGTTGAGCGCCAGGCGTGGCCAATTGTTCATGATGCCTCCTGATGAGGATCTGCGCATGTGAGCGTTCATTGCACGATGACCACTTCTTCGATGTCGCTGCCGCCATTGGATGACGTCACTCGAACCTTGGCGGGTGGAATCGGCGAGATGCCGGTCGCCAGGGATTTCACTGCGCCATCGCCACTCAGGGCGCCAATGGCGGCACCGCTGGCGGAGGTGGCGGTGAGCACTGGCGGCGAGGTTTCATCGCTGGTCGAGGCCACGAGCGTCAATTGCCCGGAGCTCAGGCTGTACTCGGCACGCTGGATCACCACCAGGTCGGTCAGGGGCATGGACAAGGTGGTCGGCGTGCTGCTGGGGATGGCCACGTGGTTGTCGGCTGTCAGTTGCAGGGTGCTTGGCAACGTCGGGTTGTTCGAGGACTGCGCATACCAGTTTCCGGTGGTGTCAGCCTCGGTCAGGTGCAGTGCCGGGTTGTTGCTGTCCAGGGTCACAGTGGCTGGTGGCGGCGGGGCCATGACGAACACGTCTTGTTGGGCCACCGGGGCGCTTTCACCGGCCTTGCGCGAGTAGGTACTGCGCTGGGTGATCATCGGAGTCGGACGGACCACCGTCGATAACTTGCCGGAGATGGCCATTACCGTGGTGCGCAAGTCCAGTCCGTTCGGACCTTCGATGCGGATGTAGTTGGTATTGAAAGGGCTGCCGGTGAAGGCTTCCGAAAGGTTCGGGTCGCCGACGAATTGCTCCGCAGCACCGGTCACCGGATTGGTTTCGGTGTAAGGGCCGTTGACACTGCGCAGGAACGGTCCGATGTCACCCTTGAGAGCGCCGTCGTAGGTTTTCGGTGAGCCGATGCCGATGTCCCGGGTCATGTTGATCGCCCGCCGCCCGGGGGTGTCGACGTTGAATACATCGACGCCGTAGGGGTGGGTGATCACGTAGGTGCCAGCGGTGGGCACGTCCACCCGGATGCGGATGCGCGCAAAGCTGATTTGATCACCTTCGACCGGGTCGCCGCCGCTGAAGGCCGCTTCGATGGCACTGACGTAGGTCAGGTCGATGCCCCGGGCGGCATCGACAATGGCGCCGTCGCCTGTGAACCAGAATGCTTCGTCGGGGAAGTTGGTCGGAAAGACGACCGGTTGCGCATCATCAAAAACCCCGGGAGTCGGCAACAAGTTGCACATGTACGACTGTGCACCGGGAGCGCCGGGGACTCGCGAACTGACGGCCTTGGACAGGCACAGATCAAGGGTGCGGCCATGGGTGTCCTGATACCAGGCGGCAAACGAGCCGTTGGCTGGCACATAGGGACCGGGGTCGACCGCAAACAGCGCTGCCTGGGCAACACTTTGGGCGAGAGCGCTGACAACCAGGGCGGCCGCCGTTTTGGACAGTAAAGGGTGCATGAGTATTCCCTCTATCAGAGTACCTGCCCCGTAGGGATGGGTCAGTTGGGAGGGCTTCGGCAACTTCCATACCAATCTTTCAAAACGGCCGGTAGAGGCCCGCAGTGAAGGCGTGGAGCGCGCAAACGGTTTCGCGGGGGCGAGGGCGTAAGCGGGCGACTGTCCCCAGCATTGGGGG
>NZ_RXHX01000075.1:0-5185 GCF_005930655.1 Pseudomonas sp. FSL W5-0299
AGATCAAATTCGTTGCCGGTGAGAACGCTCGGCAGACCAGGACTGGTCACTGCCCATACAGGAGTGCGCCACAGACCAAGGCCGCCAAGAATGCCACCAGCGGCCAGGCCTTTAACGAATGTCCGCCTAGAGGTTTTGGAATGCATGCCGTTTATGTCCAATCAGTCAAAAGGGAAGCCGTACGAAACAACCAATGAGTTGCCCGGATGAGCTTCGCCCACCGTCACAAAAAACGAACTCTTACGGCAAGCGAGCTCAGAAATTGCCACATTTAAACCACCACAGTGATTACATTTCTGTCAGCTTGGGAATGTACCCAGCTATTTAGCAATTCTTGTGGTCCATCGCTTTGGCTTGGCTTTCTGCGACGGGAGGTTGGGAGCTTTGCGTTTGAGCTACTTGGTACGACTCCATCGAATTATTCCTAGCCACTTCCATACGTGCGAACGCCCGGTCACCACCGCCTTCAGCCATAGCCAAAGAAGAGACGGTCAGGGCTGCGATGACGAACAAAGTTTTGATGGGGTTCATTTGAATTTCCTCGGATGAGTATTGGTAACCCCTCGAATCCTACAGTTGTGTCAGGTTGCGATATTTCTCTTGAGGAACACGCTATTTAATCCGTAAGGTCTCGATCTTCCAACGTTACACCGCTATTAACTGAGTATCAGTTGAGGCGCTTAACATTGTAAGTGTCCGTTAGCTTTCAAGGTGCAGATGTTTTTTTAGTTTCTGCACTGGAACTGCATATGTGAGCCTGGATGCACCGCGTCAACACTTAAGTGTTCGATGCTCATGAAAAATAGCAACGCTACTGAGGGTGATTGAGTGTGAGTATTAATTTTGAGAAAGCGCTTGGCTCCGCAGAAAGAGCGTTAATTTTTCGTAGCCAAAGAGCTGAAATCTTGAGTAACAATATCGCAAACGCTGATACGCCGAACTTCAAGGCCCGAGATTTAGATTTTTCTACTGTGCTTTTGCAAAGCCAGACAAAAGAAACTCCTGCTACTCCGATTTCTTTGAAAACAACAAATGTAAAACACATTACCGGAAAAGAATCAGTAAATGATATTTACGGAGGTGCTTTGCTTTACAGCACACCAGCTCAACCTGCCATTGATCAAAATACTGTCGATCAGCAGGTCGAGATCGCAAAGTACACAGAAAATGGAATACGTTTCGACGCCGCTTTTACTAGGTTGAATGGAGCATTCAAAGGTTTGCTCAAAGCTCTGCGAGGTGATTAGTAGCGCAAGGGCTTGCGAGCGGTAATTGTCTGCTCTGGGCTTTCGCTGCTTTCAACACTCACCTTACCGGCTGACCGATCCACGGAAACGGTAGCTTCGTTGTCCAGTGACTGAATCGCTTTGGTGATTTTGCTGACGCAACTGCCGCAACCGATGCCTGATACATCTAAGACGAACATGGTTATTCCTCTCGTGCTGAGCGGTCTCTTTTCACCGCACCGATAGCATCAACGTTGACACGACGGCAAGGTCAACAGTTATATGTTTCGGGTTGTGAGTGTCATTGACGGGTAATTGCACAGACTTAATCACTCGTTTGCATTTGACCTGATAAACGATTTGCAGCGTATTCGACCAATACGCTTCTTGGTCATGGCCGGGAGAGAACGGTCAGAGGCGGACATTCCAGCTACTCTCGCTCCTCACTCGCAGTTGAAGCCTCTTTCCTGCCAGGCACTGTAGATGCTCTCTCCGCTCCTTGGTCTTGCATAGGTATAGGGGGTATGCCTATCATGCACAATACATAGCTAGGGGGGGTATCCTA
Organism: Pseudomonas sp. FSL W5-0299; assembly: GCF_005930655.1. Classification (NCBI taxonomy): domain Bacteria; kingdom Pseudomonadati; phylum Pseudomonadota; class Gammaproteobacteria; order Pseudomonadales; family Pseudomonadaceae; genus Pseudomonas; species Pseudomonas sp. FSL W5-0299. The sequence goes on from NZ_RXHX01000075.1 coordinate 1,792, forward strand.
TGGGCCATATTGCAGCAAACAAAGAAAATCTTCTCAAACGCGTAAAACGCATAGCCGGACAAATCCAAGCCGTTGAACGGGCATTGGAATCGGATCTCGATTGCGCCAAAACACTACACCTTGTTGCTGCCACTCGCGGAGCAATCAACGGCTTAATGGAGGAAATCATCGAGGACCACGCGCGGGAGCATGTCGCGAACCCTGCGCTCAGCGAAGAAGAGCGTAACAAGGGCGTCGAAGAGCTTCTTGAAGCCATTCGCCGTTACGCCAAGTGAACGCATCTAGGTACACACTCATGAGCAGCACCAACATCAATTACACACACGACCACGTGTTCCTTGGCTCAGCGCACGACGAAAATGCCAAGCGTACGCTTTGGGTTGTGGCACTGACGGTGGTGATGATGGTTGGCGAGATCACCGCCGGCTATATCACGGGTTCGATGGCGTTACTGGCCGATGGCTTCCACATGGCAACCCATGCCGGCGCATTGGGCATCGCGGCGGCCGCTTACGGATACGCAAAACGCCATGCTTCCAGCCAGCGCTACAGTTTCGGTACCGGAAAGGTTGGAGACTTGGGCGGATTCGCCTCGGCACTGATTCTCGGTATGGTCTCCCTGGGAATTGGCATTGAGTCTGTCATGCGCCTCTTGCAGCCAACGGAAGTTCAGTTCGGCACCGCTACGCTCATCGCGATTGCCGGTTTGATCGTCAACATTGTCAGTGCCTTGTTGCTGGGCCACGGGCACAGTCATGGGCACGATCACGATCACGATCACGGCCATGCCCACCACGGGAACGACAACAACCTGAAATCGGCCTACGTCCACGTCATCGCAGACGCGCTGACTTCGGTTCTGGCCATTGCTGCACTGCTCGCCGGCCGGTATCTCGGCTGGGTTTGGCTAGACCCGGTCATGGGCATTGTCGGCGCCATTGTTATCGCGCGCTGGGCATGGACCTTGATGGGGGCAACCGCAGGAGTACTGCTGGATCAGACAGACGCACACGTTGCCGAGGAAATCCGCGAACTGGTTGAGAAACCGGGGGATGCCACTATCACGGACTTGCACGTCTGGCGGATTGGACCGCAAGCCCATGCGGCCATCGTCAGCGTCCTTGGTGAGGCCACTGCGAACGCCGATAGAATTCGTGAACGTCTCAAGCCGGTCTACGAAGTCAGCCATCTGACGGTCGAGTTTCGACCTGTCTGATTCAGCGCCCCCCCACCATTGTCTCCAAAGGAACCCGCAATGCCTCCAGGGAAACGTGAACTGGCACGAATCGAACGTCGGTTGATGACCACGCTCACCGAAGCATGCGAAACAGCAAAAGGTGAAATCGAAGGCTTTACCTGGCTCACTCATGCCGCTGACCTGAACGCATTGGCTGAAACCCTGAATGTAATCTGGGTGTTCGAAACCCAGGCTGACAGAAAGCGCGCCCTGGTTAACGCTAAGGCGCGCATCTTTGAGTTGACGGCCTTAGCGTTGAATGAGGCCAACATCGATCTGATCCCTTCAAACCTTAACGTCCGCTTCGACTCTGAGGAGGAGTGTCAGCGAACTCACGGAGGTGACTGGAACACCCGCCTGACTCAATCACGTGTGTCCAAAGGTGGCTGACAATGGCTAAAGAAATCGAGAATCCCTGCATCTCAGTTTGCCAACTCAGTGGTGATCTGTGTGTGAGCTGTGGGCGAAGCAAGGAAGACATCAGAAAATGGAAACGCATGAAGCGGCCTGAAAAAATGGCCGCTGTTCAAAGGGCGAATGTGCGCTTGAAGGGACTGAAGAAAGCACATGGGTAGTCACTTGCCCAGGTTTACCGCTTTGGGTCGTTATGAGCCCCTCAGCTTTGATGTCTGGTTGGTCAAATTCTCAATCGCTGATCAGTCAAATGCGAATGACTGGTCAGGTCGTATGCAAACGCATGGCAAGTGCGCTGCAATTTTGAAGCTCAGTCAATTCGGGTATTCCTCAGTCTCAATGCATTGAAAACTACAGATGCAGAACTGACGCTCATGGCTATGGCAGCGATCATGGGCGACAGGAGATGTCCCGTAAGTGGATAGAGCAAGCCTGCGGCAAGAGGAATGCCCATTGAGTTGTAAAGAAAGGCGAAACCCAAATTTTGCCGCATGTTTTTTACTGTTGCGACCGAAAGAGCCCGTGCTCGTAAAATCCCCATCAGGTCGCCTTTTACCAGCGTGAGTTGCGCGCTATTCATCGCCACGTCAGTCCCTGTCCCCATGGCTATGCCCACATCTGCTCGCGCCAGGGCCGGTGCATCGTTGATACCGTCACCAGCCATGGCAACCTTCCTGCCATATTGCTGGAGGTCTGCGACCAGACGTTCCTTGTCCTGAGGTTTCACTTCACCGTGGACTTCTTCAATCCCCATCTCCCTGGCGACAGCCCGAGCGGTGGTGAGCCCGTCGCCAGTAGCCATGATAATTTTGATGTCATCAGCCTTGAGCTTGGTGACTGCTTCTTTGGAGGTCGGCTTAATTGGATCTGATACTGCCAACAACCCTGCCAATACCCCGTCGACTGCGAGGTAGATGATGCTGATGCCATCAAGTCGCAACAACTCTGCACGCTCTTGTAGGGGCTTAGTGCTCACGCCTGCGGCTTCCATCAACGCGGTGTTCCCCAGCTGGATCTTCTTGCCATCAACGATGCCACTGACCCCGATACCTGAACCAGACTCAAAGGATTCTGGCTTGGTGAGCTTAATGTTCTCGGTTCGGGCGTGATCGACGATTGCATGAGCCAAGGGATGCTCGCTGCCCTGATCAAGGCTGGCAGCCAGCTGAAGAACATCGTGGGGATTGAATCTGGGTGTGGCCTCCACGCTGTGAAACACTGGCCGACCCTCTGTCAGGGTGCCTGTCTTATCGACAATCAGCGTGTCGATCTTGCAAAGGTTTTCGATGGCACTGGCATCCCTGAACAGCACACCCATGCTGGCTGCTTTACCTGTCGAAACCATGATCGACATGGGTGTAGCAAGACCCAACGCACAGGGGCAAGCGATGATCAGCACGGCGACAGCGTTGATCAGACCAAACACCCAGCTGGGCTCAGGGCCAAAAAGCCCCCAACCAACAAATGTCAGTATCGCAATCGCGATAACACCCATCACAAAGTAGCCGGCAATCGAGTCGGCCATTCGTTGCATTGGTGCTTTGGAGCGCTGAGCCCGAGCGACCATCTGTACGATCTGTGACAGCATGGTCTCGGCGCCGACCTTCTGCGCCTCCATTACCAAGCTCCCATGTGTATTCAGCGTGGCGCCGATCAGGCTATCTCCAGCTCTCTTCATTACCGGCACTGGCTCGCCAGTGAGCATGGACTCATCCACCGCACTTTCACCCTCCAGTACTGAGC
>NZ_RXHX01000076.1:0-5102 GCF_005930655.1 Pseudomonas sp. FSL W5-0299
TGCGGGTTTGTTTGCGCTTACCGGCGTACTCGGCGTCGGCGAAGGTCATCTGCTTCATCGGGAAACTCGGTGGGTGGAATCCGGGTATTTTGCCAAAATCTGGAAGTCTTCTTCAGAGTTTCCCTAGCATTAAGCTGGGCGCGACAACAGACGTCTAGTTGGGCGGCACCTGAAGGTTTCGACCAGCCACATAACGGCCTAGGTCAATCGACGGGCAAGAATAGAATGTCTCCTATAGTCCGCTAGTGTGCGCTCTCTTGCTTGGATGGCATTACGTTCTGGCCCAACGTTACTGTAGCGAATCCGCAGCAGTATCAATCAAAGCCTCCTGTATCCCGCGTGAAGAAAGACGCTACGTTGCGCCCGTTCTTCCACGGCTTCGCTTGCCGCCCCGCTACGGCAGATTCGAAGTATTCATCGAAATGTCATCCTTTAGAAGCAGTGCGGTAACAAGGAATTTCTACCCTTTGCATCGCGAACCGCAATTGTGCGGCCAGCAATATTGCGAAAGGTGATCAAATGACGCCCCATCCGATACAGGACGCCGTGCTGCGGGTCGACCGGTTGAGCGTCGTCTATCCAGGCGGCGTGACAGCCCTACGCGATACCTCGATTGCATTTCGGCGTGGTGAGTTCACCGTGCTGCTTGGTCTCTCGGGCGCAGGCAAGTCGACCTTGCTCCGTAGTCTCAATCGACTCGTCACGCCCACTGGCGGCAGTGTCACCAGCGAACTCGGTGAACTCGGCAGCGGCTCGGCCTTGCGTCAGCATCGTCGGCGTACCGCCATGATCTTTCAGCACCACCAGCTAATCGAACGTCAAAGCGCACTGGCTAATGTGCTTACCGGTCGGCTGGCCTTTCACAACACGCTCCGCTCGCTGTTTCCTCTGCCGCGTGCCGATCAGGAGATTGCGCTCAGTTGCCTCGCTCGGGTCGGTCTGGCAGACAAGGCGCTAAGCCGGGTGGACAAACTGTCCGGTGGCCAGCAGCAGCGGGTAGGCATCGCGCGTGCGCTAGCGCAACAGCCGGCGATCATTCTGGCCGATGAGCCGGTAGCCAGTCTCGACCCGGCCACTTCGGTCCGTGTTCTCGGATTGCTGCGCGACATCTGCAAGGAAGACGGCATCACCGCCATCGTTTCGCTGCATCAACTCGAATATGCCCGCCGCTTCGCCGATCGCGTCGTCGGGCTGGCCGATTCTCAGATCGTTTTCGATGCCGCGCCCTCGGAACTCACCGATGCGCAGCTTGAGCGCATCTATGCAGGCCGCTCTACGACTCAGCCAGCGAATGCTCCGGCTGAACCACCTGTCATGCTCGAACCTTCACTGGAGATGTCCCGATGAAACGCTTATCCGCGCTCTTATTGACTTGCTTGCTGTCCGCTGTTTCAAGTTTGTCCGCCCTAGCGGCCGATGCCGATCCGGATGTGCTAAAGGTTGCCCTGCTGCCGGACGAAAACGCCTCCGAGCTGATCAAGCGTAACCAGCCGCTGAAGGATTATCTGGAAGAGCATCTGGACAAGAAGGTGCAGCTGATCGTAACCACCGACTATTCCTCGATGATTGAGGCGATGCGCTTTGGCCGTATCGACCTGGCGTATTTCGGTCCGCTGTCCTACGTCATGGCCAAAAGCAAAAGCGACATCGAGCCCTTCGCTGCCATGGTCATCGACGGCAAGCCGACCTATCGCTCGGTGATTATCGCCAATGTGGCGTCAGGCGTGAATGAGTATGCCGACCTTAAGGGCAAGAAGATGGCCTATGGTGACCGGGCATCGACGTCCAGCCATTTGATTCCCAAAACCGTGCTTCTTGAGACGGCCGATTTGACGGGTGGGCAGGACTACGAACAACATTTTGTGGGCACGCATGACGCCGTTGCCGTCAACGTGGCGAACGGCAACGCCGATGCGGGTGGGCTGTCGGAGGTAATTTTCAATCACGTAGCCGAACGTGGCCTAATCGATCCGAGCAAGGTGAAAGTACTTGGTTACAGCGGCGAATACCCCCAGTACCCCTGGGCGATGCGCTCGAACCTGAGCCCCGAGCTGAAAACCAAGGTGCGGGATGTATTCGTCGGTATCGACGATCCCGAAGTGCTGCGCAACTTCAAGGCCGAGGCCTTCGCGCCAATCACCGACGCCGACTACGATGTGATCCGCAACATGGGATCGCTGCTCGGCCTCGACTTCGCCACGATGTGAGCACCGATATGTCTACTCATTACGACGTGCAGGCGCTGCCTGCAGAGCAACGCGAGCACATCCTTCGAGGCTTCGGCCTCGGTTGGTGGCGCCAGCTGGGGCAGGTGGCGATTGTATTCGGAGTGGTGCTGTTGGCCTGCTGGTACGTGGGGCTGCTCGATGCCACCACGCTGCTGAACGGGCTGCCCTCCATCGCGACCCTGGCAGGCGAGGCCATGCCGCCAGACTTTTCGGGCTATCGAAGCTGGATTCGCCCCTTGATCGACACCTTGGCGATGAGCATCGCCGGTACGGCCATCGCAGTGGTGTTCTCGCTGGTGGTGGCCTTCGTTGCAGCGCGCAATACGGCGCCGCACCCCCTTGTGTTCGGTGTTGCCCGGGTGCTGCTCAATGCCCTGCGGTCGGTGCCGGAGCTGATCATGGGCATCATCTTCGTTGCAGCCGTAGGGTTCGGCGCCTTGCCGGGCGTGCTTGCCCTGGGTCTGCATTCGGTCGGCATGGTCGGCAAGTTCTTCGCCGAGGCCATCGAGCACGTCGACGAAGCGCCGGTGGAAGCCGCTCGGGCGGCGGGGGCTACGCCGATGCAAGTGCTGCTGCACGCGGTTTTGCCACAGGTGACGCCGCAGTTCGCCGACGTGGCGATCTACCGCTGGGAATACAACTTTCGCGCCTCCACCGTGATGGGCATGGTTGGCGCCGGCGGTATCGGCTTCGAACTCATGGGCTCGCTGCGCATCATGCAGTACCAGGAGGTTGCAGCAATCCTGCTGGTCATCCTGGCCATGGTCACGCTAGTAGACGCCTTCAGTGGCGTGCTGCGCAAACGTTTCAAATAGGACAAACCATGCTGCCGAAACTCGTTATAACTCACCGAGTACACGATGAGATCCTGCAACTGCTGGCGCCACATTGCGAGCTGATGACCAACCAGACCGACAGCACGCTGACGCGCGAGGAAATTCTGCGCCGCTGCCGCGATGCTCAGGCGATGATGGCGTTCATGCCCGATCGGGTCGATGCAGACTTTCTTCAAGCCTGCCCTGAGCTGCGTGTAGTCGGCTGCGCGCTCAAGGGCTTCGACAATTTCGATGTGGACGCCTGTACTGCCCGCGGGGTCTGGCTGACCTTCGTGCCTGATCTGTTGACGGTCCCGACTGCCGAGCTGGCGATCGGACTGGCGGTGGGGCTGGGGCGGCATCTGCGGGCAGCAGATGCGTTCGTCCGCTCTGGCGAGTTCCAGGGCTGGCAACCACAGTTCTACGGCACGGGGCTGGATAACGCTACGGTCGGCATCCTTGGCATGGGCGCCATCGGACTGGCCATGGCTGATCGCTTGCAGGGATGGGGCGCGACCCTGCAGTACCACGAGGCGAAGGCTCTGGATACACAAACCGAGCAACGGCTCGGCCTGCGCCAGGTGGCGTGCAGCGAACTCTTCGCCAGCTCGGACTTCATCCTGCTGGCGCTTCCCTTGAATGCCGATACCCAGCATCTGGTCAACGCCGAGCTGCTTGCCCTCGTACGGCCGGGCGCTCTGCTTGTAAACCCCTGTCGTGGTTCGGTAGTGGATGAAGCCGCCGTGCTCGCGGCGCTTGAGCGAGGCCAGCTCGGCGGGTATGCGGCGGATGTATTCGAAATGGAAGACTGGGCTCGCGCGGACCGGCCGCGGCTGATCGATCCTGCGCTGCTCGCGCATCCGAATACGCTGTTCACTCCGCACATAGGGTCGGCAGTGCGCGCGGTGCGCCTGGAGATTGAACGTTGTGCAGCGCAGAACATCATCCAGGTATTGGCAGGTGCGCGCCCAATCAACGCTGCGAACCGTCTGCCCAAGGCCGAGCCTGCCGCATGTTGAATCCGGTCTGGCTGAAGAGCCTGGTAGCGATCGTTCAAACAGGCAGTTTTCAGAGCGCGGCGAGGGCGTTGGGGCTGGCCCAGCCGACGGTGTCGCAGCACTTGCAGAAGCTTGAAGAGCAGGTCGGCGTAACGCTGGTGCAGCGCAGTCGTAGCGGCTGCCAGCCTACCACACGGGCGCTGGCCTTCATGCCGCATGCGACCGCCTTGCTCGACATGCACGCCCGGGCGCTAGAAGCCCTGCATGGCAATCGTGAGCGCGTCGGGGCCAGCTCCAACATCGGCACCTACCTTCTCCAGCCATTCGTGCGCAACTATCTGACGACCGCAAATGAGAGGGGCGAGGTGGATCTGCGCATCGCCGCCAACCCGGATGTGGCCGACCAGCTACTGGCGGGCCAGCTCGACGCCGCGATCATGGAATGGTGGCTACCTCACCCCGACTTCGAACACCGCCTCTGGCGGGTCGAGCCGCTGGTGCTTATCGTCAGCCCCGACCATGCGCTGGCTGAAGCAGGGTGCATAGAACGTGATCGTCTGGTGGACCTGCCGATGCTGGGAGGTGAACCGGGTAGCGGTACCGGACGGCTTCTGACCGAATACTTTGGCGAACTGGGCGTGCCTCGCAGCGGTATGCAGCTAGGCAGCACCGAGGCAGTCAAACAAGCAGTGAGGGCGGGACTCGGCGTGTCGTTGGTGATGGCTTCCGCAGTACAAGACGAAGTTCGCAGTGGCGCGCTGGTAGCTCTTCCCATCCCGGGGCTTGAAAAGCGTCTCCAACTGATCTGGCGCAAACCTCCCGGAAATCTGCACCCGCCGGGATTTGTGCGGCACTTATTGGAGGAGGCAGATCTAGCTGGATAAGGTGATGGATGGTTGCGATCCAGCGCTTGGCTTGTCAGCCTAGGGAAACTCTGAAAAAGACTTTCTGATTTGGCAAAATACCGCGACCCCACCCACCGAGTTTCCCGATGAAGCAGATGACCTTCGCCGACGCCGAGTACGCCGGTAAGCGCAAACAAACCCGCAAAGAGTTGTTCC
>NZ_RXHX01000077.1:0-4901 GCF_005930655.1 Pseudomonas sp. FSL W5-0299
CGCTGGCGTACAAAGCCGAAGCTGGTGCATCGCTCAGAGAATCACTGATGAGGACGCTGCCTGACAGACAGCTATTGACCGATTCTGTTGAAAAAGTCGGATTTTCAAATGGCTTGAACTCAGGCACGACCACCACCGGAGAACCTACTCACCACATTGAGTGGTTTTTCGGCCCTTCGGTGACCTTTGCTGCTCTGCTATTGGGTTAATTTGAGGTTTTTTGCTTAGTGCAGGCGCACCTATCCCGTGACTGGTGGCCCTTGAGATGAAAATTTGGCCAGCCGTCGCAGGTTCTGCACCGCAGCGGCCAGAGTGAACTCATCCGTCGCGCCACTCATGCCACGTAGCCGCAGGCGATCCAATTTCAGGATGCGCTTGAGGTGGGCAAACAACATTTCGACCTTTTTACGTTCGTGGCGAGAGCGCTGATATGCCGGCGTTGCGGCAATGCGCCGAGCCACATCGCGAGCGGCTTCATGGACGCTGCGAGCGATCTTGCGAATCGAAGTGTTCGGGCAGCACCTGGCTTTCATCGGACATGTCGCGCAGTCGGTCTGTCTGGATCGGAAGATGACGGTGTTGGCTTTGGTGACGTGCGAACGCTCGTTCTTGAAGGCTCGCCATTCGCTGCGCAATGGGTTGCCGGCTGGGCAGCGGTATTCCTAGGCCTCTTCATTCCAGTGGAAATCGTTACTCGAAAAGCTGTCGTTCTTGCGCTCAGTTTTGTCCCACACCGGCACATGCGGCTCGATGTCTTTTTCCTCCACCATCCAGGCCAGCATCGGCGCGGTACCGTAAGCGGTGTCGCCAATGAGGCGTTCCGGCTTGATGTCGAACTGCACTTCGACCCGATCGATCATCGTCTTGGTGCTCTCGACTTCTGCGGTTCGATGAGCCGGTGTGGGTTCCACATCCATGATCACGCCGTGCTCGGTATCGATCAGATAATTCGTGGAGTAAGCGTAGAAAGCAGGGCCGCCTGGAGCAGCCGTCCAGCGGGCCTGAGGATCCGTCAGCGACAGGCGTTTCGGTAGCGTTTCGGCCAAAGCCTCCTCATCGAGGCCTTCAAGGTACTCACGCACGGCGCGAGTGCTCAGGGCCGGATCGCTCCAGTTGATCTGTTCATCACCCGGTACGCCGCGCTGCCGACTCGCATCCGCCTTGATGATGCTGGCGTCCACGGCAAAGCCTTCACCTTTGACCAAGCCTGCGTCCATGCAACGACGCAGCACTTCATTGAACAACCAGCGAAACAGATCGCTGTCCCGAAAACGGCCGTGTCTATTTTTGGAAAAGGTCGAGTGGTTGGGGACTTCATCTTCAAGGCTTAACCGGCAGAACCAGCGATACGCCAGGTTCAAATGGGCCTCTTCGCACAGCCGCCGCTCTGAGCGAATGCCGTAGCAATAGCCCACGATCAGCATGCGGATCATCAGTTCAGGATCAATCGACGGACGCCCGATAGGGCTATAGAAATCGGCGAGGTAATGGCGCAGGTCACTCAGATCGAGACACTGATCAATGCTGCGCAGAAGATGATTGGCTGGGATGTGATCTTCAAGGTTGAACGAGTAAAACAGTCGCTCCTGCCCACTCGATAACTGTCCCATCATGCTCTGTGATCCCCCGCCGGCCAATGAAGCAATTTTGCCGCAGGTCAAACAGGGGAGCTACTTTTTCAACAGAATCGGCCGGTTAAAGCCCTTCGCGAGAGGCAAAAATCGGCTGTGCAGCCGTTAGACCTGCTAGCACTAATGTCCATCAGAAAGGTCTCGTGCATGCGACGGCCCCAAAAAACCACATAAGAATTCAGTCGAGTTTGCGAATTCTTCCCAAAAACATTGAAACTGCCTCGTTTCGGCTATTTTATTCCTCATACCAAGCGAATTATGGACGAATCTATGCAGCAACGAAATCTCACGCGCGGCTCTGACGAGATCAGAATCAATGTTAACGACACCTTCGAGCTTAAGTATTGGGCAAAAAAATTCGGGGTAACTACGAGCGAGGTCAAATCCGCAGTGAAAGCGGTAGGCGATGCCCTTAGCGCGGTCCATAGTCAACTCGAAAGCAATAAAAAAAATTCCAATGACACATGCTCGACGTGGTGAGTCGTCGATGGGCAGGTTTATTACTCCGAAACTGGTTCAAGGTTATCCAATATCTGGGAAGATCGCGGACGTAGACCAAACCTAAACCACAGGTCGATACAATCGTACTGTGACTCGCAATCCTTTTTGGCTTAGTTCATCTAAAAAATTGAGCGTGACACTTGCATCATTACGACTGGCTATCGTGCTGACAATAGATAAACCCAGCCCTGAGCCGGCTTCACCGGTGCCCAGGCTGCGGTAAAACGGGTCGAACACCAGCTCCTGCTCTTCGGCGCTGATGCCCGGGCCCGAGTCCTTGATCTCGATGAGCACGCCCTGCTCCGCCGGCTCGACACTCAAGTCGACCCGACCGCCCGCTGGGGTATAGCGGATGGCGTTGTCCACCAGGTTCTTGACCAGGATGAAGAGGTCCAGCTCGTTGATGACGACCTGAACGTCCTCGACGCTTTCCACTCCAATATCAATGCCCTTGTTTTCGGCCAGTGGCAGAAGGTCTTCCAGCACGCGGCGAAACAACGCGTGCACCGAAACCGCCGTCTCGGCTCGTTGCGTGACTGATTGTGCGGCGGCTAGGGCCAGTAGTTGTTCGATGAGTTTGCGGCTGCGCTCGATGCCCTGAGCCAAGGGCGCAAAGCTTTGCCGGGCTGCCTCCGACATGGGTGCGGACGACAAACGTTCCGCTTGCAGGGATAGCGCAGTCATCGGCGAACGCAGTTCATGGGCGGCATCGGCGATAAACCGCCGTTGCGCTTCCATGGCCTGCGCGACGCGCTTGAGCAACCGATTAATCGCCACGACGAAGGGCCGGATTTCGCTCGGCAAGTGCTGTTCATCGACAGGATGCAGCGCCTGCTGATCGCGCTGATCGATCTCCGCCGAGAGCGTCGCGATGGGACGGAACAGCTTGCGCACCAGGTCCCCCACCATCAACAGCAGCACCGGGAACAGAATGAAAAACGGCAGCAGTCTGCGCCAGGCGCTTTCCCGCGCTTCCTTGTCGCGCACGTCGGCCTCTTGCGCGACCACGATGCGCTCGCCTGCCGAGGTGGTTCTGACCAGCGCGCGAAAGTTTTCACCGGCTATGTTCAGCGTCGACAAGCCATCGGCCAGGGTCACGGGAAATGGCAACGGAATGCTGGCGTCGTCATTGCCGGTCGCTTTGGCGCTATCAGATAGGTACTGCACGATGATCCTCGACTCTTCGTCGTCGCCAACGATCCGTTCGGCGCCGGGATAGCGCAGGGTCATGTGCTGGCGGTCGAACAGCACCGCCACCTGACGCAAGCTTTCGTCCTGCATTTCATGCGTTTCGTCGAGTGCCGAGATGAACGCGAACGCACCGGCCAGCAAGGCGACGATGAGAATGGCCAGTGACAGCGTGACGGAAAGCCGTGACTGCACCGAGTCGCTCAAACGCCTTTTGAAACCATCCATCCCATCCCCCTGACGTTCTTGATGACATGGTTACCCAGTTTTCGCCGCAACGCGTGAATCAAGAACTCCACCGCGTTGCTTTCCACTTCGTCGCCCCAGCCGTAAATCTGGTCTTCCAGCTCACTGCGCGAAAGGATGGCCCCCGGGCGGATCAACAGCGCCTGTAACAGCGCGAATTCTCGACTGGAGAGTTGGACTTCGCTGATGTCGGCAGTGGAGGCTTGCTTGGAGGCCAAGTCCAACGACACCTCGCCGTTGTCCAGCAGCGATTGCGCGTTACCACCGCGACGGCGCAATACTGCTCGCATACGCGCCAACAATTCGGCCATGGCGAAGGGTTTGAGCAGGAAGTCATCAGCGCCGCCATCGAGTCCGCGCAGGCGATCATCCAGGCCGTCCCGGGCAGTGATGATCAGCAATGGCACGGGGTTGTTGCGCGCGCGAATGGCATCCAGCACATCGAGCCCGTCCTTGCCCGGGAGACCGAGGTCCAGCAGCACCAGGGCATAGTTCTGTGTGTCCAGCGCCGCCAACGCGGTGAGGCCGTTTTTCACCCAGTCGGTAGCGTAGCTCGCATCCTTGAGCACACCTTCGATGGCATCCCCAATCATCAGGTCATCTTCGACCAGCAGAATACGCATGCACCGCTCCGACATAAAAGGCGCGACGGTCATTGCCATCGCACCTACATTGAAGCACTTGCCCCGGTGTTTGTCCGCCGCCGGTTCCGTGCCGACTTACTGCTACTGGCCTTTCATCGAATCGAAAGCCTTGAGCAGGTCGTCCATGGCCGCCTTGCATTCAGCCTGCTTCGGCGCACTGGCGCGCAGGGCATCGAGTGCGTGGTCAATGCCTTTGTCCAGCACATGCCAGTCAGCGGCGGCCCGGGGTTTGATGCCGGCTTCAGCGGAATCCCAGGAGGTTTCCAGATCCTTGATGCGAGTCTTAGCGCCGGGCAGATCGTTTTTCCCGACGAGCGCTGTGACGTCGGCAGCGATGCTGCGGAACTCGCTCAGATCGCCCAGCAGCACCAGAGACGAGATGATCGCGACTTGACGAAAAGCCGTTTGGAAGGAGTGCATATTGATTCCTTGGTGGGTGTCTGAGTGGTTATTGAATGGCGGACCTGCGGATGCCGACGCCGATCTGCGCGACAGCCACCAACAGGACGATGACGGTGAGGAAGATGGCGCTGGTCCAGGCGGCGCCCATACCCAGGCCGCCGTAAGTCTTGGCTTGGGTTAGCAAGTCGCCGAGAGAGGCGCCGAACGGGCGGGTCAGGATATAGGCGATCCAGAAGGTCAGCACCACGTTGCCCCCCAGGCGCCAGGCCAGCAGCGTCGCGGCAATCAG
>NZ_RXHX01000078.1:0-4702 GCF_005930655.1 Pseudomonas sp. FSL W5-0299
CGAGAAACTCACTAGGCCCCAACGTCACAGTGCAAGAACACGATGCCACACGAACGCAAACTGTTCGATTACATTTCAGTCAGCTTGACGCGGTGTTTGGCCTCGAATTGGCGGGCGTAGCGAGACTTAAAGACGAGACCGCGTGCCCCAGATACTAGGGTTTTCACTCATTCAAAAATAACGAAAGTGGACGCTGGGCGCAGGCTGAGAGATCGCCGTTGATCACAAATACGCCGTTGTTCAGCTGACCTCCAAGTCAACACTAGGAAACTCTAGATGAAAGGCCGTTTTCCCGTCACATGACGTACACCAGATTTTGCCATCATGCGCCTCAATAATTGATCGGGTAATCGACAGACCTAGCCCTGCGTTGCTTGGACTCCCTTCTCGCCGCGCTGGGTCCACGCGATAAAAACGATCGAAAAGCTTTTCAAGATGTTCGGGGGCAATGGGTTCTCCGTGGTTCTCCACGACGACCAATACCGACATCTCCTTCTGGAGGATTTCGACACTGATCGTCTTCCCTTCAGAGGTGTAGCGAAGCGCGTTAGAGAGCAGGTTAGAAATGGCTCTGTGGAGCATAAGGACATCGCCTCGGACGCTGCCCCTTCCTGAAACCTTGAGTTGAATCCCTCGCTCATCAGCCAAAAGGCGGTAGTACTCAAGCAATTTTTCCACTACTTCCACGAGGTCTATTGGTTTGTTCTCGTGTGTGATCAGACCGTTGTCAGATTTCGCCAGAAAAAGCATGTCATCAATCATCCGACTCATACGCTTCAAGTCATCAAGATTTGAGTACAGGTTGTCTTCGTAGTCCTCAATATTCCTTTTTCTTGAAAGCACCACTTCGGTGTGGGTCATCAAGTTGCTCACGGGGGTCCGTAGTTCGTGGGCAATGTCTGCGGAAAAGTTCGATAACCGGACAAATGCATCGTCGAGCCTGGACAACATTGCGTTAAACGACAGCACCATTTGCTGAAGCTCTTTGGGAACGGGTGCTAAGGGGATGCGCTCTTTGAGTGATTTTGCTGACATTGAGGCAGCGACCCGCGTGACCTGGCGAATGGGCCGCATGCCACTGCTTGCTACCATCCAGCCGAGTGCAGCACTGACCAATGCGCTGATCACCAACCCTATCCAAAACCATCGTTCAAGCGTCTCGAAAAAGGACATATGCTGAGTAACGTCAAAGATCAAAATGACTGTCAACGGCTTGTCTTGCCCCGTCACAACGGCTTGTGCCGTCACTCCACGGAACATCTGCCCTTGCTCCCGCCACTCCCAGACGTTGTTGTTTGTGGTTGTGCGGAACTCCTTCGGAATATCTACCGGACCGGGATCAGCAAACAGCAGCTTGCCGTCACCATCGATTATTAGGGCAGTCAAATCACGGTGAGCCCCCAGCAGCGCCTCCAGCTCAGGCTTAAATTCGCTGAGTTGATCGATGCTGTTCAACCCGGACAAAATTCTCTGGGTCGAGTGGAGCTTTTCGTTCAATGCCTGCTGATCCAGCATCTTAAAGTGATGCCGACTGAGGTTATTGAAACTGAGTCCGGCGACCGTAAGCACGGCCGTTACCGCGAGCATGAACATCAGACTCATACGGGTCGTCAGGGACATTCGGTTCATTCCGACTCCGAATCAGGCGCGTCGAGCATGTAACCCATCCCCCTAGAGGTATGAATCAACTTGACCTCAAAGTCGTCATCTATCTTGGCTCTCAACCTTCTCACTGCAACCTCGATAACATTGGTATCGCTGTCGAAGTTCATATCCCAAACCTGGGAGGCGATAAGTGACTTTGGCAGCACCTCCCCTCGACGTCGTAGCAACAGCTCAAGCAACGCAAACTCTTTGGCCGTAAGGTCTATGCGCTTACCTCCACGAATGGCCCGACGCTTGAGCAGGTCCACCTCCAGATCAGCCAATTTCATATAGGTTTGCGAGGGAGCGCCGTTACCCCGACGCAGCAACGTTCTGACGCGAGCCAACAGTTCAGAAAATGCGAAGGGTTTGATCAGGTAATCATCTGCACCGAGTTCAAGTCCTTTCACTCGATCTTCAACGCGATCTCGCGCCGTGAGGAAGAGCACGGGAACATCTTTTCCGGATGCACGAACCTTCTGAAGTACTTCCCAGCCATCCAGCCCGGGCATCATGACGTCTAAAATCAGCAGGTCATAGGCCTCGCTCAAAGCGTGCTGTAGCGCCACCTTGCCATTGGTAAAGCGATCCACATTGAACCCCGCCTCCGTGAGTCCTTGCTGCAAATAGATACCTATTTTGGGTTCGTCTTCAGCAACCAGAAGTCTCATGAGGGTGGCTCTCGGATAATGATGAAGCGCAGTCTGCAACGAAACACGCCAGCCAACCAGCAACTGACAGAAAAGTAATATTGGCTTCAGGTAGATGTCAGCGAGCGCTGTCTAGGGTTCAAGCATGAGTACTTCCTGGTGCTCGACCGACTCTTCAGCATGAAACGTTTGGGAGCCGGAAAACAATTCCATAAGGAGTTGCCCCATGAATCGCCTGAAAATGCTGTTTTTTGTGAGCTCGATACTCGTCTCAGCTTCTGTATGGGCTGAAAGTGGCGGAGACCGGGTGATAGAGCGTATGGAAGGCCTGCGCGACAGGGCTGAAGCCGTACTGATCCAAGCTGAAAAAGCCCCTGAAGGACAGCGTCATGTCCACATGGCCGAGCATATGAAAATGCTCGGCGACATCATGAGCCAACTCCATAAAGATCATCCAGACGCCTCAATGTCACCCCAGCAGCACCTGGCCTGGATGGAAAAACACGACAAAATTGTCGACGACGTTCTGAGTCAAATGCAACGCGAGCACAAGCTGATGCTTTCAGAGAACCACCAGTGAGCAACTCGCTGGAAAGAGCTTTTTAAACAGTCTTGTTGAATGCGGCGTCATCTGGACGCCGTATTTATTTCGAAAACTGACGGAAATGTAATGTTCAGGTCAGTTAACTGGCAGCTCCGCATCATTAGCATAGCCGGTGCTTCCCACTTACTCCCGAGGTCACCATGAAAGCTAAGCTCGTTACCCCAGTCATCGCAGCAATCACCCTGCTATTCGGTGCAACGGCCATGGCCGGCGTAGGTCATGGGAAAGAGGACATCGGTCGTCCTGGAGTCGCCTCTGAGGTTACCCGTACGGTGGAGGTTGAGATGGGTGATCTTTTCTTCAAGCCTGAAAGCATCGACGTAAAACCTGGTGAAACCATTCGATTTGTCCTTCGCAATGAGGGTTTGATGCTGCACGAGTTCAACATCGGCAAAGCCGCTGCTCATGCAGCGCACCAAAAAGAAATGGTAAGCATGCTCCAGAACGGGACGCTGACCCCCACTGGTACCGGGAAAGCGATGAGCGACATGGGCCACAGCATGGGTGGAATGAAGATGGTCGGAATGGAACACAACGACCCGAACAGCATCCTGATCGAGCCAGGCGCAACCCAGGAGTTAATCTGGACCTTCAACAACAGCACTGGGCTTCAGTTTGCCTGCAACATGCCGGCGCATTATCAATCGGGGATGGTCGGTCAGTTTGACCTGAAATAAGCCAGAGCTGGCTGCTAACACCGCTTCGATACAAGAGTTGGCTACGCTCTGTCGCAGAGATCACAGCAATGCTCACACAGTGGGGTATAGATCATGAATAACCATCAGCATCCGGATGGAAACACCACCGCCCCATTTTGGAGGCGCAAAACAGGCGTTGTACTGATCATGCTTATTGCGATTGGTGCCTTTTACGTTTTGCGGGAGCATTTCAGCCACGTTTATCCATTTTGGCCTTATCTGATTCTGTTGATCTGTCCATTGATGCATTTTTTTGGACATGGACATGGCGGACATAGCCATGGCGATCAGACAGCAACCAACAAGGACGAAAAAGGGAAATAGCCATGCCTACCATATCGAGCCACCACGAACACAGTCACGCCCATGCTGCTCCGCTCAATGACGATGATCTGCGTGACCCGGTGTGCGGAATGGCAGTCACTTCACCAAGTAAATTTGGTGAGTCTTATCAGGGACAGGCATATCAATTTTGTAGCCTGAAATGCCAGGAGAAGTTTCGAGCTGATCCTGAACGCTTCAGCGGTAATGTTTCGAGCGCCGAATCCCGCGTCACCACTCCAGATTCTGCGGTACAAACAGGCACTGAGTTTACCTGTCCGATGCACCCGGAAATACGCCAGTCCGGACCCGGCAACTGCCCTAAATGAAGAAGAAAATCCTGAACTCCGGGATTTCGCCCGCCGCTTTTGGTGGTCGCTGCCATTAACCGTGATAGTGACCGTGCTCGCCATGGCGGGACACTCGTTACAACTCCTCCATGGCTCGATCCAAAACTGGATCGAGTTCGCTCTGGCGACACCGGTGACTTTATGGGCAGGTTGGCCCTTTTTTGTAAGGGGCATAGCCTCTATTAGAAATCGCAGTCCAAACATGTGGACTTTGATTGGTTTGGGTACCGCCGCAGCCTACCTTTACAGCGTCATGGCAACGTTCTTACCCCAAAGCTTTCCCGCTACCTTTATGCAAGATGGACGTATCGGCGTCTACTTCGAAGCCGCTGCGGTCATCATCTCGCTCACCTTGCTTGGGCAGATTCTTGAGCTCAAAGCCCGATCGCAAACCTCCGCCGCCATTAAGTCCCTTCTCGGCCTGTCGCCCAAGAC
>NZ_RXHX01000079.1:0-4513 GCF_005930655.1 Pseudomonas sp. FSL W5-0299
GCCGACTTGCCGTCGACGTCCAGCTTCTCGTAATTGCCGCCCTTGGCATCATCAATCTTGACGCTCAGCGAGCTGCCACCGGCCAAGGCATCGTTTGGCGCAACGTAGTTCACGCTGGCGCTGCTCGAGCCGACCGGAATGGTGATGGTCTGGCCGTTGGACAAGCTCACGACAACCGGCGAGCCGGTCACTGGCGCAGTCACGGACGCGGTGTACACCACGGTGCCGCCTTCAGCCACAGTGGACGTCGCGGTCAGGCTGACGGTCGAGGTGTCGACGGTGTCGGTCACATCAGTTAGCGCTGCCGCTGGGTCTTTAACCAAGTTCTCAAAGTTGCCGCCAGTGGCGTCCTTGATGGTCGCTTCGACTTTACCAGCGTCTTTGTAGACGTCATCGGCCGGTGCCTTGACGGTCACGGAGCCGCTGGTGGCGCCGGCTGCAATGGTGATCACGGCGCCGTTGCTCAGGGTGACGGTGACTGGTGTGCCAGCCGCGTTGGTCAGGTTGGCGGTGTAGACGATCGAACCGCCTTCAGCGACCGAATCAGTAGCGCTCAAGCTCAACGTCGTGGCGTCCGCGCTGTCGGTCACTTTGGTGACGACGGCGGAGCGGTCGGTGTCGAGTTTTTCGAAGTTGCCGCCCGTGCTCTCTGCAATCGCTGCCCGAACAGGCGAGGCGCCGGTGTAGACGTCATTTGGCACGGTGTACGGCGCCGAACCGCTGGACTCGCCGGCCTTGATGTTGATCACCAGACCGTTATTCAGGGTCACGGTCATGGCCGTGTCGGCAGGATGGCTCAACGTGGCGGTGTAGTTGATCTGACCACCTTCGCCGACGGTGCTCACATCGGCACTGAGCTTGAGTGTGGTGGTATCCACGGTGTCGTTGACGGTGGTGGTGTGCGTGGTTTTGCTGACGTCGAGTTTTTCGAAATTGCCGCCGTCGGTGCTGGCGATGCCAACGGTGATTTTGCTGCCGTCCTTGTAGACGTCATCGCTCGGCGCCGGAACGGTGATGAGGCCCGACTTGTCGCCGGCCTTGATCAAGACGCTCTCGCCGTTGCTCAGTTTGACCGTCATGTCGGTGCCGGCGGCATTGCTGAGGTTGACGGTGTACGTAATGGTGCCGCCCTCGACCACGTAGTCGCTGGCGGTCATGGTCACTTTGGTGGTGTCCAGGGTGTCACTGATGGCGGTCGAGGTCGGGGTCTTGTCGGCGACCAGGCTCTCGTAATTGCCCCCCGTCACATCCTTGATGGCGTTGGTCAGCGGCTCGTGGCCGACCAAGGCATCGTTCGGCGCTTTGACGGTGATCGAGGCGTTACTTTCGCCGACCGCAATGGTGATTTTTTCGCCATTGGACAAGGTCACGACGACCGGCGAACCGGTGACCGGCGCGGTGACGGAAGCGGTGTAGACCACGTTGCCGCCTTCGGCGACAGAGGAAGTTGCGGTCAGGCTGACGGTCGACGTATTGATCGTGTCAGTGACTTCAGTAACCGCCGCTCCCGGGCTGGTGACCAGGTTTTCGAAGTTGCCGCCAGTCGCGTCTTTGATGGTCGCTTCGACTTTTCCGGCATCTTTGTAGACGTCATCGGCTGGTGCCTTGACGGTCACGGAGCCGACCGTCGCGCCGGCCGCGATGGTGATCACGGCACCGTTCGACAGGTTCACGGTGACCGGGGTGCCGGCAGCATTGGTCAACGTCGCGGTATAGACAATCGAACCGCCTTCCGCGACCGAGTCGGTAGCGCTCAGGCTGACGGTGGTGGTGTCTGCGGAATCAGTAATCGAGGTGTCTGCCGACTTGCCGTCGATGTCCAGCTTCTCGTAGTTGCCACCCTTCGCGTCGTCGATTTTCACGCTCAGAGAACCACCGCCCGCCAATGCGTCGTTTGGCGTTATGAAGTCCACACTGGCGCTGCTCGAGCCGACCGGAATGGTGATGGTCTGGCCGTTGGACAAGGTCACGACAACCGGCGAGCCGGTCACCGGAGCGGTAACGGACGCGGTGTAAACCACGGTCCCGCCTTCCGCCACGCTGCTGTTGGCCGTCAAGCTGACGGTCGAGGTATCGAGGGTGTCGGTAACGTCAGTCACTGCCGGAACAGTGCTTGGCACCAGGTTCTCGAAGTTGCCGCCAGTCGCGTCTTTGATGGTCGCTTCGACTTTGCCGGCGTCTTTGTAGACGTCATCGGCTGGTGCCTTGACCGTCACGGAGCCGACCGTCGCGCCGGCCGCGATGGTGATCACGGCACCGTTGCTCAGGTTCACGGTGACCGGGGTGCCGGCAGCATTGGTCAACGTCGCGGTGTAGACGATCGAACCGCCCTCAGCCACCGAATCCGAAGCGCTCAGGCTCAGGGTGGTGGTGTCTTTGACGTCGGTCACCGAAGTCACCGCCGGGGTTTGATTCGCCACCAGGTTTTCGTAGTTGCCGCCGGTGGTGCCATCGATTTTCACGCTCAGCGAACCGCCGCCAGCCAAGGCGTCGTTCGGTGCAACAAAATTCACGCTACCCGAACTCGCGCCGACCGGAATGGTGATGAACTGGCCGTTGGACAACGCCACTACCACCGGCGAACCGGTCACTGGCGCATTGACCGACGCGGTGTAAACCACGGTGCCGCCTTCGACCGTGCTGGCCGTGGCGGTCAGGGAGACGGTGCTGTTGTTGATGGTGTCGGTTACGTCGGTGACTGCTGGCGTCTTGTCGGCCACCAGGTTTTCGAAGTTGCCACCGGTGGTCTTGGTGATGCTGGCGTCGACTTTGCCAGCGTCTTTGTAGACGTCATCCTTGGGGGCGGCGAAGTTCACCGAACCGCTGGTGGCGCCCTTGGCGATGTTGATGACTGCGCCGTTGCTCAACGTCACGGTCATTGCAGTGCCAGCGGCATTGGTCAGGGTCGCGGTGTAGACGATCGAACCACCCTCGGCGACCGAACCGGTGGCGCTCAGGCTCAGGCCGGTGGTGTCGGTCGAATCGGTGACGGTGGTGACCGCCGGCGAAGAGCTGGTGACGACTTTTTCGAAGTTGCCGCCGTTGTGGCTGGCAATCGTTGCCTGGACTTTTCCGCCGTCGATGTACGGCGTATTGGCCGGTGCAGCGAAGTTCACCGAACCGGTGGTGGCGCCGGCGGCGATGTTGATCACTGCGCCGTTGCTCAACTTCACGGTCATCGCCGTGTCCGTCGGGTTGCTCAGGGTGGCGGTGTAGGTGATCTGGCCACCTTCGCTCACGGTGTGGCTGGCCGACAGGGACAGGGACGTCGTGTCCACCGTGTCTTTGACGGTGGTGCTCACTGACGTCTTGCTGACGTCGAGTTTTTCGAAGTTGCCACCGCTGGCGTCCGTCATCTTGACGGTGAGCTTGCCGGCATCCTTGTAGACGTCGTCGCTCGGCGCCGCGATGGTGACCGAACCGCTGGTCTTGCCGGCTGCGATGGTGATGGTCTCGCCGTTGCTCAGCTTGACGGTCACCGGGGTTTGCGCGGCGTTGGTCAGGGTCGCGGTGTACGTGATGTGCGAACCTTCGAGCACAGACTTGTCAGCGCTGAGGGTCAGTTGTGTGGTGTTAGTGGTGTCGGCGACGTTGGTCACGGCCGGATTCGGGCTGGTGACCAGGTTCTCAAAGTTGCCGCCAGCGGCGTCCTTGATGGTGACTTCGAGTTTGCCAGCGTCTTTGTAGACGTCGTCTTTCGGCGCGTCGACGGTCACGGTGCCAGTGGTTTTACCAGCCGCAATGGTGATCACGGCACCGTTGCTCAGGGTCACGGTGACCGGAGTGCCGGCCGGATTAGTCAGGCTCGCGGTGTAAACGATCGCCCCCCCCTCGTTGACGTTGCCGGTGGCAGTCAGCGACAGGGTGGTGGTGTCGACGGTGTCGGTCACGCTGGTGCTGACCGGGGTTTTATCGGCGACCAGGTTTTCGTAGTAGCCGCCACTGACGTTAGTGATCGAATTACTCACCGGCGCGTGGCCGCTCAGCACATCATTCGAGACCACGGCGTTGACGGTGCCGCTGCTGGCGCCGACCGCAATGGTGATGGTCTGACCATTGGCCAGCGTCACGATCACAGGCGAGCCGGTGACAGGTGCGCCGACCGAGGCGGTGTACACCACGGTGCCGCCTTCAGCCACTGTGCTCGTGGCGGTCAGCGTGACGGTCGACGTGTCGAGGGTGTCGGTGACGCTGGTCACCGCTGCGGCCGGGTCCTTGACCAGGTTTTCGAAGTTGCCGCCAGTGGCGTCCTTGATGGTTGCTTCGACTTTGCCCGCGTCTTTGTAAACGTCATCGGCCGGTGCCTTGACGGTCACGGAGCCGCTGGTGGCGTTGGCGGCGATGGTGATCACTGCGCCGTTGCTCAGGGTGACGGTGACCGGCGTGCCAGCCGCGTTGGTCAGGTTGGCGGTGTAGACGATCGAACCGCCTTCAGCGACCGAATCGGTTGCTGTCAGGCTCAGAGTGGTGGTGTCCGCCGAGTCGGTGACCGAGGTGTCGGCCGACTTGCCGT
>NZ_RXHX01000008.1:0-247934 GCF_005930655.1 Pseudomonas sp. FSL W5-0299
AAATGAATGCAAAATAGTTAGAAGAATTAAGCTATTGAATTGTATGGATAAAATCACGACTAACTGTTAGCTTGGGTCCAGAATTATTTGAGGCGATCAGCAGCGGCGGCCAGACGAAGCGTTTGCGCTTCTGCAATTTGTCCGAGCCCCAGGACACCAGCAGCATGGCGATCACCGCGGCCAGGTACGGCAGCGCCGAGAGCCAGCCGGCTTCGATCATGTCCATCTGCGCGCCGGCCTTGAGGATCGACGGCAGCCACAACACGAAACCGTAGACACCAATGCTCCAGCAGAAAAACTGCAGCGCAAGGATGATCACTTTCGGCGAACGGAAGGCTTCGGCGTAGTTCTTCACTGCTTTGATGCCGACCTGTTCGGCGGCGAGGGCGCTTTCCAGGTCGTGCTTCTCCTGGTCGGTCAGCCATTTGGCCTGGGCCGGACGGTCATCGGCCAGACGCCACCAGATAAACGCCCAGAATACCGCCGGCAAACCTTCAATGATGAACATCCAGCGCCAGCTGTAATGCTGCACCAGATAACCTGACACCACTGACATCCACAGCATGGTCACCGGGTTGCCGAGGATCAGGAAAGTATTGGCCCGGGAGCGTTCGGCGCGGGTGAACCAGTGGCACAAGTACACCAGCATCGCTGGCATCACCGCGGCCTCGACCACACCGAGCATGAAACGGATCACGATCAGCCAATAGGCGTTGGAGACGACCCCGGTCAATGTCGCGAGCCCGCCCCAGAGGATCAGGCTGACGAAAATCAGCTTCTTCACGCTGTGTTTCTGCGCATAGATCGCGCCCGGTATCTGGAAGAAAAAGTAACCGAGGAAAAACAGCGCGCCGAGCATTGAAGACAGGCCGGGCGTGATCATCAGGTCGGCGGCCATCCCGGAGGCGGCAGCGAAGCCGTAATTGGCGCGGTCCAGATACGCCAGGCTGTAGGTGATGAAGACGATGGGCATGATGTACCACCAACGGCGGGTGGCGAGTGAGGCGGTTTTCATAGTGGTGCTCCTGAGCTTGTTGTTTTTGTCGCAGCAGGTAACGGGTCAGAAATCTTCAGTGGCTGTGCGGGGCTCTTCGCGGGCAAGCCTCGCTCCTACAAGAGCGCCGCTGTCCTGTAGGCGCGAAGCTTGCCCGCGAACAGCGGTCTCAAATTCGACGGACATCTCAAGTCGGGTCGGCAACCCCTCCATATCCCCGCGACTCTGCACCGCACGGCTGCCAATCCAGTTGGCCCGCTGCACGGCATCGGCGAAGCTGTGGTTTTCGAGCAAGGCGCTGATCATGCCGACGGCAAAGCCATCACCGGCGCCGACGGTATCGACCACCGTTGCCACCGGCACACCCGCGACAAACCCCTGATCTTGCTGCGTGCGGTAATACGCGCCATGGGGCCCGAGCTTGATTGCCACCGCTTCTGCACCCTGATCGAGATAAAACGCCGCAATGTCCTCCGGGTCTTCATACCCGGTCAGTAAACGTCCTTCACTCAACCCCGGCAGCACCCAGTGGGCGAGGGCGGCGAGGCGGTTGATCTCGCTGATCATCAGTTGCTCGCTGGCCCACAGACTTGGGCGCAGGTTCGGGTCGAAGGACACGCTGCGCCCGGCAGTGCGCATGCGGGTCATCAATTCGAACGACATTTCCCGGGCCGACGCAGACAGCGCCGGAGGAATGCCGGTAGCGTGCAGATGTCGCGCGTTGAGCAACGGCGGGGAGATCGATTGCACCGACAAATGACTCGCCGCCGAGCCGCGACGGAAATACTCGACCGCCGGATCACTGCCATCGTCGGTACGAGACTTGAGCTGAAACCCGGTCGGGTGTGCCGGGTCGATGGCGACATGGCTGCAATCCAGGCCTTCCTTTTCCAACGTATCGACGACAAACCGTCCCAACGAATCGGCACCGACCCGGCTCAGCCACGCCACGTTGAACCCCAGCCGCGACAGGCCGATCGCGACGTTGCTGTCCGCCCCGGCAATGCGCTTGTGGAATTGGCTGACGGCCGCCAGATCACCGTTCTGATCGGCGACGAACATGGCCATGGTTTCGCCGAACGAGAGAATATCGAACTCAGACATGGGCACTTTCCAGACGGGATTGGCCGAGGCGGGCGAGGGTGGCGACGTGGTCGGTGGTCAACTGCACCAGGTCATCGCCTTGCAGCGGATATTCCGCCGCGCGCATGACGCCTTGGGCCATGTGCCGCAGCAGTTGTTCCCACAGGTGCACATCGCTGGCAGCCGGTGGGATGGCGACCAGTTTGCCGTCAGCCCGGCGCGCAACGGCTTTGCAATGCACGTAACCGACATGCCGACCGAGCAGCCGAGCGGCATTGACGGCGGACTGGTCCTGCCATTGCCAGTTGCCGATGTCGAAGGTCATTTTGATCGGCAGTCGGTGTTGCTCGACTTCGCCGAAGAAGCGTTGGAACGGCTCGATACGCCCGCCGTGCAAGGTCTGGTCGTTTTCCACCAGCAGCTGCACCGGGCTTCGCGCGAGGATCCGGCTCAAGGTGTGCAGATCGTTGTTGTCGGTGAAGTAGCCCAAGGAAACTTTCAGCCATTTGGCGCCGAACGTTTCAGCGCGCTGGAGGGTGCAAAGCAGTTCAGGGTTGGGTTTCGACTGGCCGGCCAGCCACAGTTCCATCGGTGAGGAATAGATGCTTTCCAGGCCATGTGAGCGAGTGGCGTCGGCCAGTTGCACCGGGTTTTCATGGGTCAGCAATTCTTCGCGCCATTCAATGCGCGTGGCACCGGCGGCCGCCAATACCTCGATAAAACTGCCTTGGCCGCGTTGGCGGACCAGATCGGCGCCGTAGCTCGACAGGCTGATGGAAACGGGCGGTTTATTCATTGTTTTGCACCTCTGAAACCGGTTTCATTTTTGTTCAAAAAAAATGGCTTAAGTAATGTGGGGTTCTTTCGGGCCTCATCGCGAGCAGGCTCACTCCCACAGGCATACGCATTCCAATGTGGGAGCGAGCCTGCTCGCGATAGGGCCATCACATTCACTGAAGATTCCCAAGGGTCGACCCACGCACAATCAACCGCGCCGAAAAATCCATCGTCCGCACCGGTCCGTCATCCCCACGCAACCGCTTGAGCAAACACTCAAACGCGCTCGCGCCAATCTCCGCCGTCGGCTGGGCCAGCGCCGTAATCCCGCTGCCCACCAGCGGATACCAATCCAGATCATCCAAAGCAATCAACCCGACATCCTCGAACAGATTGCACTGCAACTCGCGCAAGGCATGGGTTGCGGCCAACGCCGCAATGCCATTGGCACAGAACAACGCTTTGTGACCAGGGCCGGGGGTTTCCAGGAAGGTTTTCAGTTGCGCAATCAGCTCGCTCCCCGTTTCGACCACCGCGCCGGTCAGCGCCGGACGTTGCCCGATCTGCGCCTTGAAACTGCTGACCCGCTCAATCCGCGAGCTGGTGCCGTCAAACGGTTCGGTCACCATCAGCACGTCGCGATAGCCGCGTTCCTGCAAGTGGGCGATGGCCATTTCCACTGCGGCCGGGTTGTCCAGACCGACCAGATCACTTTCAAGCTGCTCAACCTTGCGATCCACCAGCACCATCGGCATCTCCCGATGCAGCTCGCGCAACTCATCGCGGTGGTGGCCCAGGGTATTCACGATCAAGCCTTCGATGTTGTACGAGCGCAGCAACGCGAGGTGCTGGCGCTCCTGCTCGTCATCGCGATCGGTGTTGCACACCACCAGGCTGTAGCCGTGCTGACGGCAGGCGGTTTCCACCCCGTGCATCACGGCAATCGAATAAGGGTTACGGATGTCGGCCACCAGCATGCCGATCAGGCGAGTGCGGCCGCGTTTCAGGCCGCGGGCCATCTGGTTGGGGCGATAGCCGAGTTGGGCAATTGCCTGCTCGATGCGCAAGGCAATGGCATCGGAGAGCAGAGCGCGATCATCGCCGATGAAGCGCGAGACGCTGGCCTTGGAGACGCCGGCGTGTTCGGCGACGTCAAGCATGGTGACGCGGCTGCGCTGGGCGGCGGAGAAATCGTTCACGGTCTGAAACCTTCTTATTGGATTTATCAGGTTAAGTGCCAAGCACTGAAACCGGTTTCAGAAGACACCAGAAACGAATCCCCCGTCAAGTAGCGAATGAACGATGAGCCTATAAACGCCGACGGATGGAGGTCACAACCAGACACTCAGCCAGGCCGATACCAGCAGCAACACCGCCATGCCACGGTTGAAACGTTGCATCGCCTGCGGCGAGCGTAACCAACGCATGGAGCCTGCGCCGAGCAGTGCCCATACGCCGAGGCAAGGCAGGGAAATCAGGAAAAATGCCAGCGACAGATACACCACCTGTACCAGCCGATGTTCACCCGTTCCGGCAAAGACGCTGACGACGGCGAGGGCCATCATCCATGTTTTCGGGTTAATCAATTGCAAGCTGGCGGCGCCCACCGCTCCAAGTCGCGCCTTGGTTTCCTGCGCGGCAACGGATTGCGCCGGGGCGCTGAAAATCTGCCACGCGAGGTAACTCAGCCACATCACTCCGATCCATTGCATGGCGGTTTGCACGGCGGGCAACGCGCTCAGCGACGAACCAGCTCCGGTACCCACCACCAAAACAAGGGTGGCGGCGCTGGCACAGGCACCGAAAATGATCGGCAGTGCGGCAGAAAGTCCATATCGGGCGCTGTTACTCAGCACCAGAATGTTGGTGGGTCCGGGCGTGATCGACGCCACGAAAGCAAACAGCAGGAAAGGCAGGAACGTCGGGAAAGAGGGCAGCATCGCGGGCAAACTCCGGTGAAGATCGATGATGACGATCTTCACAATCGGCGTATCACCTGTCTGGAAGATTTGAGCAGCGCTTGCGGTACAGCGCGGGTGTCAGGCCATAGGCTCTTACAAACCAGCGGCCCAGATGACTTTGATCGGAAAACCCCAATTCCATGGCGATTGTGGCCGGTAGTTCTCCGCGGGCCAGCAGGCGACGCGCGGTGGCCAGGCGTAATTGCACGAGGTAAGCATGGGGTGCGATGCCATAAGCGGCCTTGAACGCGCGGGTCAAACGGAATCGATCTACGCCAGTTGCCGCAGCTAATTGATCGAGACCGATGTCGTAACGGGCGTTGGCATGCAGGTACTCCCGGGCCTTCTGCGCCACCCGGGGCAGGCGTGGGTCTTCCGCATAACGGGTGCGCCAGTGCAAGTGAGTGGTGAGGCGCTCCAGTAACCCGTCAAGAGCGCTCTGGCGCACGATTCTCAATTCCGCCCCGTGCAAGGCTTCAAAGGCGAGGCTGATGGCGTGAGCCAGCCTTGTATTACTGGCCAGGGTGGTGGCGAAACTCAATTGACTATTAAGCGGTGCGTCTTCGAACAGCGCGCTCAACTCACGTTCCAGCCACTGTGGATCGAGGTACAACATGCGGTAGGTGAACCCATCCTCCGTCGGCGCCTCTCCGTCGTGGATGTCTCCCGGTTCGAGCAAGAACACTTTGCCCGGCGTGCTCTGATGCCTGGCGCGCCGGCAATTGAATTGCTGAACGCCTTGCTCGGTCACGCCCACCAGGTAGCTGTCATGCCAGTGCGGATCGTAAGCGTGGCCCTTGAAATGCGCGCGCAGGGTTTCGATGCCGGTGTCGGCGTCTTGGGTCAGGTCGATCCAGTTGTGGGTGGTCATGTTGCACCTGCGAAACCGTTTACCGACGTATTTAACGCCGACGCCGGGAACAATGACTAGAACGTTTGTGCAGCGCTCAGCCAAATAACCCGGCTGCGATGTTGATCGAAAAACCGAGAATCGCCGTATTGAACAAAAAACCGATCAGTGATTGCGCCAGCACAATCTTGCGCATGCTCCGAGTCGCCACGCCCACATCCGAAGTCTGCACCGCCACGCCAATGGTGAAAGAGAAGTACAGAAAGTCCCAGTAATTGGGAGTTTCCAGTCCTTCGGCGAAGCGTAGTGCCAGGTCCTTGCCGTCCCAGGTGTAGAACAGGCGAGCGTAATGCACGCTGAAAATCACCCCGATCAGCAGCCATGAGCCGATGACCGTCAGCGCGGTGAAGCCGTAATGCAGAAGCTTGCGGGTGGTTTCCAGGTCTTTGCTGCCGGCCAGCTCGAAGGTGATGGTCGCGAGGCTGGCAATCGCCGCGATGCACACCACAAACAACACCAACCCGGCGTTTTCGTCTTCGATCTCGGCAATACGCCTTACATCAGGCGCCTTGGCGCGGGCGGCGAGCCAGAGCATCAGGATCAAGTACGTCCAGACCCCGACATTCCAGCCAATGAGGATTTTGCTGATGATCGAATCGACTGGAGCCAGAATGCCTGCTGCGAGGCCAAGGGTGGCTGCGGCAGACAGGCGAGGGTGGGTGCGGGCGAGATAGGGCATGGGTGCTCGATGGGCCAGGGTATGCGACCACCTTAGTCCAGTGTGGTCTGTTGTGACCACACCAGAGAAAACAACCCGCTCCCGCAGGGGATATGTTGTGGGTTAGATGTCTTTATGGCGTTTGCGGACCAGCTTCATCACCACCACAAAAAACACCGGCACAAACACCACCGCCAGCGTCGCTGTGATCATCCCGCCGATCACCCCGGTGCCGATTGCTTGCTGACTCGCCGAACTGGCCCCGGTAGCAATTGCCAACGGCACCACACCCAGAATGAACGCCAGCGACGTCATCACAATCGGCCGCAACCGCAAGCGCGCGGCTTGCAGCGTGGCGTCGACCAAGTCATGCCCTTCGTCGTACAGGCTCTTGGCGAATTCGATGATCAGGATCGCGTTCTTCGCCGACAGGCCAATGATGGTGATCAGTCCGACCTTGAAGAACACGTCGTTGGGCATCCCGCGAAAGGTCACGGCCAGCACGGCGCCGAGCACACCCAGCGGCACTACCAGCAGCACCGATGTCGGAATCGACCAGCTTTCATACAGCGCCGCCAGGCAGAGGAACACGATCAACAGCGACAGCCCGAGCAGAATCGGTGCCTGACTGCCGGACAAACGTTCCTGCAAAGACAACCCGGTCCACTCCTGACCCAACCCGGCCGGGCCGAGTGCAACCAGCCGCTCGATTTCCGCCATGGCTTCGCCGGTGCTGTGGCCGGGCGCCGGCTCGCCGGAAATGCTGATCGCCGGGTAGCCGTTGTAACGGGTCAACTGCGCCGGGCCTTGGGTCCATTTCGCCTGGACGAAGGCCGACAACGGCACCATTTTTCCGCCGTCGTTACGCACGTGGATCTTCAGCAGATCGGCCACCTGGCTGCGTTGATCGCCTTCAGCCTGAACCACCACCCGTTGCATCCGCCCCTGATTGGGGAAGTCGTTGATGTAGGCCGAACCGACCGCCGTGGAGAGCACGTTGCCAATGTCGGCAAAGGACACGCCCAAAGCGTTGGCCTGTTTGCGGTCGACTTCCAGCTGCACTTGCGGCGCCTCGGCCAGCGCGCTTTCGCGCACGTTCATCAGGATCGGGCTTTTCTCGGCGGCGGCGAGCAATTCGCTCCGCGCTTTCATCAGCGTGGCATGACCGAGGCCGCCACGGTCCTGCAAGCGGAACTCGAAGCCGCTGGAAGTGCCGAGACCGTCAACCGGCGGCGGCAGCACCGAGAAGGCCACCGCATCCTTTATCTGGCTCAGGGCAATGTTGGCGCGGTCGGCAATCGAACTCGCCGAGTCGTCGCTGCCCCGATCCGACCAATCCTTCAGCGTGGTAAATGCCAGCGCGGCGTTTTGTCCGCTGCCGGAAAAACTGAAACCGAGAATCACTGTGCTGTCGCCGACACCCGGCTCAGTGGCGTTGTGCGCTTCAACTTGTTCCACGACCTTGACCGTGCGGTTTTTGCTCGCGCCCGGTGGTAGCTGAATGTCGGTGATGGTGTAACCCTGATCCTCAACCGGCAGAAACGAGGAGGGCAGGCGACTGAAACACAGGCCCAGACCAATCAGCAGCACGCCGTAGATCAGCAGATAACGGCCCGTGCGTTTCAGTGCATACGCCACCCAACCTTGATAACGCTCGGTCAGACGCTCGAAACCACGGTTGAACCAACCAAAGAACCCGCTCTTTTCGTGATGCTCACCCTTGGCAATCGGCTTGAGCAGCGTCGCGCACAGCGCCGGGGTCAGGGTCAGCGCAAGGAAGGCGGAGAACAGGATCGAGGTGGCCATCGACAGCGAGAACTGTCGGTAAATCACCCCGACCGAGCCCTGCATGAACGCCATCGGAATAAACACCGCCACCAGCACCAGGGTGATGCCGATGATTGCCCCGGTAATCTGCTTCATCGCCTTGCGCGTCGCCTCTTTGGGCGACAGGCCCTCGGTGGCCATGATCCGCTCGACGTTTTCCACCACCACGATGGCGTCATCCACCAGAATGCCGATGGCCAGTACCATGCCGAACATGGTCAGCACGTTGATCGAGAAGCCCAGCGCGAGCATGGTCGCAAACGTGCCCATCAGCGCCACCGGCACCACCAGCGTCGGGATCAGCGTGTAGCGGATGTTCTGCAGGAACAGGAACATCACCGCAAACACCAGCAGCATCGCCTCGCCGAGGGTGTAAACCACTTTGGTGATCGAGACTTTGACGAACGGCGAGGTGTCGTAAGGAATCTTGTATTCCACGTTCGCCGGGAAGTAGCGCGCCAGTTCATCCATCTTCGCGCGCACCAGGGTCGCGGTGCTCAGCGCATTGGCGCCCGGCGCCAACTGTACGCTGACGGCGGTGGAAGGCTTGCCGTTCAGGCGCGTGCCGAACTGATATTCCTGGCTGCCGATCTCGACCCGCGCCACGTCCTTGATGCGCACGGTGGAACCGTCAGGATTGGCCTTGAGGACGATGTCGGCGAATTCTTCCGGCGTCGACAATTGGCCTTTTACCAGAATGGTCGCGGTGATTTCCTGGGTGGTGCGCGTCGGCAAATCGCCGATGCTGCCGGCCGAGACCTGGGCGTTCTGCGCGACGATGGCGGCGTTGACGTCGCCCGGGGTCAGGTTGAAACCGATCAGCTTCTGCGGGTCGATCCAGATGCGCATCGCCCGTTCGGCGCCATACAACTGGGCTTTGCCGACGCCGTCCAGGCGCTTGATCTCGTTCATCACGTTGCGCGCCAGGTAATCACTGAGCGCCACATCGTCGAGCTTGCCGTCGCTGGAAGTCAGGGTGATCAACAACAGGAAACCGGCGGAGACTTTCTCCACCTGCAAGCCTTGCTGATTGACCGCTTGGGGCAGCCGCGACTCCACGACTTTCAGCCGGTTTTGCACGTCGACCTGAGCCATTTCCGGGTGGGTGCCCGGCTGGAAAGTGGCCTTGATGGTGGCGCTGCCGAGGCTGCTCTGGGATTCGAAATACAGCAGATGATCAGCGCCGTTGAGCTCTTCCTCGATCAGGCTGACTACGCTCTCGTCGATGGTCTGCGCCGAAGCGCCGGGGTACACGGCGTAGATTTCGATCTGCGGCGGCGCGACGTCGGGGTATTGCGCCACCGGCAACTGAGGAATGGCCAAGGCGCCGGCCAGCAGGATGAACAGGGCAACCACCCAGGCGAACACCGGGCGATCGATAAAGAACTGCGGCATAAAAAGCGTCCTGCTTACTGACCAGAAACCTGGGCAAGTGGAAGAGGGGTGTTGTCGATCTGGACTTTTTCACCGGGCTTGGCGTGTTGCAGGCCTTCGGTGACGATGCGGTCGCCGGGGTTAAGGCCGGCGGTGACGATCCAGCGATCGTTCTGTACCGCGCCCAGTTCTACCGTTTGCTGGCCGATGCGCTGCTCGGCGTCGATCACCAACACCTGGGCAATGCCGGCGCTGTCACGCTGAATGGACCGTTGCGGTACGCTGATGCCTTGCTGATTGACGGCTTGTTCGAGGCGCACCCGCACGAAGCTGCCCGGCAGCAAGTCGAGGTCCGGGTTGGGGAACTCGCTGCGCACGATAATCTGGCCAGTGCCCGGGTCGACAGTGATGTCGGTGAATAGCAGCTTGCCCGGCAGCGGGTAAAGGCTGCCGTCATCCTGAATCAGCGTGGCTTTGGCCTGGCCCTGGCCCACTTCCTTCAACTGCCCGGAACGGAAGGCGCGGCGCAGGTCGTTGAGTTCCCGGGTCGATTGGGTCAGGTCGGCGTGAATCGGGTTCAGCTGCTGGATCAGTGCCAGCGGCGTGGTTTCGTTCTGCCCGACCAGCGCACCTTCGGTCACCAGCGCGCGGCCGATGCGCCCGGAAATCGGTGCGGTGACGGTGGCGTAGCCGAGGTTGAGTTTCGCCCGGTCCACGGCGGCCTTGTTGGCGGCGACATCAGCAGCGGTTTGCCGGGCACTGGCCCGGGCGTTGTCGTAATCCTGGCCGCTGATGGCGTTGCCTTCGATCAACTGGGCATAACGCTGTTCCTGCAATTTGGCCTGGAACGCATTGGCTTCAGCCTTGCGCAAGGACGCTTCGGCGCTGTCGAGGTCAGCCTTGAAGGGTGCCGGGTCGATACGGAACAGCACATCGCCTTTTTTGACGTCGCTGCCTTCGCGAAAGGTGCGTTGCAACACGACGCCGGCGACCCGGGCGCGGACTTCGGCAATCCGTGGCGCGGCAATCCGCCCGCTCAGTTCACTGGTGATCGACAGGGGCCGGGTTTCGATTGTTTCGACGCGCACCGTGGCCAGAGGCGCCTGTTCTTCGGCGTTCGAGGACTTGTCACAAGCGCTCAGCGTCAATGCCAGCGCCATCAGGCTGAGCTTGGCAAGCAGGTTCTTTGACATGTAATTACCCCAATAATGACTGCCCGCATCCTACGGGGAGGCGAGGAGAGTAGCGGTGAAGCTTTGTTGGTGCTGTGTGAAATTGTGTAAGGGTTTTGCTCGCGGGCGTGCGGGGGCGTATATCCTTGGCCGCTTGAAACTTTTTGCGCCTGTCAGGCCGCCTTCGCGGGCAAGCCTCGCTCCTACCGTTAATCGCATTCCCTCGTTGGAGCGAGTATGCGCATTTCCCTGTAGGAGCGAGGCTTGCCCGCGAAGAGGCCCCAAAGGTCGCCACTGCACTTTCTGGAAACACCCATGCCCAACATCCTCCTGGTCGAAGACGACACCGCGCTCTCCGAACTGATTGCCAGCTACCTGGAACGCAATGGCTATAGCGTCAGTGTGATCAGCCGTGGCGACCACGTGCGCGAGCGGGCGCGGGTCAATCCGCCGGACCTGGTCATCCTCGACCTGATGCTGCCCGGGCTCGATGGCCTGCAAGTCTGCCGCTTGCTGCGGGCGGATTCGGCCACGCTGCCGATCCTGATGCTCACCGCTCGCGACGACAGCCACGACCAGGTGCTGGGGCTGGAAATGGGCGCCGACGACTACGTCACCAAGCCCTGCGAACCCCGCGTCTTGCTGGCCCGCGTGCGCACGCTGTTGCGCCGCAGCAGCCTCAGCGAACCGCAGACCGCCAACGACCGCATCCTCATGGGCAACTTGTGCATCGACTTGTCCGAGCGCACCGTGACTTGGCGCGATCAGCTGGTGGAGCTGTCCAGCGGTGAATACAACCTGCTGGTGGTGCTGGCCCGGCATGCCGGCGAAGTGCTGAGCCGCGACCAGATCCTGCAACGCCTGCGCGGCATCGAATTCAACGGCACCGACCGCTCGGTGGACGTGGCGATTTCCAAGTTGCGGCGCAAGTTCGACGACCACGCGGGCGAGGCGCGCAAGATCAAGACCGTGTGGGGCAAGGGCTACCTGTTCAGCCGTTCCGAGTGGGAATGCTGAGACGATGTTCAGGATCCTGTTTCGCCTCTATCTGGTGATGATCGTCTCGTACAGCGCGGCGATCTACCTGATGCCGGACTTGGTGATCAAGCTCTTCCATGAACGGTTCGTCACCTACAACCTCGATTATTCGCGCGGGCTGCAAACCCTCATCGTCAAACAGTTCCATGCCGTGCCGGAAGCTCAATGGCCAGCGTTGGCGACTGAAATGGACAAGGAGTTTGCCCCGCTGCGCATCGTTCTGACCCGCCATGACGATCCCGACTTCACCCTCCAGGAGCGCCAGCGTTTGCAGCGTGGCGAGAACATCGTGCGCATCGGCGACTGGGGCTGGCGCACGCTCGCCGTGGCACCGCTGAATGAGCAGTCCGTTGTCGAAATGGTCGTACCGCCGGACCCGATGGACGTCAGCCTGTTGTACTGGAGCATCAACGTCCTGATCGGCGCGACCATGCTCGCCTGCCTGTTGCTGTGGCTGCGTCCGCACTGGCGCGATCTGGAACGGCTCAAAGGCACCGCCGAACGTTTCGGCAAGGGCCACCTCGGCGAACGCACACAGATCTCCTCGCACTCCAACATCGGTAGCCTGGCCACTGTCTTCGACACCATGGCCGGCGATATCGAAAACCTGCTCAACCAGCAACGCGACTTGCTTAACGCCGTGTCCCACGAACTGCGCACACCGCTGACGCGCCTGGACTTCGGCCTGGCCCTGGCGCTGTCCGACGACTTGCCGGCCGCCAGTCGCGAGCGGTTGCTGGGGCTGGTCGCGCACATACGGGAACTGGATGAATTGGTCCTGGAACTGTTGTCCTACAGCCGACTGCAAAACCCGGCGCGTCTGCCGGAGCAGGTTGAAGTGTCGCTGGACGAGTTCATCGACAGCATTCTGGGCAGCGTCGATGAAGAACTGGAATCGCCGGACATCGTGATCGACGTGCTGCTGCATGGGCAACTTGAACGCTTCGTGCTGGACCCGCGACTGACGGCTCGCGCGATACAGAACCTGCTGCGCAATGCCATGCGCTATTGCGAAAAGCGCATTCAGATTGGCGTAAAGGTCTGTCCGAAAGGCTGCGAAATCTGGGTCGATGACGACGGTATCGGCATTCCCGACGATGAGCGCGAGCGGATCTTTGAACCGTTCTATCGGCTGGATCGTAGCCGGGATCGGGCAACGGGCGGATTTGGCCTGGGGCTCGCGATCAGTCGCCGGGCGCTGGAAGCACAGGGTGGCACGCTGACCGTTGAGGCATCGCCGCTGGGCGGAGCGCGATTCAAATTGTGGTTGCCGACGCCGGCCAGCACTTCGGTTTAAGGTCAGGCGCGTTTTCAGACTAAAGGTAGTCATTCAGGTTTTTAAGGTGCTGTACCTGTCAGATCTGACAGTAGCGGTCATCGGCCGGGCGGTGTTGAATAAAAAGGACGTGCTCTTTTCTATCCAGCCATCGCAGCCCGGCCTACAGGGACTTTCCCATGAATACGATGACCACATTCACCCTCGACAAACCCCTCATTCCGGGAATGAAAGAACCGATTCCGGGGCCGGACGGCGTCGACGCCGGGCTGCCACTGGCGTTGACTTACCTGTATCCGGAAGGGGTCAAAGTGTTCATCGAGCCTTCGTCCCTCGCGCAAGCCGGTGACACCTTCAAGTTGCAGCTCAACGGCGCAACGGTGGCCTCATTCCCCGTGATTGCGGGTGAAGAAGACAAGCGTGCGGCTGTTTACGTGCAGACCCGGCACTGGACGGACGGGCTCAATACGCTCGATTGCTTGCTTGATCGCGCAGGCACCGAGATCGACGCTTCGGCGCCGTTGCGAGTGTTATTCCATGCGCAGCGCCCCGGCCTCGTGGATCAGTTTCCTGGCGAGGAAGGTCATTCGGAGCTATCGATTGAAGTCGAGTCAGAAGTGCTGGATCAAGGCGTGGACCCTGAGCGGGCGAGCGAAGGCGTTATCGTTACGCTGTCCTATCCGTTGATGAGGACGTTTGACCAGATTCGGCTCGATTGCAATTCCATTGTGCTCAACCACACGGTGACCCAGCCTGAAGTCGATCAGGGTTGGCTCGAGATGACGGTCGACGAAGCGACATTTGTTGCGGCTGGCGATAATCCGCGTTTTCGCATCAATTACACAGTGATCGATCGCGTAGGTAACGGGCCGGATGTCAACAGCCCGTACTCGGCCAGTCTGTATCTGTACGTCAACCTGAAGGGCACGTGGTATGACCCACCGATCGTCAGTGAAGACCCCGCCGATGCCGAAGACGATCCCGATACCATCGAGCTTGAAAAACTCGCGGGCAAACCGGCCACGGCACAGGTTTACGTGCCGCGCGGTTGGTTGAAAGACGACGAAATCCACTTCACTTGCCGCTTCCGCAGCGCCGACGGATCGGAACCGGAAGACGTGTTGACGCTCATTGAAACAATCAAGAATGTCCCTTTCATGTATTCGCTGTCCGTTCCATACGATCGATTCGCCCGAATTGCGGGCGGGACTGCCGTGTTCAGTTACACCCGCATGAGTCAGGGCAATAGGCTTGATCGTTCCATTGCGTTGAAGGTCGACGTCAAAGGCAAGGCTGTCTCCTTGCTGCAACCGCCAACGCTGGTGGGGGCGGGCACTCCACTGGACCCACTGGACTTTGTTGATGGCGTGACCGCTCGTGTGGAATTTCTTGACGATGTTCCCGGTGATCAGGCCCGACTGTTGGCCGAAGGTACACCCGGTCTCGGCTCGCCGACGTTCGCCGCCATGGCCTTCAACAAAAACCATCGGGCGAACTTTCTGCTTAAGCCACAGATGTTGATGGCCAATCATGGTGCGGTCATGAGCCTGTCCTGGGCGTTGCTCCGCGATACTGCGGCGCAAGCCAGCGATTCACTGGATGTGACGATCAATCGAATAAATGACAAGGACCCGCGCCTGCCAAAGCCGTCGATCCCTCAAGCCATCGGCAATAAGGTGCTGGATCTCGGCTCGTTTGCGGGCCCAGTGCAGGCGCAATGCGCGCCATGGCCCGGGATAGGACTTGGGCAATTGCGTTGGTTTCGCCTGCACGGTGTTGATGTAAATGGCAACGAGTACGTCATCCCTATCGCTCAGGGCGCACCTGTCACGAATGTTGAGATAGGCGGGCTGGACAACACGGTGCCACGGGATCTGCTGCTGAAGTTCAAGCCCGGAAGCCAGCTGCAAATGGTGTTGAAAGTGGGGTTCGACGGCAAGGACGATGAAAGCGCTGCCGTGGTGTTTGCCACGCAGGAACTGACAGTATTGAACCTGCCCGCTCAGCCTCTGGAGGACTTTGACGGTGCGCCCACCCAAACGGTGCGGCACGGCGGTGTCATTGATCTGTCCAGCATGCGGATCACGTTCAAGTCGGGAGAAGGCGAGGTTGCCGTCACCCCCCGCACTGAAATTGGCGAATCGTTTCCCGGACAGGTAGAAAACCAGGTGCTGAGCATCGGTCGCGAAGCGTTTGGCGCAGCGGCGGTGAACGTGGAATTGAAACTCAAGAACAGTTATTCACGGATCAGTTTCTGGCACGTCAGCTCCAATTACGACAACAGCACTGTGTCGTATTACACCGCCGCTGGAGCCTTGCTGGGCACACAGAAACTGGGGACATCATACGGTGGTCCGGTGAATGTTTCGTTTGATGCACCGGGTATCGCTCGGCTGGATTTTCACTGCCCTACGCCGGACTGGTTCTCACTCGATAATTTCAGAGTGGCTGATTAGTGTGGGGCCGAAACGGAACAGACTTGGTTATCGGTGAGTGAGCGATTGCAATTTCCAGGTAGCGTCTGCCAAGCCTGCGAAACTGCGTTCGAATCGTGGCGCACTCGAACGCAGTCCTTGTGGGCAGGTGCCGGGGGTTAACCCGGCACTTGATCCGCTGAAACCAGATCAACGCCAGCCACCTGCATCCGCTCGATCGCAGCCGCTAACGATCCGTCCAGGTCAATCGCCCGGCACGCATCCAACACCACGAACACATTGAACCCCGCCGCCCGCGCATCCAGCGCCGAGAACATCACGCAGAAATCCAGCGCCAGTCCGACCAGATAGAGCGTGTCGATACCGCGTTCTTTCAAATAGCCGGCCAGGCCGGTGGTGGTCTTGCGATCCGCTTCCAGAAATGCCGAGTAACTGTCGATGTCCGGGTTGCAGCCCTTGCGGATGATCAGTTGCGCGTGGGGCAGGTTGAGATCCTTGTGTAACTCGGCCCCTGCCGTCGCCCGTACACAATGATCCGGCCACAGTGTTTGCGGGCCGTAAGGCAGCTCGATGACCTCGTAAGGTTCGCGATCGGGATGGCTGGACGCGAACGAGGCGTGGCCGGGCGGGTGCCAGTCCTGGGTAATGATGACCTGTTTGAACCGGTCGCCCAGGCGGTTGATCAAGGGCACGATCAAGTCTCCCTCGGGCACCGGCAGTTGCCCCCCGGGGATGAAGTCGTTCTGTACGTCGATGACCAGCAAGGCTGTGCGAGAAACGTTTGGCATGGGGAGGTTCCTCCTTGGAAAACAGACGCCAAGCATAGGGCAACTTCGCTCACGCGCTAAGTCGGCTACGCAACGATTTCGCCATGCCTTCCAGTTCCGTCGCCGGGTTATGCCCGATCAGCATCCACGCATGTTCCATGTCTGCCCAATACACCACATTCATCCTGTGCCGAATCTCATGGGAAAAATGCCGGCTACCACTGTTGGAGCGCTTGGCGCACAAGGCAATCGGACCATGTGCCGGGTCCAGATAAGTAATCTGCGCGATCGGCATGCCGTCGTATTCGAGGATCTGCGCGCGCTTCAATTCGGAGCGTGGCAGGGCCAGTTTTGCAGGCGTCAGGCTCAGGCCCAGGCGCGCCTCGATGGTTCGCAGTTGCGCCCGTTGCGAGGCTTCGTCGACGGGCAAGTGTTCCAGGGTTTGCGGCACGTACAGCGACATATAGTCGGCGACCAGGCCCCGCCAGTTGCTTTTCTCCTGACTCAGTTGCCAGGCAAGGAACAATCGATCCGCCACCACGCCACTCACCACCAGGCCGGCCGCCGCCGCGAGGAATCGGCGTCGATTCAGGGCCGGACGTTCAGGCGAGGGCAAAGTGTCGAGCATCGACTGCAAGCGGTGGACAGGCGCCTGTTGGGCCAGTTCGTCATAAGCCTCTTTGAACGGCAGGCTGCTGCGGGCCAGCCATTGCAGGCGCAAGTTGAGTGTCGAGTCTTCGGCGACGGCCGCGTCGATGCGGGTGCGCTGGTCGGCATCGAGCTGATCGTCGAGGTACGCCACCAGTTCCTCGTCCGAAGGTGTCGCGCGCTCGTTCATCGACGTTCTCCCGTGAAAGGGTTCGGCACTGTGTGCAGTGGCGGATATTCAGCCAGTTTCACCCGTGCGGCGGCCAGGCGGCTCATGACGGTGCCGATGGGCACTTGCAGCACCTCGGCGACTTCGCGATACGACAGGCCTTCGACATACGCCAGGTACACCGTTTCACGTTGGGCCTCGGGCAGGGCGTCGACCCGGCGGATGACCTGGGCGGCGAGCACATGGGTCTGCGCTACCGATTCTCCGTCAACCGACAACTGGCTGTCGGCATCGACCAGGCCCTGACCTTGGCGCACCCGTCGGGAGCGCACTTCGTTGAGCCAGATCGAATGCAAAATGCTCAACAGCCAGCGGTCCATGCGGGTGCCAGGTACAAACTGCCCGGCACGCTCAAGTGCCCGAACGCAGGTGGCTTGCACCAGGTCTTCGGCCACATGCCGTTGCCGGGACAGCAGCAGGCCGTAACGCCATAAACGCGTCAAATGCTGGCCCAGTTCTGTTCGTATTGCCTGATCGCTGGCGATGGCGACCTCCGTCTGTTCGGTGTGTCAGGTTTTCGATGAATCATTGATCGCTTCGGCCAGGTCCTGATATTCCTCACACGTACTGCCACAGATCGATTTGATCTGCTGCAACTGCTCTTGCGCCAGGTCCAGCCGACCTTTGATCACGTAAGCCTCGCCGAGGTATTCACGCACTTGCGCATAGTGCGGGTCGAGTTTGACCGATTGCAGGTAATAACCGATCCCTTCGTCGGTACGCCCCAGTTTACGCGTGGCATAGCCGCGGTAGTTCAGAGCCTT
This sequence comes from Pseudomonas sp. FSL W5-0299, assembly GCF_005930655.1. Classification (NCBI taxonomy): domain Bacteria; kingdom Pseudomonadati; phylum Pseudomonadota; class Gammaproteobacteria; order Pseudomonadales; family Pseudomonadaceae; genus Pseudomonas; species Pseudomonas sp. FSL W5-0299. Next base: position 17,914 of record NZ_RXHX01000008.1, read on the forward strand.
GGCCGTATTTGGATTCTTGAGCGTATCGAGCAGGGCCAGGGCTTCTTCGTAGCGACCGTCCTTGGCCAGGCGGTAGGCGTAATCGGTGCGGTCAGCGTCCGGGACCAGGCTGCTGGTTTGCATGACGCACTTCTGCGATTTGGTGTCGAACACCTGGTCTTTGGGGCAGTTGGGTTTGGCCGGAGCGTCATCGTCGCCATCGGCCAGGGCCAGTGAACCGGACAACGCAACGGCGAGCAACAGCGGGGCGGTGAAAACAGCAAAACGGATAGTCATGGAAAATGCTCGGCGAGTTGATTCGATTGAGTGTAAACCACGCCCCGGCCGCAGGCGGCAGCCGCAAGGGTAATTCTCATGGGGCGTTGATTGGAGAACACCGCAGGGTGAACAATTATTCATTTCTTTGGCGGGGAAAGCTCAAATCGAGGCGCTATGCTCGACAGCATTCGTTGTTGTTCAGGAGCACTACCATGAAAGATCAGGTCCATCATTCTGCGGCTGCGGGTTACAAAACCGGGGCCGATACGTATGTTCGCGGCCGCCCGGACTACCCGCCGCAAGTGGCCGAGTGGCTGAGCGAAACCCTGGGCTTGAACGCGGGCAAAACCGTGATCGATCTGGGCGCGGGCACCGGTAAATTCACTGGGCGCCTGGTCGCGACCGGCGCGCAGGTGATTGCCGTGGAACCGGTGCCGCAGATGCTTGAGAAGTTGTCCGACGCGTTCCCCGATGTGTTGGCGGTGAGCGGCACCGCGATGGATTTGCCGCTGCCGGATGCATCGGTGGACGTGGTGGTCTGCGCCCAGGCCTTTCACTGGTTTGCCAGCACTGAAGCACTGACCGAAATCGCCCGGGTCCTCAAGCCCGGTGGCAGGCTGGGCCTGGTGTGGAACCTGCGCGATACCAAGGTGAGTTGGGTGCCGAAACTGGATGCGATCATCAACGCGCTGGAAGGCGATACGCCGCGCTACTACACGGGAGCCTGGCGTCAGGCCTTTCCTCATCCGGCGTTCGGGCCGTTGCAAGCCCAGTATTTCAGCCATGGGCACACGGGGGCGCCGGAAGATGTGATCTTCAATCGCGTGCGCTCGACCAGTTTTATTGCGGCGTTGCCCGAGGAGCAGCGGGAGAGGGTGGATGAACAGATGCGGGCGTTGATTGCCGGGGAGCCTGACTTGCGCGGCAAGGATGTGGTGACCGTACCTTATGAAACCGTGGCGTTTGTGGCGGTGAAGGGCAGTTAGATCGGCGGTGCTGCCTTCGCGGGCAAGCCTCGCTCCTACAAAGGCACCGTATGCCCGCGAAGAGGTCAGATCAGACACTGGAGAACCCGAGGCAGTCCCGCTTTTGGCCGAACCACTGCCTTACTCCCCCACGCAATGCCTTGTTATAGTCCGGTCCTCATTTTTGCCCGGTAAAAGGATCACTGCCATGTCTCAGTACACCGCGTTCACCGTCGAACTGGCCGATAAAATCGCCCATGTGCAGATCAACCGCCCGGAAAAGATCAATTCGATGAACGCCGCGTTCTGGAGCGAGATCATCGACATTTTCCAGTGGATCGATGACACCGATGAAGCCCGGGTTGTTGTACTCAGTGGCGCCGGCAAGCACTTTTCCTCCGGCATCGACCTGATGATGCTGGCCGGGGTGGCCAATGAACTGGGCAAGGACGTCGGCCGCAATGCGCGCCTGCTGCGCCGCAAGATCCTCGCTCTGCAAGCGTCGTTCAACGCCGTCGATAACTGCCGCAAGCCGGTGCTGGCGGCGATTCAGGGTTATTGCCTGGGCGGCGCCATCGACCTGATTGCCGCGTGCGACATGCGTTACGCCGCCGAGGACGCGCAATTTTCGATCAAGGAAATCGACATCGGCATGACCGCCGACGTTGGCACTTTGCAACGTTTGCCGCGGATCATCGGTGACGGCATGCTGCGTGAACTGGCTTACACTGGTCGCACCTTTGGCGCCGAGGAAGCGCGCAACATCGGCCTGGTCAATCGCGTTTACAGCGATCAGGCCAGCCTGTTGGATGGTGTGATGGGCATTGCCCGGGAAATCGCCAGCAAGTCGCCGATCGCGGTCACCGGCACCAAAGAGATGATCAGCTACATGCGCGACCACCGCATCGACGACGGCCTCGAATACGTTGCCACCTGGAACGCCGCCATGCTGCAATCCACCGATTTGCGCGTGGCCATGGCTGCCCATATGAGCAAACAGAAACCCGAATTTCTGGACTGATTAAAATGACTTCACGCTGGACCACCGCAGTACTGGACACCGATCAACCTGGCGGCTGGGCCGTGGCTCGCAGCCCCGAAGGCTTTCTGTTCGACGACAATGGCGCGCTGTTCCCCCGCGAATGGCTCAAACGTCAGGACCTGTCGATCCTGGCCGAACATGGCATCGGTCACCTGGATGGCGAACCGGTCTACCTGCTGGAATTGCGCAGTCACAGCGAAGTACCGGGCTGCAACTGGAAAGGCTTGCGGGCGTTCATGCTCGATGGCGATCACACGGTGTACAAGGTGCTTGGTTATGCTGCGCAGATCGGCACCTGGTACCGCGAGCATCGCTTTTGTGGCAATTGCGGTCAGGCGGCGACGCAAGTTCCTCGTGAGCGTGCGATGTACTGCGAACCGTGTGATTTGCGTTATTACCCGCGCATCTCGCCGAGCATGATTGTGCTGGTGACCCGGGGCGACGAGGTGCTGTTGGCCCGTTCGCCACGTTTCGTGACCGGGGTCTACAGCACGTTGGCGGGGTTTGCCGAGCCGGGCGAGTCAGCCGAGGACTGCCTGATTCGCGAAGTGCGCGAGGAGGTGCAGATCGAGGTCAAGAACATCCAGTACCTGGGCAGCCAGTGCTGGCCGTTCCCGCATTCAATGATGCTCGGCTTTCACGCCGAGTACGCCGGTGGCGAGATTGTCTGTCAGGAAGACGAGATTGAAGACGCCCAGTGGTTCAACGTTCATGAGTTGCCACCCTTGCCGGCGTCGCGCTCGATTGCCCGTTACCTCATCGACGTCTACGTGGCGCGGCGCTTAGGTCACGCTGAACCAGTGCTGCCAGGCTAGCCGCACGGTCAAGCCCAGCACCACGGTGATGAACACCGGGCGAATGAACTTCGCGCCGCCGCTGATGGCGGTGCGAGCCCCGAAGAACGCGCCGACCATCACCGACAGGCCCATGCTCAGGCCGATGATCCAGTCCACCTGCCCGGAAAACACGAACACCGACAGCGCCGCGATGTTGCTGACGAAGTTCATGCTGCGCGCCACGCCGCTGGCCTTCACCAGGTCGATGGGATACATCAGCAGACTGCTGACAGTCCAGAACGCGCCGGTGCCCGGACCGGCCACGCCGTCGTAGAAACCGAGGCTGAAGCCTTGGGTCGATTGCCACTTTTTCTTGATCGGTGCGTCGCTGTCCAGCGGCGCTTTTGGCGTGCCGCCGAACAACAAATACAGGCCACAGGCGAACACGATCACCGGGAGCATTTTGTTCAGCCATTCGGCGGGCAGGTAATGCGCGACCACGGCGCCGGTCAGCGCACCGACCAGCGTACCGACGATGGCATGCACCCACTGCCGGGGATGGAACAGCTTGCGGCGGTAGAAGGTAAAACTGGCGGTGGCGGAGCCGAAGGTCGAACTCAGCTTGTTGGTGCCCAGCACCAGGTGTGGCGGCAGGCCGGCGGTCAACAGCGCCGGGGTAGTCAGCAGACCGCCACCGCCGGCGATGGCGTCGATGAAACCGGCAATGAAGGCGACAATGGCCAGAATGGCCAGGGTGGTGAGGTCAACGCTGAGTTCAAAAGGCATGGAAATCGGCTTATTCGGCGGGGTGCAGCAAGGGGCTGCGGGGAAGGGCCGATATCTTACCTAGATCCAGACTTTGCGGCGACTGGTCTGGCCCTTTCGCGGGCAAGCCTCGCTCCTACGGGATTGTGGTCATCACAAAACGGGCGGACGACATAAATCCTGTAGGAGCGAGGCTTGCCCGCGAAGGCTGATTCACAGTCAACAAATAAGTGGCCTGTTACATCGCCTTCGCGGGCAAACCTCGTTCCTACAGGGGATCAGCGGTTACAGACCAAGGTCGGACAGGCTCGGATGATCATCCGGGCGACGTCCCAGTGGCCAATGGAACTTGCGGTCGCTTTCCTTGATCGGCATGTCGTTGATGCAGGCAAACCGGTTGGCCATCAAACCGTTTTCATCGAACTCCCAGTTTTCGTTGCCGTAGGAACGGAACCAGTTACCCGAGTCGTCGTGCCATTCATAGGCGTAACGTACGGCGATGCGGTTGCCGGTGAAGGCCCAGAGTTCCTTGATCAGGCGATAATCCAGTTCCTTGGCCCACTTGCGGGTCAGGAAACCTTTGGCTTCTTCGCGGTTGTAGGCGAACTCGGCGCGGTTACGCCACTTGGTGTCCAGGGTGTAGGCCAGCGACACGCGTTCCGGGTCGCGGGAGTTCCAGCCGTCTTCGGCCAGGCGAACTTTTTCGATGGCTGATTCACGGGTAAACGGCGGCAATGGCGGACGAACTTCGGCGTTAGACATATATAGTCTCCCTTTCAAGTTAGAGTTCGAGCAAGTTGTCAGGCTTGGTTCAAGTGTTACAGGTCCAATAACTTTCGCGCCATGCATTGCGCATTATCGGCGGCACTGTGATCACCCATCACAAGCGCTACGGTAATGGCGCCGTCGATCAGGATCAGCAGCTGTTTGGCCAGCGTCTCCGGGTCGGTAGCGCCATGTTCGGTGCAGAGCTCGCACACGTAGTCGAGCAGCTTTTGTTTGTGGTCTTTGGCGACCAGGCGAACCGGGTCTGACGGGTCGCCGGTTTCACCACTGGTATTGATGAACGCACAGCCACGGAAACCTTCAGAGGCGAACCAGGCCTTGAGCACGGTAAACAGGTTGAGCAGGCGGTCGGCCGGGGTTTCAGCCTGGTCGACTTCACTTCTGTACCAGTGCATCCAGCGCGCGTCGCGGCGTTGCAGAGCGGCGACGGTCAGCTCCTCCTTGTTGGCGAAGTAGCGGTAGATACTTTTTCTGGAGACGCCGGCGGTTTTCACCAGAAGATCCATGCCGGTGGCGGCGATGCCACTTTTATAGATCAACTTTTCGGTGACATCCAGAATGATGTCGCGTGTGTCGTTGCTTGTGATTTCGTTCATGTGGCGAACAGTAGAACGATCGTTCTCCTTGGTCAACAGGTTTTTAGAAAGATCATTCCCGCGCTCTGCGTGGGAATGCATCCCGTGACGTTCCGCGTCACATTTCGAAGCGGACGCAGAGCGTCCATGGCGGCATTCCCACGCAGAGCGTGGGAACGATCGGTGCCGTGGGAAGACCCAAGCGGATCCATGGTGTAAGCTCTCGGACTCTTCGGAATTGACCCTTTGCGAGCCCTATGCCGTCGCTTTTCAAACGCTCTCTGCTGCCTAAGCTGCGCAGTTTTCCGCTGACCGCCGATGCCGTCACCATTCTTTCCGGCGCTGCCGAGTTCCGGCGTTGCCTGCTGGAAAAAATCGCCAGTGCCACCCAACGCATCTATATCGTTGCGCTGTACTTGCAACAGGACGAGGCCGGTCAGGAAATCCTTGATGCCTTGCACGCCGCCAAACTGAAGCGTCCGGAACTGGACGTGGTCGTGGTGGTTGACTGGCTGCGCGCTCAGCGCGGCTTGATCGGTGCCGGCAAACAGCCGGGCAACTCGGCCTGGTACCAGGAAGCGACGCGCACCCACGAAAGTGTTGTGCCGGTGTACGGCGTGCCGGTGCAGACTCGCGAGTTGTTCGGCGTGCTGCATTTGAAAGGCTTTGTGATCGATGACTGCGTGATCTACAGCGGCGCGAGCCTGAACAACGTTTACCTGCACAAGTTCGACAAGTACCGCTACGATCGTTATCACCTGCTGCAGAACCACGCACTGGCTGATTCCATGCAGCACTTGATCCAGCACGGTCTGATCGCTTCCAAAGCGGTGCATCGCCTCGACCTGCCGAACCTGCCGACCACCCGCAGCCTGCGCAACGACATTGGCGATTTGCGCAGCCGCCTCAAGCACGCCGCGTACGACACCACGGCCGGCAGTACGGCGAAGGGCGGTTTGTCGGTGAGTCCGCTGCTCGGTGTGGGCAAGAACAACCCGTTGAGCCGAGTGATTTGCGAGTTGATCGCCAGCGCTCAGCATCAGTTGACCATCTGCACGCCGTATTTCAACCTGCCATTGGCGGTGACCCGGGAAATCAACCGGGCCCTGGGGCGCGGCGTGAAAATCGACATCGTGGTCGGCGACAAGACCGCCAACGACTTCTTCATCCCGCCGAGCGAGCCGTTCAAGGTGATCGCCGCGCTGCCGTATCTTTACGAGATCAGCCTGCGGCGCTTTGCCAAACGCCATCAACACAGCATCGACAGCGGCAAGCTGAACCTGCATTTGTGGAAGGACGGCGACAACACCTATCACCTCAAAGGCATGTGGATCGACAAGCGCTACACCTTGCTGACCGGTAATAACCTCAACCCACGGGCGTTCCGCCTCGACCTTGAGAACGCGTTGCTGATCGACGACCCGAAAGGCGAATTGCTGGAGCCGCGCAGTAAAGAACTGGGCGAGATTTTCCATAACACCACGCGCATCCAGCGATATCAGGATCTGGAAACGCTGCTGGAATACCCGGCGGCGGTGGCCAAGTTCCTCAAGCGTGTCAGTCGGGTGCGGATCGAGCGGTTGCTCTATCGGATTTTGTAACCCTCAGTGCTGCCGCGTCTGTGGCCACAACGCCACCAGCAGCAACAGCGCAGCGGCAACCAGGTAGGGAAGGCGCGGATCGACGTCGTAGATTAACGTCGCCGCCAGCGGCCCGATGACCACGCCAAAGCCTTGCGCGGCACCAATGGAGCCGGCGGTGGCGCCTTGTTCCGAGGCGTCGACCGCGTTGGCCGCCAGTGCGGCGAACGACGGAAAGATCAGCCCCATCCCGCCCGCCGACACGAAAAAGCACAGCCATAAACCCCACGCAGCATCCGCCAGGATGCTGCCGGCAAAGCCCACGGCCGCCACCAGTGCGCCCGCGCGGATGAGCCGCAGCGGCGGCCATTCAAGCCGGCGCACCAGCAGTTGCGAACAGATCAGCGCGAAACCGACCATGGTCAAGGCGATGCCCGCGGTTTGCGCGGCATCGGCCGGGTTCATGCCGAGTCGGTCGAGGGCGAAGAAGCCGACGGTGATCTGCGCAATCGACACACAGAGCATCGCCACAAACGCGACGGCCATTGGGCGACGCAGTCGTGGATCGTTCAGATGAACCTTGCGCGGCGCTTGCCGCAGGTGCAGTTCCTGACCCTTGAGTTTGTAGTGCAGCACCACAAACGCCAGTAACGGCAGGATCGCCATGGCATAGAACGGCAGGCTCAGACTGAAGCGCGACAACAACGCCGCAATCGCCGGGCCGATCACCAGCCCGCAGGCGTTGGCCGCGCCCAGGGCCGCCATGGCTTTGGCGCGGTGTTGCGGCTCGATGTTGTCGGCGATCAGCGCGTTGCCGCCCACCGGAATCGCGGCATAGAACACGCCGATCAGGCCGCGTCCGATCATCAACCCGATAAACCCCAACAGCGCCGACGGCAGAAAACGCAACGAGGCATCGATGAACAGGCACAAGGCCCAGTAGGCGAGGGTGAAGCCGGCTGTGGCGATCAACAGAATCCGTCGCCGGCCATAGCGATCACTGGCCTGGCCCCAGGGGCGGGCGAGCAACATCCAGATCACTCCGGACACCGTCACCGCCGCGCCGGCCTGCCAGGTGGCCAGGCCCAACGCCCGGGCGATCGGTCCGATCAGGGAGACGAACGCCATCATCGACATGGAACAGGCCATGTTGGCGACCATGAGTGGGCGCAGGTCGAAGGCAGGGGTGGTCATGGTGAGTCTTCCGTGAGCTTTTATTATTGGCGGGGGATGTTAGCGCGGGTTATGTGCAAGGCAGGAGGAATATCGGTGAGCGTGATAATGCCTTCGCGGGCAAGCCTCGCTGCAGGAGCGAGGCTTGGCCGCGAAAAGGCCCGCCAAAACGCTACAAAAAATCAGTTCAAACCCAATTTCCCACGCAATGTGGAAAGGTCTTCAGCCAACGTATTCACCGGCCCAACCAACGCCTTGCGGTCGTTCTCTTTCACCTTGTCATACGTCTCGAACCCACCATCCCCGGTTTTGTACTTCGCCAGAATCTTGTTCACGCTGGCAAAGTTCTTGTCGACCTTGGCAATAAACGCCGCGTCCTGCTTTTCGATCTGCGGACGGAACAGGTCGACGATTTTCTTCGCGCCGTCGATGTTGCCCTGGAAGTCATACAGGTCAGTGTGGCTGTAGCGGTCTTCTTCACCGGAGATCTTGGTGGCCGCCACTTCTTCAAGCAAGGCAGCGGCGCCGCCCACCACTTTCTCAGGCGGGAAGGTCAGGCCGGCGACGCGGGTTTGCAGGTCTTTGACGTCTTTGTTCAAGCCATCGGCCAATTCATCGAGACCCTGGGTGCTGTTTTCCGAGAACAGCGAATATTCAATGCGGTGGAAACCGGTGAAATCTTCGGCCTTCACGCCTTTTTCGTGGTCATCAACGCGTGAGTCGATGGACGCATCGAGGTCGCTGAACAGCTCGGCAATCGGCTCGATCGATTCGTAGAAAACCCGGGTCGGTGCGTACAGTTTCCTGGCGGTGGCCAAGTCGCCTTTTTTCACTGCATCGGTGAACTGCTGTGTGTGGCTGGCCAGCTCATCCAGTTGCTCGGTGACATAGATTTTGTAATCCGAAATCGGCTGCACCAGCTCCAGCGGCGCCGTCGCCGCGAAAGCCGACAGCGGGGTATTGAGCAAGCCTAGGGTCAGCAATAACGCGAGGGGCGACTTTTTCATGGGACAGTTCCGTGTGGGGTTGTTCAGGTGTTTGTTTTGGGTGAGGCAGCGTCAAGCAGCGAGCGACCGATGAAGTCCTGGTCGCCCGTCACACCCGGCAGGGTGAAGAAGTAACCGCCGCCGACCGGCTTGAGGTATTCCTCCAGCGGCTCGCCGTTGAGTCGGGTCTGGACGGTGATAAAACCTTTGTCCAGATCGGCCTGGTAGCAGATGAACAACAAACCCATGTCCAACTGACCGTTCTTGTTCACGCCGTTGGAGTAGTTGAACGGCCGGCGCAGGATCAGGTTGGCCTGGGTCGCAGCAGTGCGCGGGTTGGCCAGGCGGATATGCGCGTCGAGTTTGGTCAGTTTGCCTTGCGGGTCCTTGGCGTAGTCCGGAACTTCAGTTTCATGGGCGCCGCCCATGGGCGCGCCGGTGGCTTTTATGCGGCCGAGAATGCTTTCCTGTTCCTGCAAGGGCGTGCGGTCCCAGCGCTCGACGAAGTTGCGGATGATCCGCACCGCCTGATAGCTGCCATTGGCGGCCCATGCCGGTTCGTCGCTGCCCGGTTGCACCCAGACGAGGCTGTCCATGGCCTTGGCGTCGTTGGAGTCCGGGTTCGCCGAGCCGTCGCGAAAACCGAGGAAATTGCGTGCGCTCTGCGCCGGCACACCGGGTTTCGTCGGCGCCTGGGGCGGCACGCTGCCTTCCTGTTTCCAGCGCACCAGCAGCAGGTCCGGCAGGTTTTTCACAATGTCGCGCAGGGCGTGGATGTTGGTATCGGTGGTGTTGGCGCAAAACTGCAGACTCAGGTCGCCGTGGCAGCAATCGGCGTCCAGAGCATCGTTAGGAAAACCGACCATGCGGCTCAACCGTTTGGGCTTGGCCGCGGCCAGGCCGAAGCGCTCGTCGAACAGCGACTCGCCCACCGATACGGTGATGGTCAGGTTGTCCGGCGTGACCACCGGGCCGAGGATGCCCGAATCCACCGGCGGCAGTTTCGGATCGACTTGCGCCACCGGTCCGCCCTGCATCAGGAACGCGATGCGCTCGTTGAGGGTGCGGAACAACCGTTCCAGGTCCTCGCGATCACTGGCCAACACATCAAACGACACCAGCATGCCGGACGCCGGGCGCGGAGTGACGATGCCGGTCTGGTGCTTGCCATGGAACGCGTGGCGGTCTTCGGTCTTGTCGCTGCTTGGCGCTTCGGTGACTTGCGCGGGGCTTGCGGCCATCGCCGGGCAGCTCAGTGCGGAGCCTGCCAGCGCAACACCCGCAGCGCCCATGCCCATCAATACCCGGCGACGCTGGAGGTTGAAGTGTTCTGAATCGTTCATCGGTTTTGAGTCTTCTGTTTAAAGGCCGGAAAGGCCGAGGGCGGGATCGATTCCATCGAGTGCGTCGGCCAGCGCCTTGGCCTTGTCGGCGATCTGTTTACGCTGCGCGGCACTCACTGTGTCGTAGCTCGCGTAGCCGTCCTGGACCTTCAACCCATTGAGTTCGGCATCGAGGGCGGTGATCGCGCTGTCGATCTTCGGCAGCAACTCGACGGCGGACGTGGTCAGCAACGGGCGCAACAGGTCGACGACTTTGCGCGCAGCAAAGAGGTTGGCGGCGAAACCGTTCAGGTCGGTGTGGCTGTAGCGTTCTTCTTCACCGCTGCTGGCACGCACATCGGCGAGGCTGTGCAGATTGCGCACGACAATGCTCACCAACTGCTCCGGTGGCAGCGATTGCGCGAGCAGTTGCTGTTTGAGCGTGGCGACGTCGCTGCTCAAGCGCTGGGCAACCGGTGCCAGACCGTCGAGGTTGCGTTGCTGGAACAGCGCGTACTCGATGCGGTGGAAACCGCTGAAGGCTGGGTCCTGTTCGCGTTTCTCGAAGTAATCGGCGCGGGCATTGATGGCGTTGTCCAGTTCAGCCAGACGCTGGGCGGCGGGGGCGATCCGTTGATAAGCGGCGCGGGCGGGCACATACAGCGCTTGTGCCTGGCTCAGGTCGCCAGCGGCGATTGCTTGCTCAAGGGCGGCGACGGCTTTGATCAGCGCGCTGCTTTGACTGCTCAGGTACACACGGAATTCCGACAACGGCCCTACGAAGGCGACCATCGACGGCTTGGCCTTGGCGGCCGCGTCGGAGGCGGCAGTCGGAGTCACGTGCAAGGTGCCTCGCGGGTTGCTCAGCAATCCGCAGGTGATCGCATAGTCGCCGGGTAGCAGGTTGGCATTGATCACCTGGCTCAGGCCCGGCGCGATGTTCTCCCGTTCTTCGACTACCAGCACGCCGTCAAGGATCTCCCATTCCACCGCCCGATCCGAGCGATTGACGATGCGGAAGCTGGCGCGACCCGCCGGAACGGACAGCGCATTCGGCTCGCAGCTGTGCGGGTGAATGGTCACCAGCACTTCGTCATGGTTAACCTGGCGCTTGGCCGCCGCCATTTTCGAGGCGTAGTAGAACAGGCCGCCGGCGGCGATCATCACGATCACCGAACCGGCCACCGCCCAGCGCAAGGCGCGGGGAGGCGAGGCCTGGGGAGGGGCTTGATTTGGCATGGGTGCCCTTATTGGCTGGAAACGGAAGAAGGTTGTTCAGCGGGTGCCGGAGCTGGGATGAAGAACATCACCAGCGCCACTACCAGGTAAATCAGATAGGCCCCGAGGGTGCTGACCGTCGGCGCGTCCTGGTAACCGAACATGCCGGCCAGCACCGAACCCACCGGGCCGTCCATCGGCAGCGTCGCACTGAAGTCCAAGAGCACGGTTTGCAGGTGATTCCAGACTCCGGCTTCATGCAGCGCCTGCACCGAGTTGGCGAGAATGCCCGCCGCCACCACCAGGATGAACAAGCCGGTCCAGCGGAAGAACGCGCCGAGGTTCAGGCGCATGCTGCCGGTGTAGATCAGGAAGCCGATGATGATCGCCAGGATCAGGCCGAGGAGGGCGCCGATCGGTGCCGCCGGGCCTTCGCTCTGCTGGAACACTGCGAGCAGGAAGAACACCGTCTCCAGGCCTTCCCGGGCCACGGCGAAAAACACCATGGCGATCAGTGCCGTGACCTGGTGTTTGGAGCCGGTCAGCGCGTGGTCGAGGGAGACGTGCAGCGAGTGCTTGATCGAACGCGCCACTTTGCGCATCCAGAAGACCATGGAGCTGAGAATGCCGACAGCCACCAGGCCGACCACACCTTCAAACAACTCCTGTTGTTTCTGCGGGAATTCGGCGCTCACCAGCTCCAGACCACCGCCCACCAGCAAGGCCAGCGCAACGGCAAGGAAAACGCCGATCCACACGGCGGGCATCCACTGGCCACGGCCGGTCTGCTTGAGGTAGCTGGCGATGATGCCAACGATCAACGCGGCTTCAATGCCTTCGCGCAGCATGATCAGAAAAGGAACAAGCATTCAGCACCGTCGTGGAATTAGATAGGGTGCTAAGTTGTAACATAATGACACTCATTCCCAAATGGCATTCATTGGCATTTACCTGAACCTAACCTGAACAACTCTAAAGATCACATCCCCCCTTGTAGGAGCGAGGCTTGCCCGCGAAGAACGATTACTCGGTATCAGGGCAAGACCGAGTCGCCTGATTCGCGGGCAAGTCGGATCGCCGCACCGCTCGCTCCTACAGGATTGGGTCGCTGTGCGCTAAGATGCCGGCACTCAAACAAGATCAAGGCCCACCTCGCTCAATGTCGGAAAAAGACACCATCGCCATCCAACTGGTGCGTGAAGCCCTGTTGCAAAGCTGCGCCCCCGGAGCCGCCACCGACGAGGTATTGAACAAGGTCGGCATTGATCCGCAGCTGCTGCAAACCAGTGATGCCCGCGTTCCGGCGACGGCGTATGCACGGCTTTGGCGCTTGCTGGCCCGGCGCGGGGACGATGAATTTTTTGGCATGGACCCGCGCAAGCTCAAATCCGGCAGCCTTGAGTTTCTCTGCCGCAGCTCGATGATCCAGCCGAGCCTGGCAGCCGGCCTGACCTCAGGCCTGAGTTTCCTGTCGTTGATGCTCGAACGCATGCCGGCGCAACTGGTTCGTCAGCAAAGCCTGGCGGAGATCGTGTTGCTGGAAGATGAGCTGGACCCGCGCCGGGCCTTTATCTATTTCACCTACTGGATGATCGTGCACGGCGTTGCCTGTTGGCTGGCGGGGCGGCGGATACCGATTCTGGCCATTGAATTACGTTGCCCGGCGCCGGATTTCTGCGATGACTATCAGGTGATGTTTTCCGAGAACCTGCGATTCGACCGGCCCCGCACCCGGATGATTTTCTCGGCGGATTGCCTGGACTTGCCGATCAAGCGCAGCCCGGAAGAACTCAAGCGCTTCCTGGCCCATGCGCCAGCGAATATTCTGGTCAAGTACCGCGACCCGGAGAGCCTGGCGAGCCGGATCAAGCATGATTTACGCCAGTTGCCCGCCGATCAGTGGCCGGAGACCGAGCCTCTGGCGCAGCAACTGTGCATGTCGGCCTCGACCTTGCGCCGGCGCCTGGCGGAGGAAGGGCAGACCTATCAAGGGCTCAAGGACAGCGTGCGCAAGGAATTGGCCATTGTCTGGCTGGCTGAGCCGAGTATCAGCTTTGCCGAGATCGCCACGCGGCTGGGGTTTGCGGATGCGAGTTCGTTCTACAAGGCGTTTCGCAAGTGGTCGGGGTCCAATCCTGGGCATTATCGGAGTTTGATCCTCAACGAAGCGAGCTAGATACCGATCATTCCCACGCATTGGCTACCTTGGCCAAACCAGTCAGACAACTTGATAGCTTTGACCATTGCCCCGAGCCCCGCGTGGGGTGAGTATTTCTGTGGTTTTTACGGTTCCCCCAACCTAATAAAAATACACAGGGATTCTGGCAATGCGCGATTACTTGTCTGCCACGTCACAGTTCAATTATCAGCACACCGTCGACGCCGCCCTGGCCGGCGATCTGACTGCCCTAAACGCCTGCGTCGAGTGTTGCGACCGGCATGCCTTGCCGGGGCGTATTGCGCTGTTCTGGGAAGGCCGCGACGGCGCCAGCGCCACGTATACCTTCAAGGACTTGCAGGACAAAGCCGCGCGCTTTGCCAACTTCCTTCTGGCCCAGGGCGTGAAAAAAGGCGACAAGGTCGCCGGCCTGCTGCCACGTAATATCGAATTGCTGATCACCGTCTTCGCCACCTGGCGCATCGGCGCGGTCTATCAGCCTTTGTTTACCGCCTTCGGCCCGAAAGCCATCGAACACCGACTCAGCTGCTCCGGCGCCAAAGTGGTGGTAACCGATGCGGTCAATCGCCCCAAACTCATTGAAGTCGCCGACTGCCCGACCATCGTTACCGTCGGCGGTGCGAAAGGCCAAGGCATCGTCCGTGGCGATTACAGCTTCTGGGCCGAACTGGCTAATTATTCCCCCGAGTACGAACCGGTGTTGCTGACCGGCGAAGACCCGTTCCTGCTGATGTTCACCTCGGGCACCACCGGCCCGTCGAAAGCCCTGTCGGTGCCGCTCAAAGCCATTGTCGCTTTCCAGAGCTACACCCGCGACGCCGTGGACCTGCGCCCCGAAGACGCGTTCTGGAACGTCGCCGATCCGGGCTGGGCCTACGGCATCTATTTCGGCGTCACCGGTCCCATGGCGATGGGGCATCCGATCACGTTTTACGATGGCCCGTTCACCCTCGAAAGCACCTGCCGGGTGATCAATAAATACGGGATCACCAACCTCACCGGGTCACCGACGGCCTATCGCTTGTTGATTGCCGGTGGCGACGAGTTCGCCAAGTCGATCAAGGGCAAACTGCGCATCGTCAGCAGCGCCGGTGAGCCGCTGAACCCGGAAGTGATCCGTTGGTTCGCCGACAACCTCGGGGTGGTCATTCATGACCATTACGGCCAGACCGAACTGGGCATGGTCCTGTGCAATCACCATGGCCTGGAGCACCCGATCCACATGGGCGCCGCCGGGTTTGCCTCACCGGGCCACCGCATCGTGGTGCTCGACGACGAATACAAGGAGCTCGGCGTCGGCCAGCCCGGCATCCTCGCCATCGACCGTACCCAGTCGCCGATGTGCTGGTTCGCCGGTTACGAAGGCGCGCCAACCAAGGCCTTCGTTGGCAACTACTACCTGAGTGGCGATACCGTCGAGTGGAACCCGGACGGCAGCATCAGCTTCGTCGGGCGCAGCGATGACGTGATCACCACTTCCGGCTACCGCGTTGGCCCGTTCGATGTGGAAAGTGCATTGATCGAACACCCGTCAGTGATCGAAGCCGCCGTCGTCGGAAAACCCGATCCGGAGCGCACCGAACTGGTCAAAGCCTTCGTCGTGATTTGCGAGCAATACCGCCCGACGCCGGAGCTGGCCGAAGAACTGCGCCAACACGTGCGCAAGCGTCTGGCCGCGCATTCGTACCCGCGTGAAATCGAATTTGTCAGCGAGTTGCCGAAAACCCCAAGCGGCAAATTGCAGCGCTTTATCTTGCGCAACCAGGAAATCGCCAAGGCTCAAGAGGCTGCGGCGAAGAACGTTTAGCTTGAATCAAGGACACAATGATGCAGATCGAAAACAAGGTTTTTCTCGTCACCGGCGGTGCCTCGGGCCTCGGTGCGGCCACCGCTGAAATGCTGGTCGCGGCTGGCGCCAAAGTGATGCTGGTGGACATGAACGCCGAGGCGGTCGCGGCCCAGGCGCAACGTCTCGGCGCGCAAAGCGTAGTGGCCGACATCAGCGACGAAGCCGCCGCCGAAGCCGCTGTGCAGGCGACGGTGAAAGCCTTCGGCGGTCTCAACGGTCTGGTCAATTGCGCCGGCATCGTGCGTGGCGAGAAGATCCTCGGCAAGACCGGCCCGCACGCGCTGGCCAGTTTCAGCCAGGTGATCAACGTCAACCTGATCGGCAGCTTCAATATGCTGCGCCTGGCTTCGGCGGCCATCGCCGAAGCCGAAGCGGATGCCGACGGCGAACGCGGCGTGATCATCAACACCGCCTCAGCCGCGGCTTACGATGGCCAGATCGGCCAGGCCGCTTATGCAGCGTCCAAAGGCGCGATCGTCAGCCTGACCTTGCCCGCCGCCCGTGAACTGGCGCGCTTCGGCATCCGCGTGATGACCATCGCCCCCGGCATTTTTGAAACCCCGATGATGGCCGGCATGACCCCGGAAGTCCGCGCGTCCCTGGCGGCTGGTGTGCCATTTCCGCCACGTCTGGGCAAACCGGGCGAGTATGCCGCGCTGGTCAGGCATATCATTGAAAACAGCATGCTCAATGGCGAGGTGATCCGTCTCGACGGTGCCTTGCGCATGGCCGCTAAATAAGGAGGATTTGTCATGACTATTGCCAACGATCCCATCGTTATCGTCAGCGCCGTCCGCACCCCGATGGGCGGTTTCCAGGGCGAACTGAAAAGCCTGACCGCGCCGCAACTGGGGGCTGCCGCGATCCGCGCTGCCGTAGAGCGCGCGGGTATCAAACCTGAAACCGTAGAAGAAGTGCTGTTTGGCTGCGTACTGCCCGCCGGGCTCGGTCAGGCACCGGCTCGGCAAGCTGCATTGGGCGCGGGACTGGATAAATCGACCCGCTGCACCACCTTGAACAAGATGTGCGGCTCGGGCATGGAAGCGGCGATTCTGGCCCACGACATGCTCGTTGCCGGCAGCGCCGAGGTGGTCGTCGCGGGCGGCATGGAAAGCATGTCCAACGCACCGTACCTGCTGGACCGCGCTCGCAGCGGTTACCGCATGGGCCATGGCCGCGTGCTCGATTCCATGTTCCTCGACGGTCTGGAAGACGCCTACGACAAGGGCCGCCTGATGGGCACCTTCGCCGAGGATTGCGCCGAAACCAACGGTTTCAGCCGCGAAGCCCAGGACGCGTTCGCCATTGCCTCGACCACCCGCGCGCAGCAGGCGATCAAGGACGGCAGCTTCAAGGACGAGATCGTGCCGATTACCGTGACTGTCGGAAAAGAGCAGGTGCTGATCAGCAGCGACGAACAACCACCGAAAGCCAAGCTGGACAAGATCACTTCGCTGAAACCGGCATTCCGCGAAGGCGGCACGGTGACCGCGGCCAACTCCAGTTCGATTTCCGACGGTGCGGCGGCGCTGGTGCTGATGCGCCGGTCCGAAGCACAGAAACAAGGTCTGAAACCGCTGGCAGTGATTCACGGCCATGCTGCATTTGCCGATACCCCGGGCCTGTTCCCGGTGGCACCGGTGGGCGCGATCAAGAAGCTGCTGAAGAAAACCGGCTGGTCCGTGGACGACGTCGAGCTGTTCGAAGTCAACGAAGCATTCGCGGTGGTCAGTCTGGTGACCATGACCAAACTGGAAATCCCCCACGAGAAGATCAACGTGCACGGCGGCGCGTGCGCCCTGGGCCACCCGATTGGTGCGTCTGGCGCGCGGATTCTCGTGACCTTGCTCTCGGCCCTGCGCCAGAAAGGCCTGAAACGCGGCGTTGCAGCGATCTGCATCGGCGGCGGTGAAGCCACGGCCATGGCTGTGGAATGCCTTTACTAAGGTTGACGCAATTCCCACTGTAGGAGCGAGCCTGCTCGAGAATGCGGTGTGTCATTCAACGTTAATGTCGACTGACACGGCTCTTCGCGAGCAGGCTCGCTCCTACAGGTTCTGCGTCAGGCTCAATTTTTAAGGATTCACCATGATTCCCGATGACGACCAACAACAGATCCGCGACATGGCCCGACAATTCGCCCAGGAACGGCTGAAACCGTTTGCCGCCGAGTGGGACCGCGAACACCGCTTCCCCAAGGAAGCCATCGGTGAGATGGCCGAACTGGGCTTCTTCGGCATGCTGGTGCCGGAGCAGTGGGGCGGTTGCGACACCGGTTACCTGGCCTACGCCATGGCATTGGAAGAAATCGCCGCCGGTGACGGCGCCTGCTCGACGATCATGAGCGTGCACAACTCCGTGGGTTGCGTACCTATCCTCAAGTACGGCAACGACGATCAGAAAGAACGCTTCCTCAAGCCACTGGCCAGCGGCGCGATGCTCGGCGCCTTTGCCCTGACCGAACCGCAGGCCGGTTCCGACGCCAGCGGCCTGAAAACCCGTGCGCGTCTGGAAGGCGATCACTACGTGCTCAACGGCTGCAAGCAGTTCATCACGTCCGGGCAGAACGCCGGGGTGGTGATCGTGTTTGCCGTGACCGACCCGAGTGCCGGCAAGCGCGGCATCACGGCGCTGATCGTGCCGACCGATTCGCCGGGCTACAAAGTCGCCCGGGTCGAAGACAAACTCGGTCAGCACGCCTCCGACACCTGCCAGATTCTCTTCGAAGACGTCAAAGTGCCGGTGGCCAACCGGTTAGGTGAGGAGGGCGAAGGTTACCGGATCGCCCTGGCCAACCTTGAAGGCGGCCGTGTCGGTATCGCCTCGCAATCGGTGGGCATGGCCCGCGCCGCGTTTGAAGCGGCCCGCGACTACGCCCGTGAGCGTGAGAGTTTCGGCAAGCCGATCATCGAACATCAAGCCGTAGCCTTCCGCTTGGCAGACATGGCGACGCAAATCGCCGTCGCCCGGCAGATGGTGCATTACGCCGCTGCATTGAGGGACAGCGGTCAACCGGCCCTGGTCGAAGCGTCCATGGCCAAGCTGTTCGCCTCGGAAATGGCCGAGAAGGTCTGCTCCTCGGCGTTGCAAACCCTCGGCGGTTACGGTTACCTGAACGACTTCCCGCTGGAGCGGATCTACCGCGACGTGCGGGTTTGCCAGATCTACGAAGGCACCAGCGATATTCAGCGCATGGTTATTTCGCGCAATCTTTAAGAAGGAGTCCATTGTGAGTTACGAAACGATTTTGCTGGAAACCCACGGTCGTGTAGGCCTGATCACCCTCAACCGTCCGCAGGCGCTGAACGCGTTGAATGCGCAGATCGTCAGCGAACTGAACCACGCCCTCGATGGCCTGGAAGCTGATTCGAACATCGGCTGCATCGTGCTGACCGGCTCGAAAAAAGCCTTCGCCGCCGGCGCCGACATCAAGGAAATGGCCGAGCTGACCTACCCGCAGATCTATCTGGACGATCTGTTCAGCGACAGCGATCGCGTGGCCAACCGCCGCAAGCCGATCATTGCAGCGGTCAACGGTTTCGCCCTGGGCGGTGGCTGTGAACTGGCGCTGATGTGCGATTTCATCCTTGCCGGCGACAATGCGAAATTCGGCCAGCCGGAAATCAACCTCGGCGTGCTGCCGGGTATGGGCGGCACCCAGCGCCTGACCCGCGCCGTGGGCAAGGCCAAGGCCATGGAAATGTGCCTGAGCGGACGTTTGATTGATGCGGTAGAAGCCGAGCGCTGCGGGATCGTCGCGCGGATCGTGCCGGCGGATGAACTGCTGGAAGAAGCGCTGAAAGTCGCCGCGTTGATCGCCAAGAAGTCGTTGCCGATCGCGATGATGATCAAGGAAAGCGTCAACCGCGCGTTTGAAGTGAGCCTGTCGGAAGGCGTGCGCTTTGAGCGCCGGGTGTTCCATGCGGCGTTTGCGACGCAGGATCAGAAGGAAGGGATGGCGGCGTTCATTGCCAAGCGTGAGGCGCAGTTCCAGGGTAAGTGATGTAGCGACCTCACCGACGCCTTCGCGGGCAAGCCTCGCTCCTACTGGGTTACGGGTCGTTCATGCGAACACCGATAACCTGTAGGAGCGAGGCTTGCCCGCGAAGCTTTCAAGCTTCACACCAGATAGTTTTTCAACTCCCGGGCAATCACCATCCGCTGTATCTCGCTCGACCCTTCATAAATCTGCGTAATCCGCGCATCCCGGTAATAGCGCTCCACCGGGTAATCTTCCAGATACCCGTACCCGCCATGAATCTGAATCGCCGACGAGCAGACTTTCTCGGCCATTTCCGACGCAAACAGCTTGGCCTGCGAAGCCTCGGACAGGCACGGTTTGCCGGCACTGCGCAGCCGAGCCGCATGCAGGATCAGCAAGCGCGCCGCGTTTAGCCGTGTGTGCATGTCAGCGAGCATATTCGCGATGCTCTGGTGCTCGATGATCGGTTTGTCGAACTGCACCCGATCCCGCGAATACGCCAGTGCGGCTTCGAACGCTGCCCGGGCAATGCCCAGCGCCTGCGCGGCGATGCCGATGCGGCCGCCTTCGAGGTTGGACAGGGCGATGGCCAGCCCTTTACCGCGATCACCCAGCAGATTGGCTTCGGGAATCGTGCAGTTGCTCAAAGTCACCGCGCAGGTGTCGGAGGCGCGAATGCCCATTTTGTGTTCGGTGCGGTCGACGATGAAACCGGCGGTATCGGTCGGCACCAGGAACGCCGAGATGCCGCGCTTGCCCAGGTCCGGATCGGTCACGGCAAACACAATCGCCAGTTTTGCCCGCTTGCCATTGCTGACGAATTGCTTGGCGCCGTTGATCACCCATTGGCCGTCGCGCAGTTCAGCGCGGGTGCGCAGGTTGTGCGCTTCGGAGCCGGCTTGCGGCTCGGTCAGGCAGAAGCAGCCGATCGCCTGGCCGCTGGCCAGATCCGGCAACCAGGTTTGTTTCTGTTCTTCGGTGCCGTAGTTGAGCACCGGGCCGCAGCCCACGGAATTGTGGATGCTCATCAATGCGCCCGTGGCGCCGTCGCCGGCCGAAATCTCTTCTACCGCCAGGGCGTAGGCGACGTAGTCGACATAGGTGCCGCCCCATTCTTCCGGCACCACCATGCCCAGCAGGCCGAGTTCACCCATCTTCGCCACCAGACCGTCATCGATCCAGCCGGCCTTTTCCCAGGCTTGCGCATGGGGCGCGATTTCGCCGCGGGCAAAGTCCCGGGCCATGTCGCGGATCATGACTTGCTCTTCGCTCAATTCGATATCGTGCATGGCTCAGTTCCCGCTCTGGTCAAAACCGCTGAAGAAACTCGCGACGTGCTCGGCGTCCAGCGCCTGCAAGGTTGGCGGATTCCAGCGTGGTTGCTTGTCTTTATCGATCAGCAAGGCGCGCACGCCTTCGATCAGGTCGCCGCGCGCGAACCACTGACGGTCCAGGTGCAGCTCAAGGGCGAAACAGTCTTCGAGGCTCAAGTGCCGACCACGGCGCAGCATTTCCAGGGTCACGCCCATCGCCAGCGGCGAACGGCTCTCCAGCAGGTCGGCGGTGGTCATGGCCCATTCATGGCTGTCGGCGACCGTCACTTCACGCAGTTGCTCAACAATACTCGGCACATCGGGCAGGGCGAAGAAGTGATCGATGGCCGGGCGCAGCGCTTCCAGTGGCGCATCGGGCAGTTGTTGCACCGCGAGTTTCGCCAGCAGCCCTTGCAGGTCCTTGAGCGGCGTGTCGCGCCATTCGAGCTGGTCGAGTTGCTCGTCGAGGGCGCCGAGTTTTTCGCTTTCCAGAAACCAGTCTGCCAAGCCGCAATAGAGCGCATCGGCTGCGCGGATTTGCACGCCGCTGACGCCCAGATAAATCCCCAGCTCACCGGGAATCCGTGGCAAGAAATGACTGCCACCGACGTCCGGGAAATAACCGATGGCCACTTCCGGCATCGCCAGACGGCTTTTCTCGGTAACCACCCGCAAGTCAGCGCCTTGCACCAGGCCCATGCCGCCGCCGAGGACAAAACCGTCCATCAGGGCCAGCACCGGTTTGCAGTAGTGATGAATGGCGAGGTCGAGGGCGTATTCCTCGACGAAGAAGTCTTCGTGCAACGTGTCGCCGCTTTTGAAACTGTCATACAGCGAGCGAATATCGCCGCCGGCACAGAACGCTTTCTCGCCGGCACCGCGCAAGACCACCGCGTGAACCTGCGGATCCTGCGCCCAGGCGTCGAGCTGGCGCTGCAGGTGGCGGACCATGTTCAGGGTAATGGCGTTGAGACCGGCGGGGCGATTGAGGATCAGGTGACCGATGTGGTTGCGGACCTCGGCCAGCACTTCGTTTTGCGTGGCATCCATGAACGAAGTCTCTTTCGATGAAACCTGAGCAGTCATCACTAACTCCCTGCTTTTATTGTTCTTTATAGAGAAGCTCGCGCGCGAGCGATCCCGGATCGTACCAGTGCAAATTTATGATGTACAACCGGGATATATGCAGGTGCTTTCTGCATATTTGCATGGGCCTGTGAGAGCGAGCCTGCTCGCGAAGGCGTTGTGTGATTCAACATTGAGGTTGACGGGCAGGGCGTCTTCGCGAGCAGGGAGGTGTGCCGTCAGGAACTATGACGCAGCACTTCACTAATACTGCGACGTTTGGCGTGTAACTCACTGATATGAATCAGTTGTTCCAGGTCTTCCGGGGTGACATCGAAGAACGCCTCCATGTCCGCCAATGCCAGTTTCAAGTCCTGGGCGGTGATGGCCTGGCTGTCGATCGGCGGATGATCCGCCGGCACCATGGGCACCGGCTCGGCGGCGCGCTTGGGGTAGCGAATGCGCGTCAGGTTGTTATAGGCCAGCGCGCAGAGCAGCATGGTCGATGCGGCGAGCATCACCGCGCCGAGGGCTTTCCAGTCCAGCGCGATGGTTGCCGGATCGGCCAGCACCAACAGCAACGCCAGCGCTCCGGCCGGTGGGTGCAGGCAACGCAGCCAGCACATCAGGATCAGCGCCATGCCCGCCGCCAGGCAGGCGCTGCCAAGGGTTCGGCCGAGAACATGTGCGACCAGCAGCGCAACGACGCCGGCACTCAAATAGCCGCCCAGAATCGACCATGGCTGGGCGAGGGCGCCGGAGGACACCGCGAACAGCAACACCGCCGATGCGCCCAACGGCCCGATCAAATGTTGCGCCACTTCCATGCCGAACACTTGGGCGCACAGCCAGACGCTGAACAGCGTGCCCAGGGACATGCCAATGGCAGCACGGCTCCATTCGGAAGGACGGGTGTTGATGGCGGCAGGTAACCAGCGAGCGAGCATGAGGCAAACGATCCGTTGGTAAAAATCCAGGAAAAAAAAAGGCTTAACTGGGAAACCCAGAAAGCCCTTGAAGGTGTTCCAACTATTGGGGGAGGAACGGGGCACAGTGTGCCGTTCATTCCCGATGCTGACAAATTCATATTAATGCAGTTTGAGTGCATTATTTTTGCTGTAACGCGACTCGGCGACCGCTCATGAAACACAGGAACCCGCCCATGGCCGTCAGCGCGCTCAGGGCATAAAACATGGTGGGCGCCGGTGTGTGCATCAGCAGGAAACCACAAATCACCGGGCTCAGGGCTCCGCCGAGGGCCGCGAGGTTTTGTGCGCCGTAGTAACTGCCGCGCAGTTCTTCCGGGGCCAGGGTGTCGACGAAGAGAAATTCGGCGGGGTAAATGATCATTTCGCCGAGGGTGAAGATGAACATCGCCACGCACCAGCTCACCAGGCTGTCGGCCAGACTGAAGCCGATCAGCCCGACGATAAACAGACTGGTGCCGCCGGCGATCCAGTAACGCAGCTGTTCGCGCTTGAGGAATCGGCCGATCTGGTATTGCAGCAGGATCACGCTGATGGCGTTGCAGGCGAGCAGGGCGGCCATGGTTTCCAGCGCCCGTTTGGAGTCTTGGGTCACCAGCAGGTATTGCGACAGGTACAGGGTGAATCGACCGTGAACCACGGTGCTGAGCAGGCAACCGCAGGTGAACATGATCAGTGTGCGGTCGTTCTTCAGAGTAATCAGCGTCTTGAGAAAACTTTGGGGTTGGCCGATCGGGGGTGTCTGCGACGAGTCCCTGGGGATGCCGATCATCAGGAAAATGCTGAAGAACGCGATGCCGCCGGCTATCAGGAACGGCGCAATCGGGTACACCCCGGCAATCACCACGCCGAGCATCGGGCCGGTGGCGTAGCCGATGTTGGTCAGGGTGTAGCGCAGGGAAAATGCCTTGGCGCGTTGGCCAATCGGCAGGTTTTCGCTGAGGATCGCCTTCGAGCCGATCAGGAACAGCGCCGAGGCGGTTTCGGTGATGACCAGGGTGGCGGTGGTCAGGTAGAGGTTTTCGGCGAAGGTCAGCAGGACGAAGCCGATGGCGCTGGAGAGCATCGCCAGAATCAGCAGCCGACGTTTTTCGAGGCGGTCGATGATGTAGCCGCCATAGAGCGCGAGCAGGGTGGCGATGAACACCGCGATGCCCAGCAGCAAACCGACGTCCTGCTGGTTGAGGCCGAGCTTGTTGCTCAGGAACAAGGTGAGCAGCGGGCTGGTGATGGCGCGGCTGACGACGATGGTCAGCGAAACGATCATCAACCGGCGGATTACGAGCGAGTAAGTGGCCACGGTGGGGCAAATGTCCTTATTTAGGTTTTGTAGTGTTCGACGTGGAGCCGTGTCGCCTTCATTCGCGGGCAAGCCTCGCTCCTACAAGTTGTTGGTGTCCGCATGATCAACGCATGACCTGTAGGAGCGAGGCTTGCCCGCGAAGAGGCCCGCACAGGCAAAACACCGATTCAAGTGTGTCCAACCGCCACAATTGCTCAAGCAATTCCCCAGCCTGCTCCTGGGGCATCACCCGCCCGGCCAGACTGAAAAACTTCTCCTCCAGCGCCGCATCACTCAACGGATTCCCCGGCGCGCCCAATGGCGGGTCGACACAAAGATTTGCCTGCCGACCGTCCACCGTCCGCACGCGGATGACGGGCTCGCCATCCTCTGACAGTTGCGGATCCACTTCAAGACGAATGCGCGCCATCCAGTGAGCAATCCGAGGGTCGCCCCGTTGCGCCTCGTCATAGGCTTCCAGCCGGCAATGACCATGAACCAGCCGGGCGGCGAGGGCATAGGGCAAACTCATCTGTGCCGCCGCGAGCGTGCTGACATCCTGCCCACCGCACATGTCCTGAAGAAACCCGCACAACGAGACGTCGATGTCTTCAATCTGATCGGCGCCGACCTGCAGTTGATCCATTAACAACCCCAACGCATCGATTGCCGAATGAGTCCCCCGGCACGCGGCGTAGGGCTTGATCGAGCAGCGGGCGAGCTTCCACACGACGCCCAGATCCGCATCGAGCGCGGTCGGGTTTGAAGCCACGCCGGCCAGGGTTCTGAGAAAACCGCCCCAGACATCCTCGAACAACTTTTTCGGTCCGCTGATGCCTTGTTGAGCAAACCGCGCCGCCAGCAATCCACCTTCGGCCGCTCGACCGCTGTGCAGCTTTTTACTCTGCGAGCCGTCGTGGATGAAGGCCCACAGCCCACCGCTGAAACTGCCAGCGATGCCCAGTGCCGACACGGTTTGCGCGGCGTCCAGTCCAAGGATCCGCGCGCTCGCCGCTGCGGCGCCGAACACCCCGCAGGTCGCGGTCGAATGCCAGCCCGCGCCGTTGTGCGCCGAATAGCCGCCGCAGGCTTCGAGCACGCGACGGCTGACGTCGTAGCCAATAACCACGGCGGTAATCAACTCGCGGCCGTTGACCGGTTCGGTCTGCATCGACACCGCAGCCATCACCGCCGGCAGCACCACCGCGCCGGAGTGGTCGCAGCCCCCGGTGTCGTCCAGTTCCAGGGCATGGGCGGCGATGCCATTGAGGATCGCGGCCTGAGCGGCGCCCATGCGCAGATCAGTGCCCCAGACCAGGGTGTCACCGGCTTCACTTGCGAATACCTGACGCGCCTGTTTCGCCACTTCGCTGTCAGCCCCGGCCAATGTCACGCCGAAGGTGTCGAGGATGTGCCGTTTGGCTTGCGCCACCAGGGCCGGTGGCAAATCTTCAAAGCGCGTGTCGACGCAAAACTGCGCGAGTCGCTGCATGCGTTCAGTCATACGAGGTAATCCCGGTAATGCCGCTCATACACCGATGCCGGATGATCCTCGGTCACGGGGACTGCCGAATCGGCCCACCATTGCGCGACCTCGCCGGCCGTGGCGATCCACACGTCATCGTGCTGCTGCATGCCCTCAAGCAATTCACGCAACACGCCAATTCGCCCCGGCGTGGCAATGATTTCCGGGTGCAGGCGCAGCACGTAACACAGGCCAAACCGGCGAAACCCGGCGAAGTCCATTTGCAGGTTGCCCAGGGTGTGGCTGTAAGAGGCGATTCGCGATTGTGCCGGCGGCACCGCCGGGCTGAGGTTGAAGGCGAAATAGGGCTCGTCTTCCAGTTCGTAGTGCAACGGCAGCTCGATCACTTCGGGGGCGGTGGGGTGAGCGAACGGCAAATCATCGCCGCGCCACGACGAAGACCAGCGAATGCCTTGGTTCCTCAGCGCCTCGATGAAGCCCGGCGCACCGTTACCGGCCGGGATGCGAAACCCGCTCGGACGCTGGCCGGTCAGTGCCGCGAGCGCTTCGCAACCCTTGGCAATCTCGGCGCTTTGTCCGGCCAGATCGAGCAGGTCGTAGTTCTGGTGGCGATAGCCGGCGCAGGCGATCTCATGCCCGCCGGCCTGAATCGCCCGAAGGTGTTGCGGGTTTTCCTCGGCAACGATGCCCGGGATGCACCAGCTGCTTTTTACCCCGAGTTCGGCGAACAAACCGAGCAACCGCTCGACGCCGCGCTGGGTGCCGTAACGCCAGACCGACAGCGTCTTGTCGCGGCCGGCGACTTCAGGCGCCTGGGTCAGGATGCCGTGGATGTCGTTGTAGTCGACGGTCAGGACCACGGCGCAGCGGTATCCTTTGGGCCAGACGGTGGAATCAGCCATGGTGATGCTCCTTGAGCCACCACTGGGCGACATCGCGGCAGGTGGCAAACCACACGTCGTCGCGCTGACGCATGTGTTCGAAGAGTTTTTCCAACAGCAGGATGCGCCCCGGCTTGCCGGTGATCTTGGGGTGGAACAGGGTGGTCAGGCACAGCCCTTCATTCATCGCGCCGTCGTACTCGCGGCACCAGTTGTCGAGGGTCAGTGCGTAGCTGGCGGTGCGGTCCAGCCCCGAGGGGAAGTCCGGCGCACGGGTATAGGCGAGGGAGGCGTAGTCGTCCATTTCCCAGCGGCCGGGGATTTCCACCAGCGGGGTTTCATGGCCCGGCACTTTCACCAGGTACGGGCGGTCATCGCCGCGCATGCTGCTGGAGTAAGTCACGCCGGCTTCCACCAGCATCGCCGGAGTCTCGGCTCGCCAGTCGCCGGAGGGGGTGCGGAAACCTTCGGCGCGGATGTTCAGGTGTTTCCAGAACACCTCGCGGGATTTGTTCATCACGTCCTTTTGCTGTTCCAGCGCCAGGGCGTAAAAGGATTCGTGTTTGTAGCCGTGGTACGCCACCTCATGCCCGCGCTCGACAATCGCCTGGCACTGTTTCGGCCAGTTTTCCACGACCCAGGCCGGGACGAAAAAGGTCGTCGGGATCCGGTATTCGTCGAGCAAATCCAGAATCCGCGGCAAGGCCCGGTAAGGACCATAACCGCCAAAACCGAAGTACTCGGGCTTGCGCCAGATCGAACCGTTGAGCATCGCATCGCCTGTCGGACCATCGAGGTCGAAGGCCAGGGCGAGGCAGGCTTTGTGCGGGTCGGGCCAGGTGGGTTGGGGGGAGGAGGACATCGTGGCGCTCCATTTTATCTATAAGTAAAACGCAGTTCCTGTAGGAGCGAAGCTTGCTCGCGAAGAGGCCGGTACATTCAACATCTCTGCTGACTGAAACACCGCCTTCGCGGGCAAGCCTCGCTCCTACAGGCAAGCATTACTTGCCGGCGTTGATGGTCACGGTCTTGATCGCGCCCAGTTCCAGGTCCCATTTCTTGAGGATCGCCTGATAGCTGCCGTCATCGACCATGCTCTGCAACGCGACCTTCACCGCTTCACTCAACTCAGGCTTTTTCTTGCTCACGCCAAGGCCGGTGAACTGCTGGGAGATTGGCAGGCCCACGGTCTTGTACATGTCCTTTTCCTGGGTCTTGAGATACGGCAGGGTTTCGCTACCCTGCATGGCCGCATCGATACGGCTCTGACGCAATTGCGCGCGGGCATCGGCCGAGCCTTCGGTGCCGACCACCACGATGGCCGGTTTGCCGGCGCCTTCGCAATGGGCCTTGCTGTATTCAGCAATTTCCGCCGGGAAGGTGGTACGACGGCTGGTGCCGACTTTCTTGCCGCACAGGTCGGTGATCTCGTTGAAGTCCTTGTTCTTCTGCAAGGTGTAGAACTGCGGGCCGCTGGTGAAGTAGTCGACAAAGGTCACGCTGGCCTGGCGTTCAGCGGTGTCGGTCATGCCCGACATCACCATGTCCACGCGGTCGGTGGTCAGGGCATTGATCATTTGCTCGAAGCCGGTTTCCTGCCACTTGATCTTCACGCCCAGACGTTCGGCCAGGGCATTGCCCAGGTCAACGTCGAGACCGGTGAGGGTGTTGGTGGCCGGGTCCTTGAAATCCATCGGCGGGTAGTTCGGCATGATCGCCACAACGACCTCGCCTTTTTCCTTGATGCCGGCCGGAAGCTCAGCGGCGAAGGTGACGCCGCAAGCCATAACGCCTGCGAGCACTGCTGGGATAACTATTTTCTTCATGGTCGTTCTCTTATGAGTGTTGTGAGCGCCAAACGGCGCTTAGGTTCGAACGGCAGAAATGAAGCTTTGGGTGCGCGGGTTTTGCGGACTTATTAGTATTTCTTCGGGGCTTCCAGCCTCCACGATCTGCCCGCCGTCCATGAACACCATGCGGTTGGCAACCTCACGGGCAAAGCCCAGTTCATGGGTGACGACGATCATGGTCATGCCGGTTTGCGCGAGGTCACGCATCACCGACAGCACCTCACCGACCAGTTCCGGGTCGAGTGCCGAAGTGGGTTCATCGAACAGCATCAGCTTGGGACGCATGGCCAGGGCACGGGCAATGGCGACGCGTTGCTGCTGACCACCCGAGAGTTCGATCGGGTAGCTGTTACGCTTGTCGGCCAGGCCGACGCGAGCGAGCAATTCCACGGCTTCTTCGTGCGCCTCTTTGGGCGAACGCTTGAGCACCTGGCACGGCCCTTCGATGATGTTTTGCAGCACAGTCATGTGCGGGAACAGGTTGAAACGCTGGAACACCATGCCGGTGGACAGGCGTTGACGGGCGATCTGCGACTCATTGAGCTCGTGCAATTTGTTGCCGACGACCCGGTAACCCACCAGTTCGCCGTCGACCCACAGGCCGCCCTTGTCGATCTTTTCCAGCTGGTTGACGCAACGCAGCAAGGTACTTTTGCCGGAGCCGGACGGGCCAATGATGCACAGCACTTCGCCTTGCTCGACTTCGATGTTGACGTCCTTGAGCGCGTGGAACTGGTCGTAATATTTGTTCAGGCTCACGGCCTTGACGATGCTTCTCATGTGGGGCTCCTCAAGAACGCTTGCCGGCGCCGCGAGCGAAACGACGCTCCAGACGGCTTTGACCGAAGGACAGCACGGTGACGGTGGCCAGGTACCAGATACCGGCGACGATCAGCAGCTCCATTACGCGGGCGTTGGCGTAGTAGATGTTCTGGGCGTTGTAGAGCAGCTCCGAGTACTGGATGACGCTCGCCAGGGAGGTCATTTTCACCATGCCGATGAACTCGTTGCCCACCGGCGGAATGATCACCCGCATGGCTTGCGGCAGGATGATCCGGCGCAGGGCTTGCAGGCGCGGCATGCCGATCGACTTGGCGGCTTCGTACTGCCCGGTGTCCACCGACAGCAAGCCGGCACGCACCACTTCAGCGGTGTAGGCGCCCTGGTTGATGCTCAAGCCGAGCAGGGCGGCCACGAACGGGGTCATCAGAGTCACGGTGTCCATTTCGAACACGCCGGGAATGCCGATGGTGGGAAAGATCAGCGCCAGGTTGAACCACAACAGCAGTTGCAGGATCAGCGGCGTACCGCGAAACAGCCAGGTGTAGGTCACCGCCACATAACGCAGGATCGGATTGGCCGACATGCGCATGATCGCTGTGATCACCCCGAAGACGATGCCCAGGGCCATCGCCAGCACCGCCATGACGATGGTGTTGAGCAAACCCCACATGATCGCTTGCGAGGTAAGGAACTGGCCGATGTACGACCATTCGATCTTGCCTTCGGCGAAGGCGCGTACCAGCCCGAGGATCGCAATGACGATCACGGTGGCGAAGAAAATCCGCCCGTAATAACGCCGGGGCACGTGGTGGTATTGGGTAATGTCGAACTGGTTTTCCGCCAGTTTTCGCTCCCGCTGGAGTCGTTCTGCCTGAGTCTGGCTCATGTTGTTTCTCCGTACACTGTTCTTTCAGATCAACCAAAATCCCCTGTAGGAGCGAAGCTTGCTCGCGAAAGCGGTGTGACATTCAACATTGAGGTCGACTGACATGACCTCTTCGCGAGCAAGCTTCGCTCCTACGGGTTTTTGCGTGCTGCTTCAGAGGCGGAAACCCTGATAGTTCTCGGTCCATTGCTGCTGCGCCGCGAGGGCGGTTTTCAGACGGCCGATCTGCTCGCGCACCTGTTGCGGCGCCGTGCCACCCCAGCCACTGCGGGCGGCGATGGCAGCTTCGAGGGTCAGACTCTCGCGCACTTCCGCGGTCAGGCGTGGATCAATCTCGGCCAGCAGCGCCGGCGATGCTTCCCACAATTCAATGTCGTGTTTCTCACAGGCCTGGACCAGCGCGCCGGTGATTTCATGCGCTTCCTTGAACGGTACGCCGCGCATGGCCAGCCAGTCGGCGACTTCGGTGGCCAGGGTGAAACCGAGCGGTGCCTGGCGACGCAGTTCTTCGACGTTGACCTTCATGGTTGCGACCATCCCGGCCATGGCCGGCAACACCAGCAGCAGCGTGTCGACGCTGTCGAGCACGCCGTTCTTGTCTTCGCTCAAGTCGCGGTTGTATGACAGCGGCAGGGATTTCAACGTCGATAACAACCCGGTGAGGTTGCCGATCAAGCGGCCAGCCTTGCCCCGTGCCAGTTCGGCAATGTCCGGGTTCTTCTTCTGCGGCATGATCGAACTGCCGGTGGCGTAGGCATCGTCCAGCGCGACCCAGCGAAATTGCCGCGACGACCACAGGCAAAACTCTTCGGCGAGGCGGGAAATGTTGATCCCGAGCATGCTGGCGATAAACAGAAACTCGGCGACGTGATCGCGGCTGGCCACGGCGTCAATGGAGTTTTCGCAGACGCCGCTGTAGCCCATTTCCTTGGCCGACTGCTGCGGCAGGCGCGCGATGGCGGAACCGGCCATGGCCGCCGCGCCGAGTGGCGACAGCGAGGTGCGATTGTCCCAGTCCACCAGACGTTGCACGTCACGCAGCATCGATTGAGCGTGAGCCAGCAAGTGGTGAGCGAAGACGATCGGTTGCGCTTGCTGCAAGTGAGTGAAGCCTGGACAGATGCTCTCGATGTGTTGCTCGGCCTGATCCACAAGCGCTTGCTGCAAGGCCAGTACTTCGACGGCCAGGGTGCGCACGTGATCCCGCAGGAACAGACGCAGGTCGTTGGCGGTCTGGTCGTTACGGGACCGCCCGGCGCGCAGTTTGCCACCGAGGGCGCCGAGGCGTTCGGTCAGCAGGCGTTCGATAAAGGTGTGGACGTCTTCGTCGTCCAGGGTCGGCGCGATGCTGCCGGCACGGAAGTCATCACCGATGCGCGTCAGAGCGTCGAGCATGGTCAGGGTTTCCTGCTCGCTCAACAGCCCGGCGCGCTGCAATTCACGGGCATGCGCCTTGGAACCGGCGAGGTCATACGGGGTAAGGCGAAAGTAGCGTTCGGGGCAACGGGACAACGCCGCCAGGGCTTCGGACGGGCCGCTTTTGAAGCGGGCACCCCAGAGACGGTCGGTGGATTGAGACATTGTTGTTTTCCTCGTCGTAGCCGGAAGTTAGTCATTAGTTTGGTGTGATGCCGAAGAGCTTCGCGGGCAAGCCTCGCTCCTACAGATCGGTATGCCGGACCTGGAACCCGTGCCGGGATCGTTAAAAAATCAACCGGGCGTGGTCAGGCCAAAGCAGTTTCAATAGGGGCAGTTATATCGTTGCGAGAGCTGATCGAAGTGTCAGCTTTTAATAGTTCGAAATCAGTGAGTTGGCACTGAAGTACGGGGATTATTAGCGGTTGCCAAGCCTGGTTTTCTGTGTTCATTATTATTTACCAGCACTATTTTTGTTGTTGGACACAGAGTGTTGAATAGGGCGCCAGAGGTAAATAAGCATTATGGAAACCCCACTTTCCAATTCCGGAAACCCGCCACCGAAAACGTCGCATCGGGCGCCGCTGGCCCTCAGTGGCCTGGATTTCAAACTGCTCAAAGTGTTCAAGGCCGTGGTCGAGGCCGGAGGCTTCAGTGCCGCCCAGAACGAGCTGAATGTGGGGCTGGCAGCCATCAGCAAACAGATTTCCGACCTTGAAATCCGCATCGGCATGCGCCTGTGCACCCGAGGCCGGGAAGGCTTTCACCTGACCGAAGAAGGCAGTCTGGTGTACCAGGCATCCATCGACTTGTTTGCCTCGGTCGACAACTTTCGTGATCGGCTTAGTTCGGCGCAGAATGAACTTGTCGGTGACCTTGGGGTAGGTGTTATTGACAATACAATCTCCGACGATAATTCACCGTTAGTGGCCGCGCTTAGAAGAATCAATGAAGAGTCACCTAAAGTAAGGTTCCAACTTCAGTCATCGCAACTGGATGAAGTCGAAAGAGGCGTCGTAGAGGGGCGGTTAGTGGCGGGCATCGTTCCTGTTTATCAGAAGCGTGAAGAGTTCGATTACTACGCGCTGTATGAAGAGCGCTCGGAGGTTTACTGCGCGCTCGGTCATCCGCTGTTCTCGATGCCGGACGCCGAAATCGGCAGCCACGTGCTCAAGGATTACGAGTTCATCAACCATCGCTACGCGATTCATCGCGACAAACTCAATTTCGTCCACTACGACAGTTTTTCAGCCTCGGCGACTCAGGTGGAAGCCGTGGCATTGCTGATCAAGACCGGGCGTTTCCTGGGCTTTTTGCCGCAGCATTACGCTGCATCGATGGCGGCTCAGGGGCAATTTCGCGCGGTGCGCCCGGACCTGATCAGCATCGTCACGCCGTTCAATCTGATCCTGCGCCACAACACCGTGCGCAGCCCGCTGGTCAAGGCGTTTGCGCGGGCGTTGGGTGTGGATCTGAAGGCGCCGGTTTGAAAGTCAGACACATCTGATACGCAAGACAGGGATTATTTCAGGCTGCGCATCGTCATCTGTTTTAATCAATCTGATTTGTTTTTTACAGTACCTTCTCAAGTTTTTTTGGGAAGGCGATCAAAAGATAAATTGATAAGCCGATATAACAAGTCCCGCCCCTTATTCTGCGAATAATAGAATCAATATCTGCAAAGTCAGTAATCGCGGAAAAAATAATCATGGTGTGGAAGCCAGTGCAAGAAATGATAAGTAAATTCTTGCGAAAAATATTCTTCTTTTAAACTTGGCGGTGGCCAGCCGCCGAACGCTCGATGGCGGGGAGGGCGGCGTCGGTGGAGTGGGCACGGCGGGCAATGACATTGATCCGTGCACTTTAGCAGCAGCCTCACGGGCTCGGCATCTGCGAAGGCGGGTTGAGGTGCAGCAAGACGTAATCGTCTTTGTCGAATCGGCCGCTCAACACCGGCGGCACGGCTGCGAACGGCGTGCCTTGCAAAGCCCGATAGTCACGCGCGTCCATCATCAACCACGCCGGCAGTTGAAGCTGTTCCAGCTCCTGAATCGATTCGGTGAACACCGGTTGCAAGTCCTCATCGATATTGACCATGAACTTGATCGCCTTCGCGTCTTTACCCATGCCATGCAATACCAGCGGCGCCGGATCGTTTTGCACGAGCGCAAAGGCCGCGCGGCTGAACGTCTGGGTGTCGTAGAGCCGGCGTTCGACCGGTTCGAACACCAGAATGTAGACCGACCACAACGCCAGAACCGCGCAAAACGCCAAGGTCTGTGCCCGCCATTGGGGCCTGAAAAGCGTGGCCAGTGCGATCACTTGCAGCGCGGCGAGGATGATCAGCATCGAAGTGATCGAGGTCAGTTGCTCGGGAAACCGTCGATGGGCGTACAGCAACACGCCGATCAATACGCAGGGCGTCAACAACCACACTCCTTGCATCAAACCGCGCAACCAAACGAAAACCCGCCCCCGCGCGACCTGGAACGGGTACGCGGCAATGATCGCGGCCATGGGCAACATCGGCAGCAGGTAGCGGGCCTTTTTTGCTTGGGGAATCGACAGTCCGACCATCACAATCAACGCCGCCGCCGTGCAGTACTGCAACAGGCGCAGCGCCGGACCTGCCTGGCGCTGATGGGGCAGCCAGACTGCCGCCAACACCAGCAGCGCCAACGGATACGCCAGCGCATAGTTGCCCAGCGATCCGGTGAAGTAATACAGCGAACCGCTCACGCCTTCACTGCCGTCCATTCGCCCCAGAAACTGCATGCGCACGACATCCTGCATGAACAGGGGACCGCCACGGCTTTCGGCCAGCCATAACAACGTGCCGACGCTTGCGGCCAGCAGCACCGCCGCCGTCAGGCCGAAGCCGAACAGCCGCTGCCATTGGCGATTGAGCAGCCAATAACTGCATAGCATGCCAGTCGGGACCACCAGCCCGATCGGGCCACGAACCGCAAAGCCCAGAAGCAACAGGGCAAAAATCAGCAGCCAGCGCCGGGGTGCCGAAAAGTGGTCCGCGGCATAACCCAGATAGAACACTGCAAAGGCGATCGCCGCGAGCATCAGGTCCTGGGACACCGCTCGGACTTCGGTGACGAAGGTGTTGGTCATCAACATCAACGCGATGCTCAGCAGCGCCCAACGTGGGGAGTAGGGCGCCAGCAAGCGGTACATCAGCGTAACGATTACCGCCCCGGCAATTGCGCTTGGTAACCAGGCACTGAGGCTGTTGACCTGTCCGAACGGCAACGACAGGACCCAGATGAACAGGGTCGAAAGCGCCGAGTAATCGGCGTAGGGCTGGCCATAGGTGGTCGGAAAAACCGACGGCCCATGGCGCAGCATTTCCTCGGCAAACAGCACAAAACGCGAATCGAAACCGATGGCGGCCTGCTGATAAACCCCGGCGCTGAACAGCCCCAGAGCCATCAGCCCCAGCCACAAGGACTGCCGGCGTATGGGCGCCGATACGGCGATCAAGCGACGACCTGATTCGCGGGCCACTGCTGGAACGGAATCGGCAATTTGCGTGATTCCCCACGGCCTATCGGGAAGTACAGGAAACCGCTGCGTGCCAGGCGTTCGGCGTCGTACAAATTGCGTCCGTCGAAGATCACCGGCGCCTTCAACCGTTGCTGGATCAGGTTGAAATCCGGGGCCTTGAACTGCTGCCATTCGGTGCAAATGATCAGCGCGTCGGCACCGGCCAATACCGATTCCGGTGTGCCCATCAGCATCAACTTCGACTCCTCGGGATACAGGTGCTGGGTTTCCTGCATGGCTTCCGGGTCGAATGCGCGCACGCTGGCGCCGGCGGCCCACAGCGATTCCAGCAGCACCCGGCTCGGCGCATCACGCATGTCATCGGTGTTGGGTTTGAAGGCCAGGCCCCACACGGCGAAGGTCTTGCCGCGCAAGTCACCCTTGTAGAACGCGTTGATGCGCTCGAACAGCTTGTGCTTCTGCCGCTGGTTGATCGCTTCCACCGCTTGCAACAGGTCGCTGGAGCAGTGCGCCTCTTCGGCGCTGTGAATCAGCGCGCGCATGTCTTTGGGGAAACACGAACCGCCATACCCGCAGCCGGGGTAGATGAAGTGGTAACCGATGCGCGAGTCGGCGCCGATGCCCAGGCGCACCGATTCGATGTCCGCACCCAGATGCTCGGCCAGTTCGGCGATCTGGTTGATGAAGCTGATCTTGGTGGCCAGCATGCAGTTGGCGGCGTACTTGGTCAGCTCGGCGCTGCGCAGGTCCATGAACATGATGCGGTCGTGGTTGCGATTGAACGGCGCGTAAAGGTCGCGCATCACGTCGCGCACGTCATCGCTGTCGCAGCCGATGACGATCCGGTCCGGGCGCCGGCAGTCCGCGACGGCCGAACCTTCCTTCAGAAATTCGGGGTTGGAGACGATATCGAACTGCAGCAAGCGGCCGACCTTGATCAGGCACTTGTCGATATGCGCACGCAAGGTGTCGCCCGTGCCCACAGGTACCGTGGATTTCTCCACCAGAATCACCGGCTGCTCACGATGCCGTGCAACCGCTTCGCCCACCGACAACACGTAGCGCAGGTCCGCCGAGCCATCGTCCCGGGACGGTGTACCGACCGCAATAAACAGCACCTGACCATGCTGCACCGCGAGTTTTTCATCGGTGGTGAATTGCAGGCGTTTGGCTTCCAGGCTTTCGCGCACCAGGCTGGCCAGCCCCGGTTCGAAAATGCTCACGTGGCCTTGTTGCAGCAATTCGACTTTCTTCTCGTCAATGTCCATGCAGACCACGTCGTGGCCGACTTCCGCGAGGACGGCGGCTTGCACCAGGCCAACGTAACCGCTACCAAATACACTGATTTTCATGAGGCACTCCTGCGTTCGGGCGCGCGAGCCGGACGTGAGTTGATGGTGATGACTCCGAGCATGACCAGGGCCACGCCGAGGGTTTTTGTAACGCTGAACGCTTCGTTGAACAGCGGCAGGCTGGCGGCCAGCAGATACACCAGCGCGTAGCTGATGCTCAGCAGCGAATAGGCCCGGCCCAGCGGCACATCCCGCAGGGCGGCGAGCCAGGACAGCATTGAAACTCCGTAGGCCAGAATCGCCCCCAGCACCACGGCGACCGCCACTGGATCGATGCTGGAAGTCAGTAGATGTTCGGGGGAAGGCAGGCGCGTCATGCTCCAGCGCATGCCCAACTGCGCCGCGCTGCCGAGCAGCACGCTGCCCATGGCGAAGCTGATTCCGCGACGCAGGCTCATGCGTGTTGCCCCAGCAGAATCACACCGCCGATCACCAGCGCCACGCCCAGCCAGTGCCGGCGGTCGATGGGCTCGTGGAAGACAAACCGGGCGATCAGGGTAATCAGCACGAAATTCAGGCTGAGCATCGGGTAGGCAATGCCGACTTCAAGGCGCTGCAACACCAGCAGCCAGACCAGCAAACCCAACCCCAGCGCAGCGAGTGCCAGCCACAACCACGGCGAGCGCAGTTTCTCGCCCCAGGCTGACGGCTTCGCCCGCCAACTGTCGACGGCGTACTTCTGGGCGATCTGGCCCAGGCAGGTCAGCAGGCACGCGGCCAACAGCAGGAGCAGGCTCATGACGCACCCTGAGGAAAGATCAGAATCACCAGATTGCCTTGTTCATAGCGCTTGCCATCCTTGGGCAGCCGTTCGATTTCTTGCAGCTCGTCCTCACCCTTGACCCGCATCACCACGCCGACCGAGCCGCTCTGACGGGCGTTGCGCATCCACTGCTGAACCTGATCGGGATCGACGCGCTGCTGCACCGAGTCAGGATAAGCAAGGCCATATTTCAGTTCGCCTATCGTGTTGTACAACGCCACGTCCGGGCGCTTCAGACGCCAGGCCAGGGCGGCCGCGGCGCCGAGATCGTTGCTCAACAGTTTCCCGGTCTGCGCCAGTTCATCGGCGTGATGGCGGATGAACTGGTCGGGCATCTTGTTGGCCACCACCGAGTCGGGCAGCCCGGCGGGCAGCAGACCGATCAGCAGCAGGCTGCCGAAGGCCGGTGCGGCCCAGCATTGCAGGGGTCTGAAAGCTTGCAGCAGGTTGGCCATGATCCAGCCGATCAGGCCGATGAACACCAGCACCAGGTTGTGCAGTTCATGGTTATACAGCGGCTTTTTCAGTTGCAGGTAAACCAGTGCGAGCAGGGCGGTCAGCCCCAGCAGCAAGTTCAGCAAACCGTTGAGGCCCAGGACCCGGCCTTGCTCCAGCTTGAGTCGGTCGGCCAGGGTATGCCCCAACAGCAAGGCCAATGGCAGCAGGCAGGGCAAGATGTAGCTCGGCAATTTGCCGTTGCTCAGACTGAAAAACAGCAGCGGCATTACCAGCCACAGCAGCAGAAAACCAATGCGGACCTGGCCACGGGTTGTCCATGCTTGCCGCAACGCCGACGGCAGCAATGCCACCCACGGCAGACTGAACGCCACCAGCAACGGCAAATAGAACCACCACGGCGCGTCATGCTGGGCGTCGTCACCGGCAAAGCGACGTACGTGTTCGTGCCAGAAGAAAAATCGCCAGTAATCGGGTTGCTGCGAGTGAATCGCCAGCGCCCACGGCAGACTGACCGCAATAGCCACGATGATCGCCACGGGGCCGTAGACCAGCAGCTCACGCCAGCGTTTTTGCCAGATCATGAAGGGCAGGGCGATCAGCACCGGCAGTAACCAGGCGAGAAAGCCCTTGGTCATGAATCCCATGCCGCAGGCCAGCCCCAGCACCGCCCAACCCATCAGGCGCGGACCACGGCGGTCGCTGTCGAGCGCGAACCATAACGCGACCAGGCTCAGATTGACCCAGAAGGTGAATTGCGGGTCGAGATTGGCGTAGCCGGCCTGGCCCGCGACCACGGTGAAACTCATGTACAGCAACGCACAGGCAAAGCTTTTGCGCGGTTCGTTCCACAAACGACGGGCGATCAGAAAACACAACAACACACTCAGGCCCATGCTCAGCGCCGAGGCAAAGCGCACTCCAAACAGGTTCTGGCCAAACAAGGCCTGGCTGGCCGCAATCACCCAGTACCCGGCTGCCGGTTTTTCGAAATAGCGCAGGCCCATGAAATGCGGCGATACCCAGTCGCCGCTCAGGAGCATGCCTTGGCTGATCTGCGCATAGCGGGTTTCATCGGGAATCCATAAGCCGTGGCTGCCCAACGGCAACAGATACGCCAACAGAAAAACCCCCAACAGCAGCGGCAGTCCCCAGCGTCTGCTCATGCGCCTTGCACTCCCAGCCAGCCTTCCCGGCCTTCGAGATGGCCGCGCACGACCCGGCCCGCTGGCAAGGCGCCCGGGGCTGCGGGAAGCAGGTCGCCCAAGGGTTTAAAGCCGATACCACGCTGGCGCGCATCGGCCAGCAGTTGACGGAAATCGTTGGCCATCAGAATCCCTTCTACTTCGGCGTGGATCGTGTAGACGTTGAGTTTTTCAGCGGAGAATTGGTCGAGGATGAACCCGTTGAAGTCTTTGGCTTCGACGGCAGGGCCCACCACTTCATCGAAGGTCGGCAGGTCCACCGGAATCTGCGGCGCCCCCAAGCCACCGCCGGCCAATCTTGGTTGGAACAGGCTCTGGCCGCGGCAATCGCTGTTGTAGCGAAAGCCGAAGGCCTGCTTGGCCTCGATCACGCGTTCGTCCGCACGCCAACCGGCCGACGCCGAGCACTCGACGGCTTGCCCGAGGATGTCGCTGAGGGTGTCGACGCCCTGGCGGATCTGTTCGATCAGCTGCGCCTCGCTCCACCGCCCGGCATTGGCCTGCCAGCCGTGGTGATCCCAGGCGTGCAGACCGACTTCATGGCCCGCATCCCGGGCCTGACGCATCAAGTGCCCGAGGTCGCGGCCGATCGGTTTGCCCGGCCAGGCCGTGCCGGCCAGCAGAATGTCCCAGCCGTACAGGCCGGCCGCGTTGGAACGGAGCATTTTCCAGAGGAATTGCGGGCGGATCAGGCGCCACAGATGGCGCCCCATATTGTCCGGCCCGACACTGAAGAAAAACGTCGCCTTGACCTGTGCTTCATCGAGGATTTCCAGCAGTCGCGGCACCCCCTCACGGGTGCCCCGGTAAGTGTCGACATCGATCCGAAGGCCTGCCCGCATCAGCATGATTCTTCTTTGGAGTGCTCGGCAATTTCGAGCATGGCCTCACGCAGGAAGAAATCCAGGGTGTTGCCGATGGTCTCGCTCATCTCCACCGTCGGCGTCCAGTCCAGCAGGCGCTTGGCGTTGGCGATACTCGGTTTGCGGTGGGACACGTCCTGGTAGCCGGTGCCGTAGAACGCCTTGCTTTCCACGTCGCGGAAACCGGCGAACGGCGGGAAGTTGTCGCGCAACGGGTGCGCTTCGAATTGACGCAACAGTTCTTCGCCCAACTGACGAATGCTGGCCTCGTTGTCCGGGTTGCCGATGTTGATGATCTGGCCATTACAGGCATCGTTCTCGTTGTCGATGATCCGGGCCAGCGCTTCGACGCCGTCGGCAATGTCAGTAAAGCAGCGTTTCTGCTCGCCGCCGTCGAACAGACGAATCGGCGTGCCTTCCACCAGGTTCAGGATCAGTTGGGTGATGGCCCGGGAGCTGCCGATCCGCGCCGAGTCCAGCCGGTCGAGGCGCGGGCCCATCCAGTTGAAAGGACGGAACAGGGTGAAGTTCAGGCCTTTCTGGCCGTAGGCCCAGATCACCCGGTCGAGCAACTGCTTGGAGATCGAGTAGATCCAGCGTTGCTTGTTGATCGGGCCGACGACAAGGTTGGAGCTGTCTTCGTCGAAGTTCTGGTCCTGGCACATGCCATACACTTCGGAGGTCGACGGGAAGATCACGCGCTTGTTGTATTTGACGCAGTAGCGCACCAGTTTCAGGTTCTCTTCGAAATCCAGTTCGAACACCCGCAGCGGGTTGCGGGTGTATTCGATTGGCGTGGCTATCGCCACCAGCGGCAGGATCACGTCGCACTTCTTGATGTGGTATTCGATCCACTCGGAGTGAATGCTGATGTCGCCTTCGACGAAGTGAAAACGCGGATGGCTGCGCAAGCGGTCAATGGCATCGGAGCCGATATCGAGGCCGTACACCTCGTATCGGTCGTCGCGCAAAAGCCGCTCGGACAGGTGATTGCCGATGAAGCCGTTGACGCCCAGGATCAGCACCCGAGTGCGGCGTGGCGCGCGGCCGGACTCGGCGCCACGCAACACGGAACCGTCGACCAGCCCCAGTTCGCTGGCCAGTTGCGGACCGCTCAGGTACAAGCCGTTGTCGTTACGCTGGCCGGAGGTGATGACCAAAGAGTCTTCGCCACAGGCAATGCGCAGCGGATCGACGCTGATGACCCGGCCCGGTGCCTGGCCTGCGTTGCCCTTGGCAACTTCTGCGCTCCAGACGATCAGCTTGTGTTCGCCAACGGCACAGAACGCGCCTGGGTACGGCTGGGTGACGGCGCGGACCAGGTTGAACAGATCTTCGGCGGGGCGCTTCCACACAAGCTTGCCGTCGGCCGGGGTGCGACGTCCGAACACCGTGGCTTTGGATTCGTCCTGCGGGGTTTCGCTGACGGTGCCTTGACGCAACGCCGGCAAGGCATCGCGCAGCAGGTCGATGGCGGCCACACGCAATTTGCCATGCAGGCTCAGCGCCGTGTCGCTGCGTTCAATGGCCACCCGTTGCTGGGCGATGATTGCGCCGGCGTCGGCGCGCTTGACCATACGGTGAAGGGTCACGCCGGTTTCACTTTCACCGTTGACCAGCACCCAGTTGGCCGGTGCCCGACCCCGGTAGCGTGGCAGCAATGAACCGTGCAAGTTGAACGCACCTTTGCGTGCCGTGGCCAACAGCGGTTCGCTCAGCAGCTGGCGGTAGTAGAACGAGAACAGGTAATCGGGTTTCAGCTTGCTGATGCGCTCGATCCACAACGGATGGTTGGCATCTTCCGGGGCATGAACCGGGATGCCCTTGCGCGCACACAGTTGCGCCACGGAGGCGTAAAAGGTGTTTTCCTTCGGATCATCGGCGTGGGTAAACACCGCGGCGATCTCGAAGCCCGCGTCAAGCAGGGTTTCGATGCCGGCACAGCCGATATCGTGATAGGCGAAGACAACAGCTTTTGCGCTCATGAGAGAACCTGATCGGAAGAAGTGTTAGTGAGGCCGTCGACGGTGACAACGGGTACTGGCGTGGCGGGTTGGCTACGCAGGACTTTCTCGACGAAGAATCGGGGGCGGGCGCGGACGTCGCTGTACATGCGGCCCAGGTATTCGCCCAACAGGCCCATGCCGATGAACTGCCCGCCGGTGAACACAAACAGCACGGCGAACAACACGAATGTGCCGTCGCCGGCCCATTCGGCGCCGAACACCAGGCGCAGGACGATCAACGCCGTGGCGAACAGCAAGCCGAGTCCGGCCATGGCGAAGCCGACGATGCTCAGCAACCGCAGCGGCGTGGTGGTCATGCAGGTGATCAGGTCGAACATCAGGTTGACCAGGCGCATGGGGCTGTATTTGGATTCGCCGTGTTCACGTTCGGCGTGGGTCACCAGGATCTCCGTGGTGTGCCGGGCAAAGCTGTTGGCCAGGATCGGAATGAAGGTGCTGCGTTCGCGGCAGGCGAGCATCGCGTCGACGATGCTGCGGCGGTAGGCGCGCAGCATGCAGCCGTAATCGCTCATGGCCACGCCGGTGGAACGCTGCACCGCGAGGTTGATCAGCTTCGACGGCCAGCGGCGCAGCGCGGAGTCCTGGCGGTTGTTGCGTACCGTGGCAACCACGTCATAGCCCAGCTCGGCCTGCGCCACCAGGCGAGGGATTTCTTCCGGCGGGTTTTGCAGGTCGGCGTCGAGGGTGATCACCACATCGCCTTTGCACTGCTCGAAACCGGCCATGATTGCTGCGTGTTGGCCGTAGTTGCGGTTGAGAATGACCGCCACCACCGGGCTGCACTCTCGATTGGCGGCCTCCTCAAGAATGTGCGCGGAGTTGTCGCGACTGCCGTCATCGACCAGCACGATTTCATAGTCATGGCGCAACAAACGGCAGGCCGCTTCGGTCCGCCTGAGCAGCTCGGGCAGGCTGTCCTGTTCGTTGTAGACCGGGATGACGATCGACACGCAACGGATCGGATACGGTTTCACAGGCTTTTTTCCAGTGTGTTTTCGATGGCGTCGACGACACGATTGACGTCATCGGTGGTCATGTCGGGGAACAACGGAATCGAGCACAGGCGCTCCGAGTTCCATTCGGTGTTGGGCAGGTGAAGGTCAGGGAAACGCTGGCGGTACCAGGTGTGCAGGTGCGTGGCGATGAAGTGAATGCCAGTGCCGATGTTCTGTTCCTGCAAGATCCTCATGAAGGCATCGCGATCCAGTCCGCAGCGCTCGGCGTCGATGCGCAGGACGAACAGGTGCCACGCGTGCCGCTGCGGATACGTCGGGATGGCCAGCGGTTGCACCGGTAAACCTTCGAGGCGTTGCAGGTAGGTGCGCGCCAGCTCGGTGCGCTTGGCGTTGATCGCACCCAGACGCTCCAGCTGCACCAGGGCGATGGCGGCATTGATGTCGGCCAGGTTGTATTTGAAACCCGGCTCCATCACTTGTGCCTGAGGTCTGCGACCGTGGGTCAGCCGATCGTAGGCATCAACGCCCAGCCCATGAAACTTGAGCATGCGTACCCGGTTGGCCAACGCGGTGTCGTCGCTGACGAACATCGCGCCCTCGGCGCAGGTCATGTTCTTGATCGCGTGGAACGAGAAGATCGCCGTGCCTTTCGCGCCGACATGTCGACCTTTATAGAAGGTGCCTGCTGCATGGGCGGCGTCTTCGATGACGGGGATGCCGTGTTTGTCGGCCAATGCGTAAAGTGGATCAAGGTCGAAGGCGGCACCGGCGTAATGCACCGGAATGATTGCCCGGGTGCGCGGCGTGATCGCCGCCTCGATGCTGGCCAGGTCACACATGAGCGTGTCGCGGTCAACGTCGACGAAGACCGGTTTGGCACCCAGCAGGCAGATCATGTTGGCGGTGGACACCCAGGTCTGCGACGGCGTAATGACTTCATCGCCCGGACCAATGCCCAAGGCCAGTAACGTGATATGCATACCACCAGTGGCCGAAGAAAGTGCAACGGCATGACGGCAGCCGACATAGTGGGCAAATTGCTCTTCCAGTTGCTGGGTTTTCGGCCCGGTAGTGATCCAGCCGGAGCGCAATACTTGCTCTACGGCTGCGATTTCCTCATCGCCGATAGTCGGGCGGGAGAAGGGGAGAAACGCCTCATTCATAAGAATCTCCGGGCGAACGGCTTCCTTCAGCAAAATCGCCGAAAGAAGCGTGTTTTCAAGGGGTTGACTGCCGGAGCAGGAAGCCATCAATTGACTTTCCGGGCCGCGACCGGCAGCGTGACGACCCACAAGGGCTCGTCGGGTTGATTGAAGGTTATGCCCGATTTTGTGAAAGGAACATGAAAAACCGGTCTTCGAATCGTTTATCTGAAAGTCATACAGCCACTGTTCAGACTTCTGCCGTTTATCGCGATTTTTAGAAGAGAAGTCCTGCGGAAGTGTTCCCCTTTATATGAACAATGTTTCAATCCTTAGTTGTTTTTACTGAATTGTTTCCACTCAAGGCCGTTTCGTTTGATTGACTTAGTTAATACCCACTCTGTTGCTTCGAAGACCAACCCGATGACTGTCTACCTGGCCCGACTGGCGCCCTCCAGTCAGTTGACCATGCGCTACGTTTTGCAGGATGCGGCCGACCGTTTGGGTTTCGAAGACATGAACGTCGAGGAGATTCCCTGGCATCAGCTCCAACCCGACAATGTGATTGCGTTGGTCGCAGCGCTGCGTGAAGACGGCTACGCACCGAATACCTCGTCGCTGTACGTCAATGCGGTACGCGGGGTGATGAACGAAGCGTGGCGCATGAGCCTGATCAGTCAGGAACACTTGCTGAAAATGCGCTCGGTGAAAGGGATTGCCGGCACGCGTCTGTCCCAGGGGCGCAACCTCAGGCGCTCGCTGATTCAGGAGATGATGGCGGTGTGTGCCGCCGACCCGCGTCCTCAAGGCTTGAGAGACGCCGCCATCATCGGGATTTTGTACGGTTCGGGAATGCGCAAATCCGAGTCGGTGAACCTGGACCTGTCACAGGTGGATTTCAGCGAGCGTAGCTTGCGGGTCACCGCCAAGGGCAACAAGCAGTTGATCAAATACGCCCCGGCCTGGGCCTTTGAAAAACTGCAGGCCTGGCTGGAGCTGCGCCGTTCGCACCTCAAGGAAGGCGAGGTGGACGACCCGTTCCTGTTCAA
Organism: Pseudomonas sp. FSL W5-0299; assembly: GCF_005930655.1. Taxonomy (NCBI): domain Bacteria; kingdom Pseudomonadati; phylum Pseudomonadota; class Gammaproteobacteria; order Pseudomonadales; family Pseudomonadaceae; genus Pseudomonas; species Pseudomonas sp. FSL W5-0299. The sequence continues at coordinate 62,647 of NZ_RXHX01000008.1, forward strand.
CCGCATCCGTCGCGGCAGCCACATCACCCGCGAGCGCATCACCAAACACGCGATCTATTACATCGCCCGGCAGCGCGGTGCGCAGGTCGGGGTAAAGATCATGCCGCATGATTTCCGGCGCTCGTTCATCACCCGGGTGATCGAAGAGCATGACCTGTCGATCGCGCAAAAACTCGCTCATCACAGCAATATCCAGACGACGGCCAACTACGATGTGCGCGACGACAACGAGCGGCGTCGGGCGGTGGATCGCTTTGATCTGTGATGGCTGGATTCAGGGTTCACTCAGCACATGGGCATGGCCGATGGTTGATACGTGAACCTCACTGCCAGCGGGCGGCGCGTACAGGCCAGAGCTGCGCACCATCAGTGATCGACCGTGCGGGTCGCCGGCGACGGTAGGCTGCAACTCCACGGTCAAGGTGCAGGTGTTGCCGCTGAAATCCCGCTCGGTCACCACGGCGCGGCACCCGGCGACTTCGGTCGGACTGGGCTGGATGCTGACCAGTTGCAGCTGCTCGGGGCGCAGCATGATCTGCGCGGCATTGTTATTACGGTGGTTGTTAACCGGAATACGGCCCAGATCGCAATGGGCCCACCCGGCCTCGATCCTGGCGGGCATGACCACGGCATCTCCAAGAAACAGCGCGGTCTGTTCGTCGTCGGGATAGCGGTAAAGGTCCAGCGGATGGCCCGACTGCACCAGCCGGCCGTCACGCATTACCGCCAACTGATCGGCGAACGACAAGGCTTCGCTCTGGTCATGGGTGACCAGGATGGTGGTGACGCCGGCGTCGGACAGCAATCGCGCGACCATTTTGCGCATGGCGCCCCGCAGGCCGGTATCGAGGGCCGAAAACGGCTCGTCCAGCAACATCAGCCGTGGTTGCTGCGCCAACGCACGCGCCAGCGCCACTCGCTGTTGCTGACCGCCGGAAAGCTCATGGGGCCAACGTTGGGCCATGCTCGCGTCGAGGGCCACGCTGTCCATCAACTCAGCGATTCGCTGGTGCTTCGCGTCGCCTTTGGTCGACAGCCCGAAACCGATATTGGCGGCCACCGTCATGTGCGGGAACAGCGCGCCGTCCTGGGGGACATAGCCGATCAAGCGCTGATGCGCCGGGACTTCATGGGTGTCGTCGACGAGTGTCTGGCCGTCGAGCGAAATACTGCCCGTGTCCGGGAATTCGAAACCGGCGATCATCCGCAGCAACGTGGTTTTGCCGGAACCCGAGGGGCCAACGATGACTGTCCGGCTGCCTTTTGGCACCGACAGGCTGACGTTCTCCAGCGCTCGCTGAGAACCGTAATATTTGCAGATCGCGTGCAGTTCCAGAGCGTTCATCGTCCAGCCGTTCGTTTGGATTGGTAATAAAGAATTGCGGTCAACGGAAGTGACAGCACAATCATCAGCAGCGCGTAGGGGGCCGCGGCGGCATAGTCGATTTCGCTGGTCAGTGCCCAGAAACCGGTGGCCAGGGTGCGCGTGCCGTTGGGGGCGAGCAGCAGGGTCGCGGTCAGCTCATTGGTGATCGCCAGAAACACCAGCGCGGCACCGGCGGCGGCCCCGGGCGCGGCCAGGCGCAGGGTGATCAGCCACAGTGCCCGCGCAGGCGAGCGGCCGAGGCTGCGCGCCATGTTTTCCAGTTCGACCGGTGCCTGCGCGATGCCCGCACGCAAACTCACCAGGGCGCGGGGCAAAAACATCAGCAGATACGCCAACAGGACGGTGATCGTGGTCTGGTAGATCGGTCGGGCGAAATGGATGGTGATAGTCACCAACGCCAGGGCCACGACGATGCCGGGCAATGAACTGGTGATGTAATTGCAGCTTTCCAGCAACCGCTGCAGCCGACCCGGCGAGCGAATCGACAGCCAGGCGATCGGGATGGCGGCGCAGGTGGTCAGGACTGCGCCGCAAATCCCCAGCAGCAGGGTTTGTTCCAGCGCCGGCACAAGCTCTGCCAAGTCCCAGACTTGCGGGCCGCCCGCGATCAGCCATTTGCCCAAGGTGATCAGCGGCACACCCAAGGCCAGGGCGCAGGTGGTGATTTGCAGCATCAACCCCAGCACGGTGGCTTGAGCGTCCAGGCGCACCACCCGTTGTTCACGCGCGCTGCCGGAACCGACCCGGGCGTAACGCGCCGTACCGCGAGCGGCCGATTCGGCGGTCAGCATCACCAGGCAACACAGGGCGAGCACGCTGGCCAGCATGTGGGCAGCGGGGCCGTTGAAGGTGGATTTGAACTGATCGAAGATCGCCGTGGTGAAGGTGTCGAAGCGGATCATCGCGTACAGGCCATATTCGGCCAGCAGGTGCAGGCCCACGAGCAACGCACCGCCACAGATGGCCAGGCGCAGTTGCGGCAACACCACCCGGAAAAAGATCGCCCAAGGCTTTAGCCCCAGGGATTCGGCCACGTCTTCGATCGCCGGGTCGAGCCGGCGCAACGTCGCTGCAATCGGCAAGTACAGGAACGGGAAGTAGGCGATCACCGAGACCAGAACCCCGGCAAACAGGCCGTGAATCGGTGGTACCAGGCTGACCCAGGCATAGCTGTGCACGAAGGCCGGCACCGCCAGCGGCGCGATCGCCAGCAACGACCAGCCACGTCGCCCGGGCAGGTTGGTGCGCTCCGTCAACCAGGCCAGGGCCAGGCCCAGGCTGATGCACAACGGAATCGTGATCACCACTAGCAACACGGTGTTGATCAGTAACTCGCCGACCCGAGGCCGGAACACCAGCGGCACCAGCGTTGCCCAGCCGGTTTGTATCGACACGCCGATGACGAAGGCAATCGGTATCAGTGCCAGCAACGACACCAGCACCGACAAACCGATTACCCAGGCGCCACCGCGACCGGCGAAGACGCCACGGGCGCGTCGTCGCAGGTTGACGGGTATCGCCGCGGGGATACCGGTTGGCAGGGATTCAGGGATCAATTAGAGCAGCCCCGCCTGAGTCATCAGGTCCACGGCTTTTTTGCTGTCGAGTTTCGACGCATCGACCACAGGGGCGTCGAGTTGCGACAAAGGCACCAGTTTCGGATTGGATGGGGCGTTTTTGCCCACGGCGTATTCGAACGACTTGCCAGTCTTGAGGATGTCCTGGCCGTCCTTGCCGGTGATCCATTTGAGCAACGCCTGGGCTTGTTCCTTGTGCTTGCTGGACGCCAATACGCCGCCCCCCGAGACGCTGACAAAGGCCCCCGGGTCCTTGTGCTTGAAGTAGTGCAGGGCCGTGTTGTTGCTGTTTTCGCCGGTCTTGGCTTGATCGCCGAAGCTGTAATAATGATAGATCACGCCGCTGTCGATCTGCCCGGCATTCACCGCCTTGAGCACGGCGCTGTTGCCGCGATAGGCCGTAACGTTGCTTTTCATCCCTTTGAGCCATTCCAGCGTTGTGGCTTCACCCTTGAGTTCCAGCACTGCAGCGACGATTGCCTGGAAGTCGGCACCGGCCGGAGAAGCGCCCCAACGACCTTTCCACGCCGGACCCGCGAGGTCCATCAGTGATTTCGGCAAGTCGGCCTCGGGCAGTTTCGCAGGGTTATAGACAAACACGGTTGAGCGCGCGGCAATCCCGACCCATTTGCCATGGGCCGGACGATAAGCCGCCTCGACTTGCTCCAGCGTTGTCGGGGCAACCGGCGCAAACAGGCCGGCGTTGTCCACCAGCACCATCGCCGGGGAGTTCTCGGTCAGGAACACATCGGCCGGGGACGCGGCGCCTTCCTGCACGATCTGATTGCCCATCTCGGTATCGTCACCATTGCGCACGGTGACCTTGATGCCGGTTTCCTTGGTGAAGCCCTCGACCCAGGCTTTGGTCAGGCTTTCGTGCTGCGCGTTGTAGACCACAATGCCGTCATCCGCTGCAAACACCTGTGTGGCGCCGAGCAGGGCGGTGGCCAGCAAGGCCGCTTTGAGGAAGGAAGGGGTAGGGGTGAACATTCTGTCGGCAGCTCCTGTTCTTTTGGAAGGCATGCACGTCCATTCGCGGATCAATCAATGCGAACCATTTGCATGTTTGAATCGCAGGGAATGTAGAGCTCAAAATGAGAAAAAAACGTCAAAGAAACCGTTAATACATGTCATTTACATTCAGATTAGCAGCACCTCGGCCCCTTGCCCTATGGGTCTGAATCAAACGGTATGGTCACTGGCTCGATGGGCAGCCTTTCGAAGTTCCGCCGGCCGCCTGATTGATCGCAGCGGCCAGACGCTTGATGTTGTTCTGATGGGCCACCACCAATTCATCAATGCTGGGACCGGAAGGTGACTGCAACGTGCTGCGGCAAGTAATCAGCGTGTTTTCACTGTCGCCAAGGCTGCGCAGGCGCCATTTGACATCGATCAGCGCGTATTGCCCTGGAATCGAGTCGAAGCGCTGCACATCCAGGCGCAGTGACATTTTGCGTTGTGAATGGCTGTTGAGCAGTTGGTCAACCATGGCGCTGCGCAATTCATCCACCAGGCTCGCGGCCCACCATTCGGTTTCGAGTATCGCCAGGCCGCTGTTGCCCTGGCGGATCACGATCTGCGGACGATCGACCTGGGGCGGCACGCTGATGCTTTCAATCTCGATCTCCGAGGTACCGCCTCTGGATTGATTACCCAATTGCGCCGGAATCAGGGTGTGAAACTGAATCGGGTCACTGCGGCAAGCGGTGAGCAGTAACAGCGCGGTGACCAAGGTGATCTTCAGCGAAAAAGCCATGGTGTTGCTCCTGTGGTCAGTTGCGCGGTGGCGCCTGCAGATCCATCGGTGCGGCGTTGTTGGGGCGGCCGCGAATCAGCGATTCCGGATGGCGTCCCAGGTAATCCGAGAGCTCACGCAAGGAGCGCGACATGCGTCCGAGTTCGTCCAGGGTCTGGGTCAGCTGTTCCCGCTGCGGTGAGTCTTCGGCGAGCGTCGAACTGGCCGATTGCAGGGTTTTGCTGACGTCGGCCAGGGTGGTTTGCACGCCCGGCAGCGTCTTGGCGTTGAATTGGGCGAGTCCTTTGCGCAGTTCGACGAGGTTACTGTCAAGATTGCCGGCAATTCGCTCGATCGGCAGTTGGTTGATCTTGTTGACCATGCCTTCGAGTTTTTCCTGCAACTGTTCGAGGCTGCCGGGAATGGTCGGAATACTGACCGGACGGGCGCTTGGATCGAACGCGACTTTCTCGGCCTTGGGGTAGAAATCCAGTGAGATGTACAGCTGGCCGGTCAGCAGATTGCCGCTGCGTGCCTGGGCGCGCAGACCGTTCTCGATAAAGGAACCCATCAAGCGCACGGCTGCGGCTTCATCATTGGGATCATGATTGAGCGCCTTGAGCATTTTGGTATGGGCCGAACCCAGGCGCTGCGGGTAGATCACGATGCCAACGTTGACCGGGAAGCTGCGCTTTTTCGCATCGAAATCGAGATTGATCGACACCACTTTGCCGAACTCCACGCCGAGGAATTCCACCGGTGCATCGACTTTGAGGCCCCGCAGGGCCTGGTCGAAACGCAGGCTCAAGTATTGGCCCTTGCCACTGGGCGGGGCGAGGGCGGTTTGCTGGTCGGTGAACAGTTCATAGGCATACTCTTCTGCCGCCGGTTTATCGTTGGGGCTGTACTCCGGCGCGCGGAAGGCGATGCCGCCCACCAGCAGCGATGACAACGACTCGGTCTTCACCGCGAAGCCATTGGCGCCGACGCTGACATCAATACCGCTGGCGTTCCAGAACCGGGTGTTTTCGGTGACATAGGCATCGTTGGGCGCGTGAATGAACAAGTCGATGTTCACACCGTTGCCGTCAGGGTCCAGCGAATAGGCCACCACCTGGCCGACCGGGATTTTTCGGTAATAGACCGGCGAGCCGATGTCCAGCGATCCGAGGTCCTGGGTGTGCAAGGTAAAGCGTTTGCCCGGTTCGCCATAGGTAATCGCTGGCGGGTTTTCCTGGCCTTTGAAGTGTTTCGAACGGGTGTTGGACTGGCCGATATCCGCGCCGATGTAGTCACCGGAGAACAGGGTATCGATGCCCGACACGCCGCCGGCACCGATACGCGGACGCACCACCCAGAACTGTGAGTCTTCACGGGTGAAGCTTTCCGCCTGTTTGGCCAGTTTGATCGTAGCGTTGACACTCTTCTGGTCGCTGCTCAGTTCCACGTCCGAGACCTGCCCGATCACCACATTGCGGTATTTGACCTCGGTCTTGTTGGCAGTCAGGCCGCTGCCGGTCTTGAACGTGACCGTGATGGTCGGGCCTTCCTGCATCATGCTGTGGACCACCAGGGAAATGCCCACCAGTACCGCGACGATTGGCACGATCCAGACCAGCGAAACGCTGAAACGACGAGTCTTGATTGGGGCCTGGCCAGGGGCTTGCGGCCCGTCAGTGGCTTGCGACTTCATCCATGTCCTCCTCGGTGTGTGAGTTTTTATCCTGCTCGTTATCCCAGATCAGACGCGGGTCGAAACTCATCGCTGACAGCATGGTGAACACCACCACCAGTCCGAAAAACAGAATGCCCGGACGCGGTTCGATATCGGCCAGGGCTTGAAACTTCACCAGTGAGGCCACCAGGGCCACCACGATCACGTCGAGCATGGACCAATAACCGATGAGCTCGACGAAGCGGTATAACGTCGATCGTTCCTTGCGCGCCCATAGGCTGTTGCGATGCACCGTAATCAGCAGCAGCATTAACGCGACGAACTTGACGCCCGGCACCGCGATGCTGGCGATAAAAATGATCAGGGCGATGTCCCAGGCACCGTGCTGCCAGAAATCCAGCACGCCGCCCATGATTGTGCTGTCAGCACCGTTGCCGACCATCTTCGTATTCATCACCGGCAGCAGATTGGCCGGGACGTAAAACACCAATGAGGTCAGCAGGTAGGCCCAGGTGCGGGTCAGCGAGTTGGTTTTGCGCCGATGCAACGGCGCGCCGCAGCGCTCGCATTGGTGCGGTTCACCTGTCATGTCGCAGGCCAGTCCGCAGCTGTGGCACAGGCAGAGGTTGAGTTCGCTGGCGACAGGAGGCGTTGTCATAGAATGTCCCACAGCTCACGGATATCGCGCCCGGCGATGCGGATCATCATCAGGCTGAGCACGGCCAGGGCAAACAGACCGATGCCGGGCAGCACATCCAGCAACCCGGCGAGCTTGATCACCGCGACCATGGCTCCCAGCAGACAGACTTCGAGCATGCTCCAGGGCCGCAGGGTTTCCAGCCAGCGCATGCAGAAGCTGAAACCGGGCGAGCGCCGGGAGGCGAGGGCATAGCTCAGCACCCAGATCAGCAGCAACAGCTGGAAAATCGGCGCGATGATCATCGCGATCGCCGCCACCATGGCAATGAACGTGATCGGCCCCAGGCTCAGGGCCAGCACCGAGTCCCAGAGGGTTGCGCTGTTTTTCAGGCCTTTGAGGCTGATGCTCATGACCGGGTAGAAATTGGCGAAAATCCACAGCATCAACGCCGTCCAGGTCAACGCCAGGCGTTGTTCCACCGTCAGGCCGTTATAGCGCTGGAGCACACCGCCGCAGCGTGTACACAGGGTTTTTTGATGTTTGGCGAGCGTGACTTTTTCATACACGCAGTCGCAGTGCTCGCAGATGATCAGTTGGTCAGTCGTAGCCATTGGCCGCACTCGCCAGGACGCAGGAAAGTCAGAGCACCTCCTCAATATAGAAGTGCCTTGCGATTGAGCAAATCGAAAGGCCTAAACAACTGATTGACCGCGTTATCGTTTATCGCGAGCAGGCTCACTCCCACAGGGATCGTCGTCGTCACAAATGCTGTGTCCGCCGAAAATCCCCTGTGGGAGTGAGCCTGCTCGCGATAGCGGCCTGTCAGCCAACCAGTTCGCGCAGTCGATACCAGAACATCCCGAGCGCCAGCAACGGCGAGCGCAGCATCGGCCCGCCGGGAAAAGTCATGTGCGGCACGGCGCTGAACACGTCGAACCCTCGACTGTGCCCGGCATGGATCGCTTCACCCAATAGCTTCGCGCACCAATGCGTGACGTTCAGCCCATGCCCCGAGTAACCCTGGGCATAAAACACATTCGGGTGCTGACTCAAGCGGCCAACTTGCGGGAAGCGATTGGCGGAGATGCCGATCCGGCCGCCCCATTGATAGTCGATGCGCACATCGCGCAATTGCGGGAAGACTTTGAGCATCTGCGGGCGCATGTACGCCGTGATGTCAGCCGGATCGCGCCCGGAATAATGGCAGGCGCCGCCAAACAGCAAGCGCCGGTCCGCCGAGAGCCGGTAGTAATCCAGGCCGACTTTCTGGTCGCACAACGCGAGGTTCTGCGGGATCAACTGCGCGGCAACCTCAGGTGCCAACGGCTCGGTGGCAATAATGTAGCTGCCGGCCGGGAGCACCTTGCCGCTGAGCTTCGGTTCGAGTTCTTCAAGGTGCGCGTTGCAGGCCAGCACCAGACTTCCCGCGCGTACCGTGCCACCGGCACAGCGAACCTGCACCGTGCTGCCATGGATCAACTCCAGAACCGGGCTCTGCTCGAAGATCTGCACCCCGAGGGATTGCGCCAGCCTTGCTTCGCCCAGCACCAGATTGAGCGGATGCAAATGGCCCGAACCCATGTCGACCAGACCACCGGCATAGACGCTTGAGTCCACCACTTGCTCACGGATCTGCTCCGGCCCGACCAGACGGGTTTCGTGGGCGTAACCTGATTCGGCCAGACTGTCGCGCTCCGCCTTGAACGCCGAGAATTGCGCCTTGGTGTTGGCCAGCTCGCAGAACCCCCAGCGCAGGTCGCACTCAATCCCGTGTTCACGGATGCGATTGCCCACCAGTTCCACCGAGTCGATCCCCGCACGCTCCAGATAGCGCACCCCGTCCTCACCGACGTACCGGGTGAAACCGCTGACGTCATGGCCGATGCCGCGGATCAACTGCCCGCCATTGCGCCCGCTGGCGCCCCAGCCAATCCGCCGGCCCTCCAGCACAATCACCGAGAGCCCGCGCTGAGCCAGCTCGATCGCGGTGTTGACCCCGGTAAAACCGCCGCCGATCACGCAGACATCGGCCACAAGGTCCGAGGCCAGCGTGGGGTAGGGCGTCAGGCCTTTGGCGGTGGCCGCGTAGTAGGAATGTGCGTGTTCGTTATTCATTTGTTGGACTTCACTTTGCTCCAGGAACGGGTCATCAGTCGCATGATCGCCTGGGGCGGGGTGGTCGAAATGTAGAGTTTGTCGAGGACTGCCTGAGGTGGGTAAACCTCAGGGTTGTTCACCAGCTCTGCGTCCATGTATTCCTTGGCGGCGGGGTTGGGGTTGGCGTAGCCGACCGAGGCGCTGACCTTGGCAATCACTTGCGGGTCCAGAAGGTAGTTGATGAAGGCATGGGCTTCTTTCGGGTTGCTGGCATCGGCAGGAATCGCCAACAGGTCAAACCACAAGTTACTGCCTTCCTTCGGAATGGCGTAGGCGATGTTCACGCCGTTTTTGGCTTCCTTGGCCCGGTTGGCGGCCTGGAACACGTCACCGGAATAGCCGAAGGCCACGCAGATGTCGCCGTTGGCAAGGTCCGACACGTATTTGGAGGAGTGGAAATAGGTGATGTAAGGCCGGATGCTCAACAGTTTGGCTTCGGCTTTTTTGTAGTCCTCAGGGTTCTCGCTGCGCGGGTCCATGCCCATGTAATTGAGAATCGCCGGGAACACTTCATCGGCCGAGTCCATCATCGATACGCCGCACTGGCTGAGTTTCTTGATGTTTTCCGGTTCGAACAGCACTTCCCAGGAATCGATGCGGTCGATGCCGAGCACTTGCTTGACCTTGTCGACGTTGTAGCCGATGCCGTTGGTGCCCCACAGGTACGGCACGGAATGCTCGTTACCCGGATCGTTTTTCTCCAGCAGCGCCAACAATTTCGGGTCGAGGTTCTTGAAGTTGGGCAACTGCGCACGGTCCAGCTTGAGGAACGCGCCGGCCTTCACCTGACGGGCGAGGAAGTGGTTGGACGGCACGACCACGTCATACCCGGTACGCCCGGCGAGCAACTTGCCCTCCAGGGTTTCGTTGGAATCGAAGACGTCGTAGATCACCTTGATCCCGGATTTGGCCTGGAAGTCGGCGAGGGTGGTTTCGCCGATGTAATCGGTCCAGTTGTAGACGCTGACGGTGGGTTGAGCCTGGGCAACGGCACTGAACAGCACGGCAAGCGCGGCCGGCACCATGGATTTCAATAGACGCATTCGACACCTCTTTAGTTATTAGACTGTGTAGGAGCGAGGCTTGCCCGCGAAGAGGCCGGTCCGTTCAACATCGTCGTTGACAGTCAGGCCGCCTTCGCGGGCAAGCCTCGCTCCTACAGGGGGGCGCGTGATCTCGCGTGGTTTTCAGACGCTAAGCATCAAGAACTCACGCTCCCAGGAACTGATCACCCGCTTGAAGTTCTCGTGTTCAGCACGCTTGACTGCCACGTAACCGCGCACGAATTTGTCGCCCAGATACCGTCCGATGGTTTCGCTCTCTTCCATCTGCGTCAGCGCATCCTCGATGGTGATCGGCAGGCGCAGGTTGCGGCGCTCGTAGGCTCGACCTTGCACCGCCGCACTCGGTTCGATGCGTTCAACCATGCCCAGATAACCGCACAACAAACTGGCCGCGATCGCCAGGTACGGGTTGGCGTCAGCCCCCGGCAAGCGGTTCTCCACGCGCATCGAATCTGGCGTCGAGGTCGGCACTCGCAGGCCGACGGTGCGGTTTTCTTCGCCCCATTCAACGTTGACCGGGGCCGAGGTGTCCGGCAGGAAGCGGCGGAACGAGTTGACGTTGGGCGCGAACATCGGCAGCACTTTGGGGATGTACTTTTGCAGACCGCCGATGTGGTGCAGGAACAGCTCGCTCATCGTGCCGTCGGCATTGGCGAAGATCGGCTGACCGGTGGCAATGTCGACTACGCTCTGGTGGATGTGCATGGCGCTGCCGGGCTCGTCGCCAATCGGCTTGGCCATGAACGTCGCCGCGACGTTGTGCTTGAGCGCCGCCTCACGCATGGTGCGTTTGAACACAGTGATCTGGTCGGCCAGGTCCAGCGCATCGCCATGACGGAAGTTGATTTCCATCTGCGCCGGGCCGTCTTCGTGGATCAGTGTGTCGAGGTCCAGGCCTTGCAGCTCGCACCAGTCGTAGACGTCTTCGAACAGCGGATCGAATTCGTTCGCGGCGTCGATGGAAAACGACTGACGACCGCTTTCCGCACGGCCCGAACGGCCCAGCGGCGCCTTGAGCGGCAGGTCCGGGTCTTCACAGCGCTGGGTCAGGTAGAACTCCATTTCCGGCGCGACAATCGGCCGCCAGCCTTTGTCGGTGTACAGCTGCAGCACTTTCTTCAGCACGTTGCGCGGCGACAGTTCGATCGGGTTGCCGAACTTGTCGAAGGTGTCGTGGATCACGATGGCGGTCGGCTCGATCGCCCATGGAATCACATACACCGCGTCGGCGACGGGCTTGCAGACCATGTCGATGTCGGCCGGGTCGAGCAGGTCGTAGTAGATGTCGTCGTCGACAAAGTCCCCGGTTACCGTTTGCAAAAGCACACTTTCCGGCAGGCGCATGCCTCGCTCATGCAGGAACTTGTTGGTGGGTGCGATTTTGCCGCGTGCAATGCCGGTCAAGTCACTGACCACACACTCGACTTCGGTAATCTTGTGATCTTTCAGCCACGTGAGGAGCTGATCGAAAGGGGCATTCATAAAGACCTCGTTATTGGTTTTTTTTAACGCCGGGGAGGACGGTTTCATCCACCGCACACTTCCCCTGAGACGCGTTGACGACTATCTTGGGCGAGCCTTGCGGTTCCATCTATCCACTTTCAGCAGCACCAAAACGCACCAAACGAGTGCGTAAGGTCATTCATGTCAGCGTCCAGTCCAATTCAGGTTCAAGCGTTCAACACCGACGATGTCGCTGCGCAAATCCGCGCCACGCCGGGTTGGGTTCAGCATTACCAGCAAATGTCGCCGGGGCATTTCGCCGGGCGTGTGCGCTACCTGGACCTGCAAGGCGTGGAGATTTACGAAGAGCAGATGAACACCCGGGTCGAACAGAATTTCAGCGCGCCCGAGGGTTCGCTGGCGTTCTGTTTCGATCGCAGCGACAACGCGCTGTATGTGTTGAATGGCGAAAGCCGCAACATCTGGATCACCCCGGAGAACTACCAGGAAGTCGCCGTGGTGTTTGGTCCGGAGTTCGTGCAGCGTCACGGTTTGAATGTTGCGCGGCTGGAAGGCTTGTTCATGTCGCCGCTGAACTCGGGGCAGAACGCCTTGTTCAGCCGCTGGTTGAGCGGCACCTTGACCCGCCTCGCCGAAACGCTCGACCCGCCGAGCAAAGAAGCGCTGACCCAGCAACTGCTCGAAGACTGCCTGTACATCCTCGACAACGCCTGTGTGTGCCTCGATCACGGCGGCCTGCAGCGCCGCACCGAAGAACGCGCAGTGATGAAACGCATCGGCGAATGGGCCGCCGACTCACCGGAAGAAACCCTCAACCTGCTGGAGCTCTCCCAGGTGGCCGGGGTTTCCCTGCGGCAGTTGCAGCACGCGTTCAAGGCCTTCACCGGGATGACGCCCACCCATTGGCTGCGCCTGCGCCGCCTCAACAGCGCCCACCGCGAATTGCTTGCGCGAACACCGAATGACACCACCGTTGCCGAAGTGGCGATGAATTGGTCGTTCTGGCATCTGGGGCGGTTTTCCAGCAGTTACCGGGCGCTGTTCAAGGAACTGCCGAGTGAAACGCTCAAGCGCATTCGCCCGAGCAGGACCTGATTCGCAAGTTCAGCCTCGCCGAGAGGGCGCAGTGACTGGCTGAACGACCGGTTTTTTGTTCAAACCGTCGATGCAGGTTTCGCCAGTTCAATCCCGGCCGCACCCAATCGCTTGAGAATTTCAAACAACAAATCGCTTTTAGTCGTGCCGACGATTCTCGGGCTGCTGACGTAGCCCGTGACCGTCAGCGTGATGCCTTCGGGGGTCAGTTTGCTGAACCGGACGAAGGTAGCCGGTTTGTCGAGGATGGTTTCGTTCTCGCGGTACGTGTCGTACAGCAGGTTTTGAACTTGCTCCGGATCGATGTCCAGCGGGAACATCAGCTCCAGTGTCGCCACCCCTTGTGCGCTGCCGCCAAGGGTGACGTTGCGCAGGTTCTGCGAGATCAGTTGTGAGTTGGGCACGATGACGATCGAGCGGTCACTGAGTTGTATTTCGGTGGCCCTGACGTTGATGCGGCGGATGTCGCCTTCGACGCCACTGATGCTGATCAGGTCGCCGACCTTGACCGGGCGCTCGGTCAGCAGAATCAGCCCGGAGACGAAGTTTTTGACGATTTCCTGCAAGCCGAAGCCGATCCCCACCGACAGGGCGCTGACAATCCACGCCAGGTTGGTCCACTCGATGCCCAGGGATGACAAGGTCAGCAGAATCACCAGGGCGTAGCCGATATTGGAGAACAGTGTGCTGAGCGAGGCACACATGCCGGGGTCCATGTCGGTCTTGGGCAGGAACTCGTTATCCAGCCATCGGCGCAGTGCGCGAATCAGGTAGATGCCGATGAACAGGGCCAGTAGCGCATTCAGCAAATGGCCCGGGATGATATTGAGTTTGCGCAGGCCATCGCCGCCGAGGATGGCGAACGTCTGGGTAAACAGTTGTCCCAGCGTCGTGCCGACGCCACCGACAAACAGTGAAATGACCGCCAGCAGCATTAAACCGGCGCGACCGACACCGGACAGAATGATCGACGCTTGCTCAAGGCGTACATCGCCGATTCCGAGCAATTGTTTGAGCGCCTTGCCGCTAGGACTCTTGGGTGAAAACAGGTACTCACAGCTGTCTCTGAACAATTGCGTCAGCAAGTAGAAGCCCGACAGGATGATAAAACCCCAGACCAGTTGGTACGTAATGAACCGTGCCAGGGAGATGTAGCCGATCAGCAGCGCAATCAGCGATACCACCGTCGCAAAACCGGCCAACGAATAAATCAGGCCGGCAAGGGTGGTACTCGATTCGGGCGCTTCCCCGGTAGCCGCAACGGCTCTGCGGACTCTGCTGGCTCGCCGGAACAACGTGCCGATAATCAGCGTGACCACCAGCGCGATCAAACCGCGGCCAAACAGAATGGCCGGCGGGCTCATGCCGGTGACGTTGGTGATTTGTGCCAGGCTGACCAGAATCAGCAGTGTGACGGCCAGTATTCTGGGGAAGGGCTGGATTGCCAGTGCCACGGGATCGGAGATGGCCGGCAGTCGCCAGGAAGGATGTCGGGTCGACAGCAGCGCCCGGCTCAGACCGGTAATCAGGATGCACACATAGATGATTTTTTCGAATTCATCGGCAAAGTTCTGAATCAAAGGCGACAACGGCAATTGCCGGGTGAGCGCATAAAACAGCAGTTGCATCGCAAAAGCAGTGGTCAGCAGCGTGGCCACGACAGAGGCCAGTGCGAGCGAGCTTCGACGCAAACGTCCTTCCGGCATTCGATGAATACACACCCAGGTCAGCCCGCGCTCCGCGATTCGTCGGCCCCAGGACCAAACACCCAGGGCCAGCACGATCAATGCGATGGTGAACAGGCGCTCGCCGGGTTGCCAGGCGGCCTTGATTGCGCTGGAAGCCTGCTGGATGAATTCGCTCAGCCGCTGGCGGTCCTCCTTCAGCGGACTGAACAATGGCGCCCAGAACCCCGGCCCCAGGATACTGCCGCTGCGCAGCGTGACTTCGCTTTCCAGCAGGTTGCGGCGAATACCGGCGATTTGAATAAGGAGACCGGCAGCATTGTTTCTGAGTGCTGTCAGGGTTTTCAGGCTGGAATCGACTTTGGTCTTTTGCTCGGAGAGATAGGCTCTTTGCGTCGCGATATCCGATTTCTCTGACTCTACATCGTCGAGTGATACCGGGCCCAACACATCAAGTTGGGCTTGCAGTTGCTTCTGTTCGGGCAGCAGGGATGACTGCAGACTATCCACGTCGTTGATAAACGACTGAACAGCATCTTGCAGGCCGACCATCTGGGTGAGGTTATTGGCCAGCGAAATCTGTTGCTTGATTCGGTCAAGGCGGATTTGCAGGTTTTGCAGATCACTCTGAGAAATGACTAACGACGAAGTACCCGATGTAATACCTGCAGCCGGCAGTATGTCGGCGGCCGACAGCGCTCCGTCACTGGTTGCAAGCAGCGTGAGCACGACGAACATCATTGACTTCAATGCATTACGCATGGGGGTGCTCGACTCTGTGGTGGGTCGCTCAACCTATGAGGTTAGGCCATCACGCCAAAACGATCGAAAAGAATCCTGTTCGCCGTCAGGATCAGGCAATACCGTGCAGAGAGTGGGTGCCGCGTGATCTACACTCTTTGTTGCTGAATCAAGCCCGGGATCAGCTACCCGGGGTTAGTGCAGAGTGACGGGCTGCGTTGGAGGTCATTATGAGCAAGGTGTCATCCATCGGCCTGAGCATCGCATTGACGGTTGCGTGCACCCAGGGTTGGGCTGCAACGGTCGTTCCGATGAAAGGGCAGAGTTCGCAACAGACCCAGCTGGACATCAATGAATGCAACAGCATCGCGTCCGGTCAGGCCGCGTCGACCGCACAGCCTGCTTCCGGAGGGCGATTGCGCGGTGCTGCCGCGGGGGCCGCCGCGGGATCGGCCGGGGCAGAAGTGCGCGGGCGTCAGCATGACGAGTTTTATGAGCGCATCGATGACGACACGAAACAGGACTATCGGCAGGACCGCGCGAAAGAGACCGCCGTGGCCGGTGCCGTGGTGGGCGGCTCGCGTCAGCGTCAGGAACGCCGGGCACAAGAGAAAACCAGTGCCGCAACGACCTCGACGGCGTACACCAGTTGCCTGCAGGGCAAGGGGTATCAGGTTAACCCCTGAGCCTTTCGCGGCCGCTGCTCGAGCAGATAAACCATCAGGCAGGCGTACAACGTGACGGCAAGGAACAAGCCCATGCGCACCGCAAACGCGGTGTACACGTCCTTGCCTGCGATGCTGTCCTGAACCGACTGGCCCAGCAGGATAATCAGCGTGATCAGGGTGTTGAGCCAGAACCCCGGGCTGAACCCGGTCGGGCTCAGCGCGTAGAGCTTGCGCGCCAGCACCAGGCCGAACAGCAGCATCCACAGAAAGAACATCCACAGGTGCACAAACAGGCTGAGGGCGCTCCAGAACAGGATCGCCAGCAGGCCTGCGAGCAAGGTTGAGCCAACGAGTTCGCGACCGGCTGTGTGGGCGTTGGTCGTGGAGCTTTGTTGGCCCAGGCTGACGGCTTTGAGGATGATCGGCAGGTAACCGGCCGGGTCGATCAACGCGAGCAGGAACGTCGGTAACACGATCAGGGTTGCACGTAGCGCCACTCGGCTGACCTCTTCGGCGGGCAACGTCGGGGTGGGCGGCGGGGAAGGGGCGTTGGGCGGATCCGGGAATAACCCGTGACTGATCGCCACGACCGCTACGGCGAGCAGCAAGCCCTTGACCAGGGCACCGATGACCATCGCCGCCAGATCGAATTCGGCAACGCCGGCCGAGGAAATCATCGTCAGGCCAATCACCAGAAAGGTCACGATCAGGGCATTTCCACCGCGCAGGCCAAAACGGAAGACCAGAAACAGGCTCAGACCGATCAGCAGCACGCCGCTGAAGGGGTAATAACGCAGGATCGGGATCAACAACAGGCCGAGGCCCGTGGTCAACATCGCAGCCAATGCGAGCACCACGGCTGCCTTGAACGGCAACGGGCGATTGATCGAGGCCAGCAGGATCAGGCACAGCACCGGCGCGAGAAAGGGGATCGGCAACCCGAGGCCGAAGCTGGCGGCAAGGCACAGCGCCGTGCCAGTGGCCAGGCGTAATGCGCGCTGTTCCCGGGGCGTGCGTTTAGTAGGCATAGCTCAGCCAGCTCATGAAACCCACAAACAGCCGACCCAACGGGTTCAGCGGGTTGCCTTGAGTCGGGAAGGCCATGACTTCGGCCTGCCCGCCAGCACGGATGGCGCCGCTGTCACGCAAGGTTTTTCGGGCGTCTTCGGAGAGCTCGATAATCACCGGAAAACGCTGGGCCGGTCGCAGCCAGTCGCGGCTGTTCTGGACACTGGGTAAGGTGCCAGGCGCCGGTGTCTGTCCGACACTGACGCCATAACCGACACTGCGCACGCGTCCGTCGAACACTTCGCCCGGGAATGCATCCAGGACGATCGCCACAGGCGTATCGACTTTCACCAGACCGAGGTTGTTTTCAGTCATGTCCGCGCTGATCCAGACATCGTGGATGGCAATCAGGGTCATGACCGGGCCACCGGCCGCGGCGAACTGCCCGGCGTCGGTGCGCAGGTCGGTGACCAACCCCGCCGAACGGGCGCGAATCTGCGTGTTGGACAGATCCAGCTCGGCTTTCGACAGCGCCGTGGCGGCGCTTCGCAGCAGGGCGTTGTCTTCCTCGCTGCCACCTTCTTGCTCGCGGGCGCGTTGCACTTCGGCGCGGGCGGCCGCGACCTGGCTGACCGCCTGTTCACGATTGGCGCGAGACACTTCGAGCAGACGCACGGAAATGGTTCCGGGGTCTTCGCGGTACAAACCTTCCAAACGTTGATTGTCTTGTTTCGCCTTCAGTTCGTTGGCCTGGGCCGCGCGCAAGTTGGCTTGCGCCGAAGCGATGCCGGCGGTGCTGGCGCCGATCTGCCGACGGGTCGATTCAAGGTCTGCGCGGGCGCGGTCGACGGCGATCTGATACGGCTGCGGGTCCACTTCGAACAGCACGTCGCCCGCCTGGACGTCCTGATTGTTGCGCACGTTGACGCGGATCACCCGGCCGGCGACTTCCGAGGCGACCGGAATGACAAAGGCGCCCACGCGGGCTTGTTGCGTATAGGGCGTGAAACGGTCGGCCGCCAGGTACCACGCCAGGCTCAGGAGGATCAGGAGCAGCACCCATTTGATGCCTTTTTTCGCCGGGTCGGCGGCAGGCTCAGGAGGCTTTGGGGCGGGCGCCTCGGGGACAGGCTGCGCGGTTTCACTCATGGCTGTTTACCTTGTGAGGCAGGGAGGGTGGCGGGCTCGCTCAGCAGGTCGCCCCAGTCGGTGCGTTTTTCCATCTGCTGGCGGGTGGCTTCATCGACTTTGGGCTGGGCGCTGTACCAACCGCCACCGAGGGATTTGTACAGGGCAATCAGGTTGCTCACCGCGTTGCTGCGGGCGACCAGGTAGCTGTCCTGCTGTTCGAGCAGTGCGCGCTGAGCATCGAGCACCCGCTGAAAGTCTGAGTAACCTTCGCGGTACTGCGTGCTGGCCAGCACCAGCGAGCGTTTGGCGGCCACTCCGGCTTCGCTCAGGATGCGTTCGCGCTCCAGCGATTTGATCAAACCAGTGGCGGCATCGTCAGCCTCCCGCGCAGCCTGGCGGACTTTGTCGCGGTACGCCTCGATCAGTTGCTGCAACCGCGCATCCTGGACGCGCACGTTATTGCTGATCTGACCATGGTCGAACAGGTTCCAGCGCAGGCTGGGACCGCCGATCAGGTCCAGGCTTCGGGACGTACCGTTGAGCGTGTCGGCCGACCAGACGATGCTGCCAAGCAAGGTCAGCGACGGATAGAAGTCACTTTCGGCCACGCCAATCAATGCCGACTGGGCGGCGACATTCAGCTCGGCGGCGCGCACATCGGGCCGACGCAGCAGCAGATTGGCCGGCACATCCTGGAGCACGGCGCGATCGACCAGCGGGATCAAGCCTTCGTTGCTCACGAGCAGCGGTAACGCGCCGGGCGGTTGCCCGATCAGCACGGCCAAGGCATTGCGCGTTCGTTGCAACTGGTCTCCGAGGGAGGGGATGGTGCTCAGGGTGCCGAGGTATTGGGTTTTGGCCTGTTGCAGGTCGAGTTCCGCTTGCTGGCCGCTGTTGAACAGTTTTTCGGTGATCTCGAAATTACGCTTTTGTTGTTTGGCGTTCTCCCGGGCAACGCGTAACCGGGCCTCGGTGGTGCGCAATGAAAAGTAGGTGTCCGCGACCTGGGCGCGCAGCAATACCAGCACGTCTTCGTAGTTGGCCTGAGCGGCAAAATAACTGGCGTCGGACGATTCGATGGCCCGGCTGAAACGCCCCCAGAAGTCCAGCTCCCAACCCATGTCGAACCCAGCGCTGTATTGCCAGAAATGGCTGTCCTGGGGATTGGTGCCACCCGATTGCCGGCGATTGAAGTACAAACTGTCGGCGCTGGCTTGCTGCAGTTGCGGGTACAGAGCGCTTTGCGCAATGCCCAGCTGGGCACGGGCTTCCATCACGCGCAAGCCGGCGATTTTCAGGCTGGAATTATTTGCATCCGACTCGGCGATCAGCTGATTCAGTAGCGGATCGTTGAAGACCTGCCACCACTGGCGGATATCCGGATTCGGTCCGCGTTGACTGGCGTGTTCAAGGGCTGCGGTATTCCAGTGTTCGACCCACGTTTCGCCCGGCGGCTGGAAGTCCGGCCCCAGCCGCACGCAGCCACTCAGGCCAAGTGCGCCGAGCAGGAGGAGGTGGCCTGGCAGTCTTTGCAAGGAACGGCCTCGAGGCATCGCGTATCGTCCAACCAGAGAAGGTCACTGGAGCATAGCCGTCCAAATGAGCAACCGGCTGTTAAGCTTCTCAGGCAACCTCAAACCTTCTGCGATCACTTATAGGCAGGACACTCATGAGTCCTTTTGTGCTGGGGGGCAATTTCTGGGAGAAGGCGCGGGCGTTGTTTATCCGCTCTGCCAAGGTGGTCAATCCCGAGACGGTGCAAGGCGTGCCTGCTAGCGCGAAATGATCCCGTGATCGATCGCGTACTTGACCAGGGCTGCGGGTTTGTCGATGTTCAGTTTGCGGCGGATGCTCAAACGATGGGTTTCCACAGTGCGCACGCTGATGTCGAGCTCGCGGGCCATTTCCTTGTTGTTCAATCCTTGCGCCATTTTGTACAACACCTGGCTTTCGCGAGGGGTCAGCTCATTGTCGGTGCTTTTGTCGGCTATCAGCCGCTGGGCGATTTCGGCGCTGTAGAACGTGCCGCCACTGACGATGGCTTCGATGGCCGCAATGATTTCCCGCGACGGTGAGTTCTTCAGCACATAGCCGCTGGCGCCGGCGCGAACGGATTCACTCACGTATTCATAATTGTCGTACATGCTCAGCATCAGCACCTTGAGCGACGGGTACTGGCTGCGCAGCACGCGGGTCAGCTCAAGCCCGTTCATGTCGCGCAGGCTGATGTCGACCAGCAACAAGTCTGGCTGGCAGCGCCCGACCATCTCGATGGCCTGCGCGCCACTTTCGGCTTCGCCCACCACTTCCAGGGGCGCCATGACCGCGAGCAGCGCTTTGATCCCGTCGCGGACCAGGGAGTGATCGTCGACCAGGGCGACGCGGATCGGATAGGGCAGGTTCATCGCAGATATTCACTCTTGTTGTAAGGGGGTGGGTCAGCGTTTCGCACCGGGCATTTTCATCGGCAGCAGCACGTCCAGCTCACTTCTTCCAGGCATCGATATCAGGTCGAACCGCCCGCCAAAATGTTCGACACGCTCACGGATATTACGCAGGCCGATGCCCGCGTGGCGACGTTCGACCTGGGCGACATTAAAACCGACACCGTCGTCGACCACCGTCAACCGCACGGATTCCTGTGACCCATGCAGGGTAATCGAAACGTTTTTAGCCTGTGCGTGGCGTTCGATGTTGGTCAGGCCTTCCTGCACAATCCGGAACAGCGAAACCGCCGCGCCGTCGACCAGGTCACAATCAAATTCATTATCGTCGTAAGTCACGGTGAGACCGCTGCGCTGCTCGAATTCGGCGGCGAGCTGGCCGATCGCCGCCGGCAGGCCCAGCGTGTCGAGCAATGACGAGCGCAGATCGTGAGAGAGGCTGCGAACCTCGCCAATCGCGTCGCCAAGGCGCTCCGTGGCATCTTTCAGCGTATTCAAACCCTTGTCGTTGGCCTGGCCATTCTCCAGCAGCAGGCTGGCCAGTTCGAACTGGAATTTTATGGAGACGAGCACCTGGCTGATGCCGTCGTGCAGCTCCCGGGAAACCCGTGAGCGCTCTTCCTCCTGGAGGCTGACGATCCGCTGGGTCAGGCGCTGGAGCTTTTTGTCCGCCAGGCGATGCTCGCTGACGTTGAGCGTCATGCCGCTGGCGAAGACGAACAGCACAGCCACGAGCGCCACCGCGGCAATCGCCAGCATGGTCTTGCGGATGCCGTGGGCCACTTCGTCACGCGCCTGCTGGGTGGCGCGCTCAACGTCTTCAAGGTAGATGCCGGTACCGAGCATCCAGCCCCAACGGTCCAGCATCACTACATACGCGAGTTTGTCGGTGACCTGGCCGGAAGAAGGCTTGTTCCAGGCGTAGCGCTGAAAACCTTCGCCGGATTGCGCACTTTTGAGCAGTGCCTGAATCACCGGCAAACCTTGGGGATCTTTCATGTCCCACAGGTATTTGCCCACCAGTTCCGACTGGCGCGCGTGCATCAGGCTGCGACCCTCACGGTCGTAGACGAAGAAGTAGCCGTTGATGCCAAAACTGAGTTTGCGCAGTTCTTCCAGCACCTGTTGCTGGGCGTGCTCGTCACCGTGCCCGTCGTCGTAGAGCGGCGCGATCAGGCTCTGGGCCATTTCCACGTAGTTTTTAAGCTCGGCGCGTTTGCTCGCCAGAATGCTGTCTTCAATCAGCTGCGCCTGTTGATCGCCGAGTTGGCGATTGAGGGAAATCACCAGCGCGCAGATCACCGCGATCGCCAACACCAGCGGCAGAATCCCGAGCGCGACGATTTTGTGTTTGAGCTGCATCTTGGCTCCTGACCGGACCGAGGGAAGGCGATGGCCCGGCATCATATGCCAAAGATACGCGCGTCCAGTAGCGGTGCTGGACGGAATGACCTGCGGCGGGGATGTCTGTCAGGTGAAATGCAAAACCCTTGTAGGAGCGCATCTACGTAGAACTACGTAGGCGCCATGTACGTAGTAACGCGGATTTATTTGTGGACGGCATGCGGGGATATTGGGCCAGCTCCGCACCGCGGACACAATTATAAAAAATTACCGCCGCAGTCCACTGGCTGTCGGCAGGAGACACGCTATGCCCCGTATGGCTAAACACCTCGCCTGGTTTGCCGTGGCTGTTCTGGGAGCGTTTGCGCTAAGTGTCGTGGCCTTGCGCCGCGGCGAAGCGATCAACGCCCTGTGGATCGTAGTCGCAGCAGTCGCTATCTACCTCGTTGCCTACCGCTACTACAGCCTGTTCATCGCCACCAAGGTGATGCAACTCGACCCCAATCGTGCCACGCCCGCCGTCATCAACAATGATGGCCTGGACTACGTGCCGACCAACAAACACGTACTTTTTGGTCACCACTTCGCGGCCATCGCCGGCGCAGGTCCGCTGGTCGGTCCCGTTTTGGCGGCGCAGATGGGCTATCTGCCCGGTACGCTTTGGCTGATTGCCGGCGTGGTGCTGGCCGGTGCGGTTCAGGACTTCATGGTCCTGTTCATGTCCACCCGCCGCAACGGCCGTTCCCTGGGCGATATGGTCCGGGAAGAAATGGGCCGCATCCCCGGGACCATTGCGCTGTTCGGCTGCTTCCTGATCATGATCATCATCCTTGCGGTGCTGGCATTGATCGTAGTGAAAGCCTTGGCCGAGAGCCCGTGGGGGATTTTCACGGTGATGGCGACCATCCCGATCGCGATGTTCATGGGCATCTACATGCGCTACATCCGCCCGGGTCGCATTGGTGAAATCTCCATCATTGGTGTGCTGTTGCTGCTCGGTTCGATCTGGCTCGGTGGGCAGATTGCTGCTGATCCGGTCTGGGCCAAAGCGTTTACGTTTACTGGCATTCAGATCACCTGGATGTTGATCGGCTACGGTTTTGTCGCCGCGGTATTGCCGGTGTGGCTGATTCTGGCCCCGCGTGATTACCTGTCGACTTTCCTGAAGATCGGCACCATCGTGGCCTTGGCGATCGGCATTCTGATCACCATGCCCGACCTGAAAATGCCGGCACTGACCCAGTTCATCGACGGCACTGGCCCGGTGTGGAAAGGCGGGTTGTTCCCGTTCCTGTTCATCACTATCGCCTGCGGCGCGGTCTCGGGTTTCCATGCACTGATTGCCTCCGGCACCACGCCGAAACTGTTGGCCAGCGAAGGTCATGCCCGTTACATCGGTTACGGCGGCATGCTGATGGAATCCTTTGTCGCCATCATGGCGATGGTCGCGGCTTCGGTGATCGAGCCGGGCGTGTACTTCGCCATGAACAGCCCGGCGGCGCTGGTTGGCTCTGATGCTGTGTCGGTTGCTCAGACCGTCAGCAGCTGGGGTTTTGCAATTACTCCGGAAGCGCTGCAAGCGGTGGCCAAGGACATCGGTGAAACCACGATCCTGGCCCGTGCCGGCGGTGCGCCGACCCTAGCGGTCGGTATCGCGCAGATCCTGCATCACGTTCTGCCAGGTGAAAACACCATGGCGTTCTGGTACCACTTCGCGATCCTGTTTGAAGCGTTGTTCATCCTGACAGCCGTCGATGCGGGCACCCGTGCCGGGCGTTTCATGTTGCAGGATTTGCTCGGTTCGTTCGTACCGTCGCTGAAGCGCACTGAATCCTGGACCGCCAACCTGATCGCGACCGCTGGTTGCGTAGCGATGTGGGGTTATCTGCTGTACCAAGGCGTGATCGACCCTCTGGGCGGCATCAACACCTTGTGGCCGCTGTTTGGTATCTCCAACCAGATGCTGGCCGGTATCGCGCTGATGTTGGCGACCGTTGTGCTGATCAAAATGAAACGTCAGCGCTACGTCTGGGTGACCATGTTGCCAGCCGTGTGGCTGCTGATCTGCACCACCACCGCAGGCTTCATCAAGCTGTTCGATGCCAACCCGGCGATCGGTTTCCTGGCCCTGGCCAAAAAGTACAGCGATGCGCTGGCCAACGGCCAGATCCTCGCCCCGGCGAAGAGCATCGACCAGATGCACCACGTGATCTACAACGCCTACACCAACGCAACGCTGACCGCGCTGTTCCTGCTGGTGGTCTTCAGCATCCTGTTCTTTGCGCTCAAGGTCGGCATTGCGGCCTGGGGCTCCAAGGAGCGTACGGATAAAGAAGCCCCATACCAGGCGCTGCCGCAAGCGTGAGGGAGGAGGGCGCCAAATGTTCAATGACCTGAGTCGCCTCGGTAAATACCTCGGTCAGGCCGCGCGCTTGATGGTGGGCATGCCGGACTACGACACCTACGTCGAACACATGCAGGGCAAACACCCGGACAAGCCGGTGATGAGCTACGAAGTGTTCTTCCGGGAACGCCAGGAAGCGCGTTACGGGAGCAAGGCCGGGCCTAAATGTTGTTGAGGTAACTGGCGGCTTGATGCAATCCCCGTGGGAGCGGGCTTGCTCGCGAAAGCGGTGTGTCATTCAACACGGATGTTGACTGACACGACCTCTTCGCGAGCAAGCCCGCTCCCACTTTTTTTGTTTTGTCTTTTAAATCCTCGACGGCGTCCTCGGCGCCGGTAAATCTTCAACCATGGACTAAACTCAGCGAGCCAATCGACTGCGAGGTGTTGTTCATGGCAAAGGACAAGAAATCCACCAAGAAACGTCATTCCGTCGACATCGCGAAGATGTCCAACAAGGACTACCTGAGTGAACTGCGCCGACTGCATGTCGAAATAGTGAAGTTGCAGGAATGGGTGCGGCATGAGGGCATCAAGATCTGCATTGTCTTCGAGGGCCGCGACGGGGCGGGCAAGGGCGGCACCATCAAGGCGCTGACCGAGCGCGTGAGCCCACGGATCTTTCGCGTTGTGGCGTTACCTGCCCCGACCGATCGCGAAAAAAGCCAGATGTATGTGCAGCGTTATCTGCCACATTTGCCTGCGGCTGGCGAAGTGGTGATCTTTGATCGCAGTTGGTACAACCGTGCGGGCGTCGAGCGCGTGATGGGGTTTTGCACCAAAGAGCAGGCAGTCAGTTTCCTGAGGGCTGTCCCCTTGGTCGAGCGCGCAATCGTCGACTCGGGCATCATGTTGTTCAAGTATTGGCTGGAAGTCAGCCCGCAGGAACAGACCCGACGACTTGAAGCGCGGATTGAGGACGGCCGCAAAATCTGGAAGCTCACCCCAATGGACCTGAAGTCGTACAGCCGCTGGTATGACTACTCGCGTGCACGTGATGACATGTTCAAGGCGACGGATACCGGACATGCTCCCTGGCTGGTAGCCAACTCGAACGACAAACGACGGGCTCGTCTGAACATCATCACCGATTTGCTCAGCCGCATTCCTTATGAAGAGGTGCCGCGCGAGAAAGTGAAGTTGCCCAAGCGTCAGCGGCCAGGCGGTTATCACGAACCGGATTACCCACTAAAACGCATTCCCGAAAAGTTCTGAGTGCGTCGTCAAATCTTTCATGGGTACTAAAGCGAATAAAACTATTGATAAAAAGGTACATAAGCTTTAAACGGGAAGAACACTGGCGTATTGCTAGCAACTAAAAAGTGGATATCGCCAGTTTTGGCACAGGGAGCGCTGATGAGTTTTTGTCCATTGTCCGACTCCCCGCAGCAATCCGTTGTCGCCACGCTACCGAAGAGTCGGCCAGGTGCTGTCGGCACAGCCTGCAAGGGCCATGAAGAAACGGTTGAACAATTGCTGACCTCGGCTCGCCACTGGTCTCACACCACCGCATGGGTGGTGTACCGTGCCGGCGAACACATGCACCTGGTCGGGCAGGGCGACCCGCAGGCGAAGTGGCCGTCCAGTGTGGCGAGTGAAGAATTTGAGGCCTTTTGCCAGGCCCGACACTTGCACCGATGGCCCACCGGTCGAGGCGAAAGTGTATTGGGATGGCTGCTCGCGCCCATCAAGGATGCTGCGGAGCCGGCGCTCGCTGAATTTGCCCAGCGCCTGGGCATGCAGGTACAGACCGATACCCTTGCCCGAGCGCAAATTACTCAGCGGGTGCTGTATGAAATTACCTACCTCGCGAGTTCGACCCGCGACCGGTTTGTATTTCTGGTGGGGGTTCACCGGCTACTCGCCAGCCTGATCGACGCCGAGAACTTCTATCTCGCACTGTATGACCCGCACACCGGCAAGATTGACTATCCGTATTACGTCGACATCATCGACGTTGATGCCGTGGAGGCCGAACACTACGAGTACCTTGATGTTTCACACCTGTCGTTGACCGGCCAGGTGTTGACCACCGGCCAGCCGTTGCTGATCGACGCCGCCGGCATTCGCGCGGCTCAGGCCGAGGGCCGCTTCTACTGCGTGGGGGATCGTCCCGAGTTCTGGATGGGCGCGCCGTTGAAAAATGCCTCGGATGACGTGTTTGGCATGCTGGCCATGCAGGTCTACGACGTTTCCCGTACCTACAGCGCTGAAGACCGCGCATTGTTTCTGGTGGTGGTCCGCCACGTGGCCATGGCGCTGGACCGGATCCTGCACCGCGAGAATCTCGAAGGGATCGTCATGCGTCGCACCCTGGAGCTTTCGGCACTCAACGACGCCTTGAGGCAGGAAGTAGCAGAACGTGAGCGCGCCGAACATTTGCAGAGCGCGCTGTTCCAGATTGCTGAACTGTCAAGCCAGCCTGGCGATATGGCTGAACTGTTTCAAACATTGCACGGCATCGTCGGTGATCTGCTGTTCGCGCAGAACTTCTACATCGCACTGTTCGACGACACGACCACTGAAGTGACTTTTCCGTATTACGTTGATGATCGGCAGACAACCTGTCCGTCGGCACGGCGTGGACGCCGGGGCCTGACTGAGTACGTTATTCGTCAGCGTCGACCTTGCTTGATTGACGCCGACGAGGCTGAACGATTGCATGTGCACGGTGAAATCGAAATTGCCGAAGAGTGTTACCGGTCCTACTCCTGGCTGGGCATTCCCTTGTTCGATGGCGATGTGGTGCGTGGTGTACTGGCGGTACAAAGCTATACCTCGCAAGTGCGGTATACCCTGCGTGATCAGGAACTGCTGACGTTTGTGTCGCGGCACATCGACACCGCGTTGTCGCGACGCACGGCCGCCGAAGCCATCCATTCCGCCAACCTCAAGCTCGAAGCCCGGGTGCAGAGCCGCACCCGAGAACTCGATCACGCCAATGCCAAGCTGCAACACGAAAACTCCCACGATGCGCTGACCGGGTTGCCGAACCGAACCTACCTGCAACAGCACCTCAATCAGGCCTGGTTGCGATTCGGCAGCGAAGGCGGGCACCTGGCGGTGATGTTCATCGACCTTGATCGTTTCAAAATGGTCAACGACAGCCTCGGCCACCATTTTGGCGATCTGCTGTTGAGGCAAGCCGCCCACCGTTTGCGCAGTTGCCTGCGTGACACCGACATGCTCGCACGACTGGGGGGCGATGAATTTTCGGTGCTCGCTCCCGACGCGCCGCTGGACGTGGTGATCGAAATCGCCGAACGGATCCTGGTGGCGTTTGACCTGCCGTTTTTTATCAATGGCCATGAGGTTTTTTCATCCTGCAGTATCGGTATTGTCAGCGCCGACAATCAGTTCCATCACGAACCGGCCGACTTGCTGCGCGATGCCGATGCGGCGATGTACCGGGTCAAGAGTGCCGGTCGCGACAGCTACGCGGTGTTCAATCAGGAAGTGCGCCGAGAAGTCTCGGACCAGATGGAGCGCGAAGGGGCCTTGCGCAATGCGCTGAAACGCACCGACGAACTGCTGCCGTATTTTCAGCCGATTGTCAGCGTTGAAACTGGCGAATTGTTGGCCCTTGAAGCGCTGATCCGCTGGCATCAGCCGGGCGGCCGAGTGATAGCACCAGGGGAGTTTTTGCCGAACGTCGAAGGGTTGCGCCTGATCGGTCGACTGGACCTGTACATGCTCACCAGCGTTGCAGTAATCCTCGCACTCCCTCAACACGCCAATTGGCCGCCGGTGCACGTGAATTGCTCCAGCTACAGCATGACGCGCCCGGACTTTGCCAGTGATGTGCTTGCCCTGTTGGCGCAGCACCGGGTCGCGCCGTCGCGGATCTGCCTGGAGTTGACCGAAGGTGCCCTGGTGGCCGAGCCGGCTATTGCCCGGCAGAACATGCAGCAATTGGCCGACAATGGCATGTCGGTGGTGCTCGATGACTTCGGTGCAGGATTTTCATCCCTGAGCTACGTGCATCAATACCGTTTCAGCGGCTTGAAGATCGACAAGTCTTTCATCCTTGAACTGACCACCAGCGCCCGCAGTCGCGCGATCGTGCGGGCAATTGTGCGGATGGCCGAATCGCTGGACCTGAGCGTGGTGGCCGAAGGTGTCGAGGATGAAGCGACGCTAATCTTGCTGCGCGAAATGGGGGCAGGGCAGGCTCAGGGTTACTATTTTGCCAAGCCCATGGGGTTGCAGGCGTTGCTGGATACGTTACTTGTCGCTCGCTAAAACGGGGTGTGTTATTGCGGCAATGCATAGACCTTGAACAGCTTTTTAGCCGTGTCGTCGGCGCCACCCAGGTATTTGTCGAATGCCTGCTCAATCTCGCCCGAGCGGTACATGTCACTTAGCGCGGTATCGACTAGCAAACGGAAGTCTTCATCGTTTCGATCCACTGCCATTGCAGTCGGTGCGTACTCGAAAATTCGGTCGAGCAAAACCAGATTGCTTGCAGACTTATCCGTGGCGAGAAGATTTTTCAGCACCATGCGTTCGGCGAAGAAGGCATCGGCCTTGCCTTCGGCGACCTGCTTGAGGCCTGCCGCGGTATTTTCGACAGTGACAAGCGTGGCCACGACCCCGAGTAATCGCATCCGCTCACGGATCCATGTCTCGGTGACTCCGCCTGCAATGGCGGCGTAGGTCTGGTTGGACAACCCATGGTTGATCGTCGCTCGCCACGTTGGTCCGGTGTTAGCCACCTTGCCAGCAAGCGCATTGAGCAACGGCTGCGGTGCATCCTGACGCACCACTACCGAGAGGCCAGCCGTGTAGACCGGTATTGAGTAGCTCACCCTCTTGCGCCGCTCCAGAGTGGGGGCGGTCGGTGTACAGAGAATGTCGATTTTCCCCGAGCTGACGGCATTTATCTCGTCGGTGGGTGAGACCGACAGGTAGCGTATTTGCAAACCAGGCAGAGCCAATTCGGTCTTGACCTTGTCGGCGATCTTCAGGCACAGATCGATCGCATAACCGCTCGGTATATCGCTTGCCTGGGCGCTAAAAGGGGGGAAGTTCGGCAAGTAGCCGAGGGTGAAGGATTGAGTCGTCCGCACGCGCTCAAGCGTATCGGCACCCGCCAATACCGGCATCAGCGTGAGCAGGCAGACGAGCAGCAGGTTGTTGGCTTTGGACAATTTAACGTTCATATCCTGGTTCCCCGAATTCAGATGGCTGGCAGTCCTGAAGACGACGGTCAAGGGATGTTGGCCTGAGTCTGAGGCGGTGCAGATGGCTCGACAAACCGTTTGGAGAGGAAGCCGTAAAGCAGGTAGCCGAACGCCAGGACAAGGGCGCCGCCGAACACGGCTTCTTTGCCGCAGGCATACAAAGCGTACAAGGAGTAAGCCACGGCAATCAGTAACAGCGCCGTATTGCGGGTGTATACGCCTGCGCTGACTTTGGCTTTGTACATCATGACCAGCAGGCCGGTGGCCGCCGTCACATAGGGGATCAGGTTGGTCACTGCCGCCAGGCTGACGAGTTTTGCAAACTGAGCGCTGGCGTTGGGCGAAATGGTCGACAGCGCCATCAAGGTCTGCAACACACCGCAGACAAGCATGCCGACAATGGGCGCGTTCAGCGCGCTGACCTTGCTGAACAGTTTGGGAAACATGCCCTGGTCAGCCGTCATCTTGGCCGTTTGCGCCAGGGTGAACTGCCAGCCCAGCAGCGAACCGACACAAGCCAATACTGCCAGCGCCATGATGATGTTGCCGACTGTCGGGTTGAACATGTGTGCGTAGACGAGCGCGAAAGGGGCCGATGAGTTGGCCAGTTCGGCATTGGGTATGATGCCCTGAATAACGGACGTCGACAGCACGTAAACCACTGCTGCACCGAGCGTGCCGAACAGGCAAGCCAGCGGCACCGTGCGCTTGGGATCGTCCACGGCATCGGAAGCCTGAGCCGCCGACTCCATGCCGAGGAAGGCCCACAGCGTCAGGGGGATCGCTTTGCTGATGGCTTCGGAGATGGGCAGTTCGTTGGGGTTCCATGCGGCAGCCAGCACGTCAGGCTTGAACCAGAACCAACCGATGATGCACAAGCCGGCCACCGGGATGATGACACCCCACACGGTGATCGCACCGATCTTGCCGGTGATGCCGGGGCCGCCAAAGTTGGCCACGGTGGTCAACCAGAGCAAGCCGACCGTTCCGATGAACAATGGAATGGCGCCACTTCCCAGCCACGGCAGGAACGATGTCATGTACCCCACCGCGGAGATGGCGACGGCCACGTTGGCGATGGCCAGCGAAAGGAAGTACAGGTACGAGCAGAGGAAGAACCCAGATTTGGCGTGTGCCTCTTCGGTGTAGGCAGACAACCCTCCTGGACGCGGGCAGAAAATACCGCACTGGGAAAAGCAGTAGGCGATGGACATTGAGCCAATGGCCGTGACGATCCATGACAACAATGAAACAGCCCCGAGTTGCGCCATGCTTGTCGGCAACATGATGATGCCTGAGCCCATCATGTTCACCGTGACCAGTGTGGTGAGCCCCATGAGGCTCATTTTCTTGCTTGAGTCGGCCATCGGAAACTCCTGGATCTGCTCGACGCATTGACCCTGTGCCCGACGCTTGGATACTTGTCGGCGGGCAAGGGCTTAACCTTGGTGTTTTTGTGACCCCATCTGTCTAGCGCTAATCAGGGTGGTTTTTCGCTTGCAGTGACGGTCAGCTTGTCCGCTTCGGTAACCCAGCCTCCGCCAGTGGCCTTGTAAACATCGACCATGGCGCTGAACACCGAACCCCGGGTCCGGGTGTAATTCAACTCGGCGTCGAACAAGCTGCGTTCGGCATCCAGTACTTCTATGTAGCTGGTGTACCCGTTGTCGTAGCGCAGGCGCGCAAACCGGGTGTAAGTGCGCAACGCCTCGACCTGATTGGCCTGGGACATCATCTGCTCGCGGGATTTGCTCGCCGCCACCAGTGCGTTTTCAACATCCCTGAAAGCCGACTGAATGGTCTTTTGGTAGGCCAGCAAGGTTTGTTGCTGGAACGCCTCGGCTTGCTGGACTTCACCGGCGATGCCACCCGCGGTGAAAATCGGCATGCTCGCGGCGACACCATAGGACCAGGTGGCGGCGGGCCCGGTGAACAAATTTGAGAGTTGATCACTCACTGAGCCCAGTAGCCCGGTCAGGGAGATCGTCGGGAAATACAGCGCCTTGGCGGCACCGATGCGGGCATTGGCGGAAATCAGATCCAGCTCGGCCTGACGCAGGTCGGGGCGTCGTTCCAATAAGTCCGAAGGCAAGCCGGCAGGCACCAACGGTAGCGTCAGTTGGGCCAGGTCACGTCCGCGCAGGATTGGGCCCGGGTTGCGTCCCAACAGCACGGCCAGGTTGTTTTCCTGCTGTGCAACCTGGGACTCGAATTGCGATACAGAGGCCTGGGTGCGCTGGAACTCGGAGAGGTTTTGCGCCAGTTCCATTTCGGAAATGGTGCCGGCACCAAAGCGCAGTTTGAAAATTTCGTAGGAGTCGCCGCGGGCCTTGGCAGTGGTGCGGGCGATTTCCAGTTCGCGGTCGAGATCGCGAAGCAGGATGTAGCTGGATGCCACCGACGACACCAGGCTCAGAATGACCGTGCGCCGGCCTTCTTCAGAGGCCAGCAGGTCAGCGCGTGCGGATTCATTGAGGCGCCGCAAACGACCCCAGATATCCAGCTCCCAGCTGACACTGAGGGTGGCCTGGTAGTTGTTGTAAATCGGATCGACGTTGGCATCCAAAGGCACCGGGCCGTTGTCGCGTGGCGCCCTGGACCGACTGCCTTGCGCACCGGCGCCGATTTGCGGAAACATCTGCGAGCGCACCACTCCGTAACGGCCCTGGAATTCCTCGACCCGGGCGGCGGCAATCTTGATGTCTTTGTTTTCCGCCAGCGCCGTGCGAATCAGGTCATTGAGCGCCGGATCCTTGAACTGTTCCCACCACAGCGTATTGGACAGGTCATGGGCCTCCTGGTCTGCATAACGGTAGGTTGCCGGGGTGTCCGTGGTCGGACGTTGGTAGTCCGGGCCGAGCATGCAGCCCGTCAGGCCCAGGCACACCACGAGGGGAAGATGAAAGGTGCGCATCTCAATCCCCCTCATGTCGGTGTTGCGCAGCGCCGCCGGGAATCTCCCCGGTCGACGTAGACGGCGGTGGCTGAGTGGTCTGCCTGACCGTGCCTTTTTTCTCGGTCAACCGTTCGACCAGGTAGTAAAACAGCGGGATAAAGAAGATTGCGATGACTGTCGCCGCCAGCATCCCGCCAATGACCCCTGTGCCGATGGAGTGGCGACTGTTTTCGGATGCACCGACGGCAATGGCCAGCGGGACGCAGCCCAGAATAAACGCCAGGGATGTCATCACAATCGGGCGCAAGCGCTCCTTGGCGGCGGTCATGGCGGCATCGTAGGCAGACATGCCGCTTTCGCGGTTCAGTACCGCAAACTCGAAAATCAGGATGGCGTTCTTGGCGGCCAGGGCCACCAGCATGGTCAAGCCGATCTGGAAATAAACGTCATTGCTCAACCCACGGATCAGCACAGCCAGCAGCGCACCGAACAATGCAAAGGGCACCGCCAGCAGCACCCCGACAGGCAGTGACCATTTCTCGTATTGAGCCGCCAGGATCAGGAACACCATGATCAGGCCGAAGATGAACACCCGGGACGAGGCACCGCCGCTTTTTTTCTCCTCGAAGGCTTCACCACTCAAGGCCAGGGCGTAGTCGTTGGTCATGATTTCAGCGCTTATTTCTTCCAGCGCCTTGAGTGCCTGGCCGGAGCTGTAACCGGGGGCTGCGTTGGCGGTGAGTTTGACTGCGGGGAAGTTATTGAAACGGGTCAGCAGGTCGGGACCGGTGACGTAGCGGGTGGTCAGCACGGCTTTGAGCGGCACCATCTCCTGGTTTTTGTTGCGCACGTAGATCTGTTGCAGGTCCTCGGCCTTGAGGCGATAGCTTGGTTCTGCCTGCAGGATCACCTGCCACAGCCGGCTGAATTTGTTGAATTGCGACACATAGAGCGAGCCGAACATGGTCTGCATGGTGCTATAGACTTCTTCCACCGGCACACCCAGCGACTCTGCCTTTTCCCGGTCTACGTCGACCAGCAATTGCCGGGAAAACACGTTGAAGGTGGAGGTGATGGCGCCGAGTTCGGGGCGCTGCCTGGCTTTGGCGACAAACGTGCCGACCATTTCTGCCAGTTGATTGACGCCGGCATCCCCCTTGCTCTGAATCCATACCTCCATGCCGCCGGTGGTGCCAAGGCCGGGAATGGACGGCGGATTCACCGGCAGAATGATCCCGCCTTGAACGTTGGCAAAAGCATGGACTGCTTTCTGGATGACGGCGGGGGCACTTTGTTCCTTGATTGTGTCCGAGTCCTTGTAGCGCTCCTCGAAATCCTTGAACCCGACAAAAAAGGCGCCGGCATTGTTCTTGTTCTGGCCGTCGAGCAGGCTGTAACCATTAACGATGGCAACGCCCTCGACGGCCTCGTCGTTCATGAAGAAGTCACTGGCTACTTTGCCCACCTCGCCGGTGCGATCGAGACTGGCGGCATCGGGCATGATCACGGCCCCCAGCAGATACCCCTGATCTTCCGGCGGCAAAAAGGCGCTGGGAATGCGCTGCGCCATGAGCAGAATCAACGCGATCATGCCGGCGAACAGTAACAACGCCATCACGAAGCGCTTGATCATGAAGGCCACCGAGCGCGAGTAGCCCTCGGTCATGCGTTCGAAGCTGTGCTCGAACCAGCGGAAAAAAGCATTTTTTTCGCCGTGTTGGGGTTTGAGCAGCAGGGCCGCCAAGGCAGGCGAAAGTGTCAATGCCACCAGACCGGATATCACCACAGAGATGGCGATGGTGATCGCGAACTGTTTGTAGAGCTGGCCTGTGATCCCGCCCATGAAGGCCACCGGGATGAACACCGCGCACAGCACCAGCACGATGGCCACCACCGGGCCTGCGACTTCATCCATGGCTTTTTTCGCGGCGTCCTTGGGCGTCATCTTGTGGACGTGCATGTTGCGTTCGACGTTCTCGATCACCACGATGGCGTCGTCGACCACGATACCGATGGCCAAGACCATCCCGAACAGCGTCAGCATGTTCACTGAAAAGCCCAATGCCGACATCCCGATGAAGGTGCCGACGATCGACACCGGCACCGCAAGCACCGGGATCAGGGTGGCACGCAGGCTCTGCAGAAAGATGAACACCACGATGACCACCAACACCAGCGCTTCGAAAAAGGTGTATATCACCTCGGAAATCGAGGCGCGGGTAAACGCGGTGGTGTCCATTACGATCTTGTATTCGATGCCCTCGGGGAAGGTCGTCTTCATGTCTGCCAGGGTCTTGGTAACCGCAGCAGACACGTCGAGGGCGTTGGCGCCCGGTTGTTGATACACCGCAATCAGCGTTGCCGGACGGCCCTGATAGGTGCTGCGCAGCGAGTAGTCTTTTTGTCCGAGTTCGGCACGGCCGATGTCCTTGAGACGAACGATTGCCGCCCCTTCGTTGCTGGCGCGCAGAATGATGTTCTCGAACTCTACCGGCTCGGTCAGACGTCCCTTGGTGGTCACGGCAAACGACTGCTCTACCGCCTGGCCGGTGGGCGACTGGCCAACGCGACCGACAGCAAATTGCTGGTTCTGATTGGACACGGCTTTTTGCACGTCTGCCGCAGTGATGCCCAACTGGGCCATCCGGTCGGGCTTGAGCCAGATCCGCATGGCGTAGTCGGGTGTGCCGAAAATACTGGCCTGGTTGGCGCCCGGAATACGCTTGATCGCATCCAGAATGTAGAGGTTGGCGTAGTTGGCCACATAGGTGCTGTCAAAACGATCACCTGCGGAGTACACGGCGAGGACCATCATGAAGGCCGAAGATTTCTTCTGCACCTGAATACCCTGGCTCTGAACCGCGGAGGGCAGTTGCGGCAGGGCCAGGTTGACCCGGTTCTGCACGTCTACCTGGGCAAGGGAAGGGTCGGTGCCAATCTCGAAGAACACATTGAGGGTCATGTTGCCGGTCGCTGAGCTCGACGAGTTCATGTAGATCATGTTGTCGGCGCCGTTGACCTGCTGCTCGATAGGCGCTGCCACATTATTGGCCACGACCTGGGCATCCGCGCCCGGGTAGGTGGCTGACACCGTAATCTGCGGCGGTGTGATATCCGGGTACTGGGCGACCGGCAAACTGACCATCGCCACTGCACCGGCCAAGGTGATGATGATCGAGATAACGGAAGCAAAAATGGGACGATCAATGCAATAGTGAGAGATGCTCATGGGCGACGCCCACTGTCTTGCACCGACGCGGTGGCTGTCGGTTTTGCCGTCGTCTCGGTTGCCGGGGGAGGGGGGGCGATGATATTCAGCGGCCCTCCGGGGGTCACTCTGATCGCACCATCGACCACGATGCGTTCACCGGCTTGCAATCCTTGGGTGATAAACCAGTCATTGCCATGCCAGTCACCCACTTCGACCACCCGTTGCTCGGGCTTGCCCTGTGCATTGATCACCCAGACGAAACGGCTTTTGGCTCCCTCCAGAACGGCCTTCTGCGGCACCGTAATGGCGTTCGGCCTGGAAGCCCCGATGGCCCGCACCCGCACGAACTGTCCGGGTCTAAGTAGGCCTGTCGGGTTGGCAACCACCGCCCGGACCAGAAAGGTCCCGGTATCCTGGCTATAAGAAGGCGCTGCAAAATTCAGGCGGCCACGCTCGGGGACAACGGTGCCGTCGGCCAGGACGACCTCTACGACGAACTCACTGCGCAGGGGAAATATAAGGTGTCCAGACGCAATCTCGTCGCGGAACTTGAGCGTCTCGTTTTCCGAAAGACTGAAGTTGACGTAGATAGGGTCCATCTGTGAAACGGTGGTCAGCAGCCCGGATTCACCCGGCGTGACGTAACTGCCTTCCTGCTTTTTGGCAAAACTTGAAAGGCCGGTGAGGGGCGAGGCTATGGTGGTGTAACTGAGGTTCAACTGTTCGGTTCGAACCGTGCCCTCGGCGGCAAGCACGGCAGCCCGTGTCTGACGCTCATCACCGACAGCATTGTCCAGATCCATCTTGCTGACCGCATTCTGCGCCGCCAAGGGACGGACACGGGCCAGCGTAGCCTTGGCGACTTCCCAGCGTGCCTGTTGTTGAGCCAATTGGCCCTGAGCCGACAGCAATGACGCTTCAAAAGGTTTACGGTCCATCTGGAACAGCGTTTGCCCGGTTTTTACCAAATCGCCTTCGGTGTACAGCCGCTTCTCCAGGAAGCCGGCAACCCGGGCGCGGATCTCAACCTCGCGGGAACTTTGTGTCTGGGCAACGAATTCGAATGTTACCGGGGTGTCGCGGGCGGTGACCGTCATGACCGTCACATCGGGGGCTTGGCGAGTCAGGGTTACGGGCTCTTTGCCGCAACCGACCAGGCTCAAGACCCCGACCATAATGGCAACAGGCAAGCCGACGAGCTGCCTGACAACAATCATGTTTGCGCCCATTCTCACGCTCCCTAAACGCTTAGCCACGCTTTCGTAAAACGCTAACACCCGCAGACCGTGGCATTTCTGACAATAATCAATGAATACGACCGGCCAGCCGCGAGACCCATGGATTGGCGCTCAAGCCGTGCAGCAGCACGCTGAGTAAAACGGTACAGGCAGCGACAGATACCAAGGTGCGACTGGTTTCTAGAGGGTAGTCCAATATCATGACGGCGAAGACGATGCTGGCCAGGCCGCGTGGGCCGAACCAGCCGATGAACAGGCGGGTTTCGAAATCAAAGCCGGTTCCTGTCAGGCTGATCAGCACGGGCACTATGCGAATCACGGTCAGACTAAGCACTGCATACAGGCAGATGTTCAGGGTGAGATTGTTCCAGGCCCAAGGGATCACAATTGCGCCGAATACGACCCACGTGATGACCGACAGCAGGCTGGCGAATTCTTCACTGGCTTCGAGCAGATGATGCTTTTGTTCGGTAAACAAAAAGCTGGCGAGCAACCCACCGACGAACGCGCCGATAAAACCGCTACCGCCCAATGTTTGCGCGGTGGCAAAGCACAAAATGGCGAGCCCCGGCAGCGTCAGTTGCGACCACATGGGGGCTTGCCAATGGTGTTTTGCGGCGTAACGCTGCAACAGCCAGGCAATGAGCGTAAGCGCCACACCACTGATTGCACCGATGCCCAGCTCCTCGATAACCAACTCTACCGCGAGTGAAAGCGGCGACTGCGTCTGCTCTTCGACCAGCAGTGCAAGGAACATCAGCAGCACTGGAACACAGATCCCGTCATTCAGCCCGCTTTCTACGTTCAGTCCTTCACGCACGGGGGCGGGCACCTTGGGATTACTCACCACCGCCTTCCCCAGCGCAGCGTCGGTGGGCGCCAGAAGGGTCGCCAGTATGGCCAGTTCCAATGGCGGTACTTGCGGGAACAGCCAGATACCGACCAGCCAGCCACTGAGCATGGTCAGTGGCAGACCTATCATCAATAAACGCAACGGCAACCCTTCGTGCGCCCTTAAAACCTTGAGGTCAGCATTGGCCGCATCGCTAAAGAGAACAATGGCCAATGTCAGCTCTGCCAGAATCCTGAGGCCATCCTTGTCAATCCGGGGTTGCAGAATTCCCAGGAACGCAGGGCCAAGAATCAGGCCGGCAAGCATGAACATGAGTGGACCGTTGAGCAGGCGAGATTCGAAGCGCCCCGCAAATATGCTGTAGGTCAGGAGGAAGGCGGCAAGCAGAGCTAAGTTCTGATACATCGCAGACCTGCTTATCCAGGTTGATGTAAAGGCAATGGTGTCATTGCCAGGACGAGGCGCAGCCGAAATCAAAACATCAGGTTAGTCCACATGCTCGGGTTTGACCGGGTCGCCCGACTTCAAACCCAGCTGCGCCCTGACATCGTCGAGACTGGAGAAGCGATAACGCAGGATGAGTTCGTTCGTTGTCGATTCGTCTGATTTAAATCAAGGCAGGGCAACTCGGTACGTCCATTGAAACAAGTATTGCCTTGCCAGCTGACTCAGTGGTGACCCAGGTTTCAGTTTTTTCTCTCGACCAACGATAAGAACGGTCGCTCCTGCACGTTCGATACTGATGGAGTGCGGTGAGTGTGGGTTTTGTGGCTTTCTTGATCGATGTCAACCACATGGAGCGGACGGTTCTGTAGTCTCCAGAGATCGACATACCCGTGCGTAACGGGTTGCCTTGACTCAAGGCGACACCTCCATGATCTATCCGCTGATTCTGACGTTGCATCTGTTTGCCGCCCTGATCTTTATCGGCACGGTGTTCTTCGAAGTGCTGTTCCTTGAAAGCATCCGCAAACAGCTACCCACCAGGGTCATGTTGCTGGTGGAGGAAGGCATCGGCCGGCGAGCGCGCTCGCTGATGCCGTGGGTGCTGCTGGTATTGTTCGGTGCGGGGCTCGGCATGGTCTGGCTACGCTACCTGCCAGTCCTTGCCTCACCATTGGCTTCATCGTTAGGCACATTGCTTGCCTTGAAAGTCGCGGTGGCCGTGAGCGTACTGCTGCACTTCCTGGTGGCCATGTTTTTGTTCAAGCGTGGCCGAATGAGTCCGCGGTACCTGCAGTTCATCCACGGCAGCCTGTTTTGTCACATGATCGTTATCGTGCTGCTGGCCAAGGGAATGTTTTATCTGACCTGGTGATCGGCTTTGACGGGTAGTCTGTCCTTCCAAGACTTTGCTTGTGCTTGATGCAAATCAAGGCGTATTGATCGTTGAACCCCGACACTGATGATCCGCAGCCAGTGTCGGA
The DNA here is from genome assembly GCF_005930655.1 of Pseudomonas sp. FSL W5-0299. Taxonomy (NCBI): domain Bacteria; kingdom Pseudomonadati; phylum Pseudomonadota; class Gammaproteobacteria; order Pseudomonadales; family Pseudomonadaceae; genus Pseudomonas; species Pseudomonas sp. FSL W5-0299. Next base: position 101,674 of record NZ_RXHX01000008.1, read on the forward strand.
GACCTTCATGCTCGATTTCTTTTACAACCCCGGCGAGCTGGTCGCCCGGTGCGATCAGGGCGTGCTCGACCCCAACTGTCATGCCGACACGCAAAAATTCCATGAGGGTATCGGATCACTGGATCTGCTTCGCGCGTTGCGCGTCAGCCGCCAGAAGCGACGTCCGCTGTCCCTGAACGTGCAGCTACCCTCCAGCCTCAAGCTTTCCTTTTGTTCCCCTCGTGACAGCGCCGACGAGCACCAGGTTATTGAGCAGTACCTCCAGCATCTGGAGCAGGAGATCGACCTCGTCGGTTGCCACCTGGATGCGCAGCAACGGGTGGAACAGTTTCATCTGGGCGGCGGAACACTCACCACTGCTCACATAGGGCGGCTGATGAGTCATCTGCGTAGCCGTTTCAACTTTCTCTTACATGATTGCGGCGACTACAGCGTCGAGGTGGACCTCTATCAAACCGATTGGGCGACCATGGGTGTGCTGCGCGACCACGGTTTCAACCATGTCAGTATCGGCGTTCCGGATTTCGACAGCGACTGTGAAAGGTCGGTGGCCTGTTACCAGAACCCGGCGCCGATCCAGTCGCTCATGGACGCGGCGCGGACCTTTGGTTTTCGATCCATCAACGTCGATCTGGGTTTTGGTCATGCCTGGCAGACGCCAGACAGTTTTGCGTTGAAGCTGGCGAGCATTATCAAGCTGGAGCCAGACCGGCTGATGGTGTTCGATTATGCCCGGCCACCACGGCGCTATCGTCCGGTGCCCGGTGACAAAGTCAGAGCGCCGTGCAGCCAGGTCGATAAAGGCGCGATGCGCCAAATCTGCTTTGATCAACTGCTTTGCGCGGGTTATCACTACATCGGTATGGGGCAGTTTGTCCGGCCCGATGATGATTTGGCCGTCGCCCAGGAGCGAGGCCGGTTGCGCCGTACCTGTGAGGGTTTCTCCCGTCACGGCTATTGCGATCATGTTGGATTCGGTCTGGGTGCCATTAGCCAGATCGACGATTTGTACACGCAAAACACCGACGAGATTGAACGCTATCAGCAGCAACTGGACATGCGGCAATTGCCGACGTCTCGAGGCTGGCGCTTCGAGGCGGGGGAGCAAATCAGGCAAATGGTCATGGAGCGACTGGCGTGTGATCTGGAATTGGATATACGCGCCATCGAAAGACGTTATGGGCTGGTTTTTTCCAGGTATTTCTCGTCGGTCTGGCCGTTGCTGGAGCAATTGAGTCGTGAGGGGTTGATTGAGTTGTCGGACCGCTTCATCAGCATTCTCCCTGCCGGTCGGCCGGAAGTGGATGCCATCTGCAACCTGTTTGAAAAGGATGTGGGCGGTGCGAGGTGTTAACCCATTTGCGAGTTGATTGATCATGAAGCCTTCCTTTGATTTCAATCGCGCCCTGGTCGAAAAGTATGACCGCCCGGGGCCGCGCTACACTTCTTACCCAACCGCGCCACAGTTCCATCAGGCCTTTGCCGTTGACGACTATCAGCGTGCCGCCCGCGAGAGCAACCAGGCGAGCGCGTCGAAACCGCTGTCGGTGTATATCCACATTCCGTTTTGCAAAAGTCTTTGTTACTACTGCGCCTGCAACAAAATCATTACCCAGAAAACCCATCGCGCCGTCGAGTACCTTCGGTACCTCAAGCTTGAGATTGCGATGCAGGCGGCCTTGTTCGATAGCACCCGTAAACTCACGCAATTGCACCTGGGCGGCGGCACGCCTACTTATTTAACCAGTGAACAGCTCGCGGACCTGATGGATTGCCTGCACCAGGCGTTCAACATGGATGACAGCGATGACCATGAGTTTTCCATCGAAGTCGACCCGCGCACCATCAGCACCGAGCAGATCCGGTCGCTGCGCCAGTTGGGCTTCAATCGCCTGAGCTTCGGTGTTCAGGATTTCGACCCCGACGTGCAGGCCGCGGTCAATCGCCAGCAAAGTGAAGAGCAGATTTATGCGCTGGTTGCTGCGGCACGCGAGGCGCAATTCAAGTCGATCAGCGTCGATCTGATCTATGGCCTGCCGTTGCAAACCGTGCAGAGTTTCGACGTCACCCTCGGCAAGATCATCGCGCTGCGTCCGGACCGGATTGCCGCCTACAGCTACGCGCATCTGCCGGAAATGGTTCGCGCACAACGGTTGATTCGTCCCGCCGACATGCCGCCGCCGGAGCGCAAGCTGGAATTGCTTGAACTGACCATCCGCCGTCTGACCGCGGCCGGTTACGTCTATATCGGCATGGATCATTTCGCCTTGCCGGACGACGAGCTGTCGCTGGCCCGGGCCAATGGCACCCTGCAGCGTAACTTTCAGGGCTACTCCACCCACGCCGACTGCGACTTGATCGGCCTCGGCGTGTCCTCGATCGGCAAGGTTGGCGACAGCTACAGCCAGAGCGTCAAGGAGCTGTCTCAGTACTACGCGCGTCTGGACCAAGGCCTGCTACCGGTGCATCGCGGTTACCGCTTGAGCGCAGACGACTTGCTGCGCCGCGAAGTGATCAGCGACCTGATGTGCCACGGCCGTATTACGTTTAACCGCTATGAAATGCGTCATGACATTCGCTTCATCGAGTACTTTGCCGATGCCTTGGCCCAACTGGAGGAACATGTTCGCGACGGACTGCTGCAGATCCACTGCGACGAACTGGTGCTGTTACCACAGGGGCACTTGATGATGCGCAGTGCCGCGATGGCGTTTGACGCCTATCTGGGTAGTGAGCAAAAAGGCCTGTTTTCACGCACGGTTTGAGTCATTGGCGCCTGTCCTCAAGGGCTAATTTCTCAAGTTGATTTCAATCAAGGGCAGGGGGCGCAACGCTCCCTAACATGACCGAAAGCCCTTTTGAAATCAGCGAGCCCATGACAATCCATCCGCCTTCGATACACGGCAACCTGCGCGCCTGGGGCGTCGGGCTGGTGGTCATGCTAATGCTGATGCTCGCCACCTTTGAGGCGGTGCAAGCCAAGCAATACGGCGACATCGAGCAGCAGCGCATCGAGAAAACCTTCCCTCAGACCGATTCCGTTTCCGCCCCCGAAGGCCGGTTCAAGGTGCGCACGCTGTCCGCCGCCGGCAAGGTGCTCGGCTATGTGTTCCAGAGTCTGGACGTGGTGGACATTCCTGCCTACTCGGGCAAGCCGATCAATACCCAGGTGATCCTCGACACTGCTGGTGCGATTCAGGATGCCTATGTGCTGGAGCACCATGAGCCCATTCTGCTGATCGGCATTCCTGAGGCAAAACTTCACGGCTTCAGCGCCAGGTACAAGGGCATCAAGGTCAGCCAGCGGGTGGTCGTCGGCCATTCCAGCGACCCGAAGGCCGTCACCGTCGATGCGATTGCCGGGGCTACCGTCACGGCGATGGTGGTCAACGAGGTCATCATGCGCGCCGCCCACGACGTGGCCGTATCGCTCAAGCTGATCGAGGACACGGGCGGTGTGGCACGCATGCCTGCCACCGTGCGCCAGGACTTTTTCGAACCCGCCACCTGGGAACAACTCACCGGCAACGGCGCCATCCGCCGCTTGAACCTGACCCGTGGCCAGGTCGACGCCGCCTTCAAGGGCACCGACGCCGAAGGCGTGGAAAACGCCGCCGCCGATCAGGTGGATGAGACCTTTATCGAGCTCTACACCGCCGACCTGAATCCGCCGACCATCGGCCGTGCGCTGCTGGGCGACAATCAATATCGCTTCCTTATGCAGGACCTCAAGCCCGGCGAGCAGGCCATTGTGGTGCTGGGTCGTGGGCTTTTTTCCTATAAAGGCTCGGGGTATGTGCGCGGCGGGATTTTCGATCGGGTGCAATTGCGCCAGTTCGGCAACGTCATCAGTTTTCGCGACATGGACCATCAGCGGCTCTCCGACGTCTTTGCCAAGGGCATGCCGGAATTCACTGAAATGTCGATTTTCATTGTGCGCGAGCCGGCCCGGTTCGACCCGGGATCGCCCTGGTCCCTGGAATTGCTGGTGCGTCGTCAAACCGGGCCGCTCAGTGGCACGTTCAGCAGCTTCGAACTGCCTTATCAACTGCCCGAGCCATACCTTGAGCGGCCACTGCCCAGCGCCGAAGAATTGGCCGCCCTCGAGGAAGCCGGTCGGCCGATGTGGTTGACCATCTGGTACCAGAAATCCTTTCAGATCACCGTGCTCGGCAGCGCATTACTGCTGCTGATGGCGATCCTGTTCCTGCAGGACTCCTTCACGCGTCGGCCACGTTTTCTGCACTGGCTGCGCCGAGGTTACCTGGTCTTTACCGTGGTGTTTCTCGGCTGGTATGCGCTGGGGCAACTGTCGGTGGTCAATGTGCTGACCTTCGCCCATGCGCTGTTCGATCACTTTCGCTGGGAGCTGTTTCTCACCGACCCGCTGATCTTCATGCTCTGGGTCTTCACCGCTGCGAGCATTCTGCTGTGGGGGCGGGGCGTATTCTGCGGCTGGTTGTGCCCGTTCGGTGCCTTGCAGGAACTGATTAACGAAGCCGCGCGCAAGCTGAGACTCCCCCAATACGAATTGCCTTTCGCGGTGCATGAACGGCTGTGGGCCATCAAATACATCATTTTGCTGCTGCTGTTCGGCCTCTCCCTTGAGTCGATGTCCACCGCCGAATTGTTCGCCGAGGTGGAACCGTTCAAGACCGCTGTCACCCTCAAGTTCGACCGCCAATGGTGGTTCGTCCTCTACGCGGTGGCACTGCTGGTCATCAACCTCTTCACCCGCAAAGTCTATTGCCGCTACATCTGCCCGTTGGGTGCCGCGCTGGCGATTCCGAGCAAATTTCGCCTGTTCGACTGGCTCAAACGCCGCAAGGACTGTGGCACACCCTGCCAGCTGTGCGCCAAGGAGTGCGAGATCCAGGCGATTCATCCCGATGGCCGAATCAATGCCAACGAGTGCCACTACTGCCTCGATTGCCAGATGACTTACCAGAACGACAACAAGTGTCCGCCGCTGATCAACAAGCGCAAGAAGCGCGGCAAACCGGCACCCATCGCTGTGCAACTGATACCTGTCGTGGAAGTGAGCGCTCTGGAATGAACCCCGCGAGCGCCTGTGCGCTGCGACCGTTTTTATCCCTTCAAGGAACACAACTGATGAACGACACAGAATCCAAGAAAACCACTGAAGTGCCGGAATCGACCGGCCTCAGTCGTCGCGGTTTCCTGGGCACCAGTGCGGTAACCGGTGCGGTACTGGCCGGTGCCACGGCCATCGGTGGCGCGGTGTTTACCCGTGAGACCTGGGCGGCAGCGGCCAAGGACGCGCAACTCAAAACCCACGTCGGGCCGGGCGAACTGGACCAGTACTACGGTTTCTGGAGTGGCGGTCATCAGGGGGAAGTGCGGATCATGGGCATTCCGTCGATGCGCGAGCTGTTGCGTGTACCGGTGTTCAACGTCGACTCCGCCACTGGCTGGGGCCTGACCAACGAAAGCAAACGGATCATGGGCGACAGCGCGCATTTCCAGAATGGCGACTGCCACCACCCGCATTTGTCCATGACTGACGGCAAGTACGACGGCAAATACCTGTTCATCAATGACAAGGCCAACAGCCGTGTTGCGCGTATCCGTCTGGACATCATGAAGTGCGACAAGATGCTCACCGTGCCCAATGTGCAGGCCGTTCACGGGCTGCGCCTGCAAAAAGTGCCGCACACAAAATACGTGTTCGCCAATGCCGAATTCGTGATTCCACACCCCAATGACGGCAGCACCTTCGACCTGCAGGACAAGAACAGCTACACGATGTTTAACGCCATCGATGCCGAGAAAATGGAGATGGCCTTCCAGGTCATTGTCGATGGCAACCTGGACAACACCGACGCCGACTACACCGGCAAATACGCGGCGTCCACCTGCTACAACTCGGAGAAGGCCTACGACCTGGGCGGCATGATGCGCAACGAGCGCGACTGGGTGGTGGTGTTTAACATCCCGCGCATCGAAGCGGCGATCAAGGCTGGCAAGTTCATCACCCTGGATGGCTCGAAAGTGCCGGTGGTCGACGGTCGTAAAACCGATGGCAAGGACAGCGCATTCACCCGTTACATCCCGACGCCGAAGAACCCCCACGGCCTCAATACCTCGCCTGATGGCAAATACTTCATTGCCAACGGCAAGCTTTCGCCGACCTGCACCATCATTGCCATCGCCAAGCTTGACGATCTGTTCGACGACAAATTCAAGGACCCGCGCGACGTGGTGATCGGTGAACCCGAGCTCGGTCTGGGCCCGCTGCACACCACTTACGACGGCCGCGGCAATGCCTATACCACGCTGTTTATCGACAGCCAGGTGGTGAAGTGGAACGTGGAGGAGGCCATTCGCGCGTACACCGGCGAGAAGGTCAACTACATCAAGCAGAAACTCGACGTGCAATACCAGCCAGGCCACAACCATGCGTCGCTGACCGAAACCAGTGAGGCCGACGGCCAATGGCTGATGGTGCTCAGCAAGTTTTCCAAGGATCGCTTCCTGCCGACCGGCCCGCTGCACCCGGAAAACGATCAACTGATCGATATCTCCGGCGAGGAAATGAAACTGGTGCATGACGGCCCGGCCTTCGCCGAACCCCACGACTGCGTCATGGCCCGCCGCGACCAGATCAAGACCAAGAAGATCTGGGACCGCAACGACCCGTTTTTTGCCGAGACGGTGGCGATCGCCGCCAAAGACGGGATCAAGCTGGAGACCGACAACAAGGTCATCCGCGACGGCAACAAAGTCCGCGTCTACATGACCTCGATGGCCCCGGCCTACGGTTTGCCGGAGTTCACCGTCAAACAAGGCAACGAGGTCACGGTGACCATCACCAACATCGACCAGATTGAAGACGTGACCCACGGCTTCGTGATGACCAACCATGGCGTGAGCATGGAAATCAGCCCGCAGCAGACCTCGTCGATCACCTTCATCGCCGACAAGGCCGGCCTGCACTGGTACTACTGCAGCTGGTTCTGCCATGCGCTGCACATGGAAATGGTCGGCCGCATGAAGGTCGAGAAGGCCTGACCGTTGCCCATCGACAGGAGCGAAGCAATGACTGATAGCAAGGGAAACCCGGTGACGGTCATTGCATTTGCGCTCCTGCTGATGTCCGGCAGCGCGCTGGCGGTGCAACCCATCACCTCGTTGCCGCTGCGGGTGGACGCCAATCAACGCTGGCACCTGCCGGTGGGGGAATACCGGGGCTCGTTCAGTGTCGATCAACCGATGCAGATTCTCTGCGAGCCCGGCGCGGTATTTCAGGGGGAGGGGCAGGGCAACGGTGTGATCATCAGCGCGCCGGATGTCGCCATCGAAGGCTGCACCTTTCTAAACTGGGGACACGACCTCACCGCCATGAATGCGGCGGTGTTTATCCAGCCCAAGGCCCATGGTGCGGTGATTAAAGGCAATCGCCTGCAGGGTAAGGGCTTCGGTATCTGGGTCGACGGCACTCAGGATGTGAGCCTGATCGACAACCGCATTCAGGGTGATCCGGCGATGCGTTCGCAAGATCGCGGCAACGGCATTCACCTGTATGCCGTGCATGGCGCCAAGGTCATTGGCAACCAGGTGCGCGACACCCGCGATGGCATCTACATCGACACCTCCAACGGCAACCTGCTGCAGGGCAATACCCTTGAAGACCTGCGCTACGGGGTGCATTACATGTTCGCCAACGATAACCAACTGATCGGCAACACCACCCGCCGCACCCGCACCGGCTACGCCTTGATGCAAAGCCGCAAGCTCACGGTGATCGGCAATCGCTCCGAACAGGACCAGAACTACGGGATCCTGATGAACTACATCACCTATTCAACCTTGCGTGACAACTTCGTCACTGACGTGCGCGACGGCTCGACCGGCGACAGCATGATCAGCGGCGCCGAGGGCAAGGCGCTGTTCATCTACAACTCGCTGTTCAACAGCATCGAACACAACCACTTCGAGCACAGCGCCGTGGGCATCCATCTCACCGCCGGCTCGGAAGACAACCGCATCGCCGACAACGCGTTTGTCGGCAACCAGCGGCAGGTCAAGTACGTCGCCACCCGCTTGCAGGAATGGTCGGTGGATGGCCGTGGTAACTACTGGAGCGATTACCTGGGCTGGGACCGCAACAACGACGGCCTCGGCGATATCGCCTACGAACCCAATGACAACGTCGACCGCCTGCTCTGGCTGTACCCGCAGGTACGACTGTTGATGAACAGCCCCGGCATCGAGTTGCTGCGCTGGGTGCAACGGGCCTTTCCGGTGATGAAATCGCCGGGGGTGCTGGACAGCCATCCGCTGATGAAATCATCCACTCAACCCCTGACCCAGGAGCCCAACTCATGAACGTCATCGACATCGAAGGCGTCAGCCAGCGCTATGGGCATGCCACCGTGTTGCATCAGCTCAACCTCAGCCTGGCGGAAGGTGAAGTGCTGGGTTTGTTCGGTCATAACGGCGCGGGCAAGACCACCAGCATGAAACTGGTGCTGGGCCTGCTCCAGCCCAGCGAAGGGCAGGTCCGGGTGTTCGGTCGCTTGCCCTGCGATCCCCACGTACGACGCCTGCTCGGTTATCTGCCGGAGAACGTGACGTTTTACCCGCAGCTGAGCGGTGTTGAAACCTTGCGCCATTTCGCGCGACTCAAAGGCGCCGCGTCCGCCCAAGTGGACGCACTGCTGGAGGAAGTCGGCCTGGCCGGTGCGGCGCATCGGCGGGTCAAGACCTACTCCAAGGGCATGCGTCAACGGTTGGGGCTGGCGCAGGCGCTACTCGGCGAGCCGCGTTTGTTGCTGCTCGACGAACCAACAGTCGGCCTCGACCCCATCGCCACTCAGGACTTGTATCGGTTGCTCGATCGCCTGCGCAGCCAAGGCACCAGCATCATTCTGTGTTCCCACGTCTTGCCCGGTGTCGAGGCGCACATCAACCGCGCCGCGATTCTGACCCAGGGACGTCTGCTGGCACTGGGGAGTCTACGCAGTTTGCGCGAGGAAGCCGGGTTGCCGACGCTGATTCGCGCCAACGGCCTCAAGCACGCCGGGCCCTTGCAGCAACGCTGGAACAACGCCGGGCACCTCACCGAGCGCTGGGGCGTCGAAGGTCTTGAAGTGGCCGCACTCAATGGCAGCAAGCTCGGGCTGTTGCGCCAGCTGCTCAATGAAGACGAGCCGGCCGACGTGGAAATCCATCAACCGTCGCTGGAAGATATTTACCGCTACTACATGAGCCGGGCCGGTGCGGCGCCAATCGGGGAGGCCGTATGAACGCTGTCTGGAACATGGCCCGCAAGGAATTCAGTGACGGTTTGCGCAATCGCTGGTTGTTGGCAATCAGTGTGTTGTTCGCGGTGCTGGCCATCGGCATCGCCTGGCTGGGCGCCGCGGCCTCCGGGCAGTTGGGTTTCACCTCGGTGCCGGCCACCATCGCCAGCCTCGCCAGTCTGGCGACGTTTTTGATGCCGTTGATTGCGTTGCTGTTGGCCTATGACGCCATCGTCGGCGAGGACGAGAGCGGCACGTTGCTGCTGTTGCTGACGTACCCCTTGGGTCGCGGGCAGATTCTGCTCGGCAAGTTTGTCGGCCACGGGTTGATCCTGGCGCTGGCGACGCTGATCGGTTTCGGCTGCGCCATGCTGGCCATCGCGGTGCTGGTGGACAACGTCGAACTGAGCCTGCTGCTCTGGGCCTTCGGTCGGTTCATGGCGTCGTCGACGTTATTGGGCTGGGGGTTTCTGGGGTTGGCCTATGTGCTGAGCAGTGCGTCGGCCGAAAAATCCACGGCGGCCGGGCTGGCACTGGGCGTGTGGTTCTTCTTCGTGCTGGTGTTCGACCTGGCCCTGCTGGCGCTGTTGGTGCTCAGCGAAGGGCAGTTCAACCCGAAAGTGCTGCCCTGGTTGCTGCTGCTCAATCCCGCTGACATCTATCGCCTGATCAACCTTTCCGGTTTTGAACCCGGTGCCGGCAACACGGGTGTGCTGACGCTTGGCAGCGATTTGCCGATGCCGGGCTCGATGCTCTGGCTATGCCTGTCGCTGTGGGTGGCGGTGCCATTGGGTTCGGCCTGGTTGTTGTTTCGTCGCCGAGCGACATGAATTTTCACTTTGATGGTTTTGGAGTAGTTGACGATGAATGCGTTTTATCTGACGACGATGCGCGCGGTGGCGGGCCTGATGATGTGCCTCCTGCTGACGGCCTGTGACAACCCAGTGCAAGCCACTTACAGCGACACCGCCGCGGCCTTTCATCCCAGTGATGAATGCCATGTCTGCGGGATGATTATCGACGGATTCCCCGGGCCCAAGGGCGAAGTGGTCGAGCGGGCGGGGATCAAGAAGTTCTGTTCCACGGCGGAAATGATCGGCTGGTGGTTGCAACCGGAAAACCATCATGGCGATGCAAAACTGTATGTCCATGACATGGGCCGCAGCCCGTGGAACGCGCCGAATGACGCCCACCTGATCGATGCCAAAGACGCCTTCTACGTGGTCGGTACCCAACTCAAAGGCGCCATGGGCGTGGTGCTGGCGTCGTTCTCAAGTCGCGAGGCCGCTGAAAAGCTTGCCGCTGAACAGGGCGGTCGCTTGCTGCGCTTCAGCGAGATCACTCCGGCGCTGCTGCAACAACACTAACGTCGTTTTAAAAGCCTGATCGCCGTCAAGTCGTTTTTTTGTCTCCTGCTCAAAGATAGGGCTCGCTACGTCCTCAGTGCTGGCATCCGTGATGCCCAGGAGAAAATGATGAAAACCGAGTTTCAAGATCGTTTGGCGGTGGTCACAGGTGCCAGCTCCGGGATCGGCCTTGCGCTGTGCGCCGCGCTGTTACCGCGCGGGGTCAAGGTGCTGGCGATGTCACGGACCCTCGGTGAATTGCCGGCCTTGCAGCAGATCTACGGCGAGCGGTTGCAGTGGTTTGCCGGGGACGTCACAAGTCAGCAAGACCTGAGCGAACTGGCCGAGCGCGCTGCGGCGATGGGCCCCGTGGACTATTTGGTGCCTAACGCGGGTGTCGCCGAGATGGCCGACAGCCTGGATATGCAGGCCTTCCAGCGTCAGTGGGCGGTCAACGGCGCCGGGGCGTTGAACACCCTGGCGGCGTTACGCGGTGAATTGGCGAGCCCGGCTTCGGTGGTGTTTGTCGGGAGCTTCCTGACCGGATCGAGCTTTCCCGGGTTGGCCGCTTGCATTGCCAGCAAGGCGGCGCTCGCGGCTCAGGCGCGGACGTTGGCGGTGGAGTTTGCGAGCTTTGATGTGCGCATTAATCTGGTCTCGCCGGGACCGACGGCTACCTCGATGTGGGATCACTTGGGGTTGAGCGATGGGGAGCTTGACGATGTTGCCGACACGCTTGGTAAACGTCTGTTGCCGGGGCATTTTCTTGATGCGGCGGCGGTGGCCAATGTGATTGTTTTTCAGCTGTCGCAGGGGGCTCGGGGTGTTTTCGGCCAGGACTGGAAGGTTGATAACGGTTACACCTTGGGCTGAAGTCCGTTCGGGGTACATATCCGTTTCTGCGGTAACGGCTACTATTGATTCCGCTTTTACAGCGGGTCACTTGGAAAAGCGCCAAGTAACCAAACGCTTTCGCCCCTGACGTACGGTGCCTCGCCTAGGCTCGGCATGCCCTCGCTCCGGTCCTGCTCCGTGGGCCCGCCGCCATCGGCCATCCATGGCCGGGGGCGGCTACCGCGGCATCCTTGCCGCGGTGCCCACTGCGCAGAACCTGCGCTCGGCCTTCCGACGGGGCAGATCAAGATCAAGTTCAAAAGCCAGATCAAAAGCCAAAGCGAGGCGGCCTGATAGCCGACCTGATGTCTGTCAGGGGCATCGGCGGTGGACCTCTATGTCATGCCCGCCAAAAATCCAACTGTGGGAGCGAGTCTGCTCGCGAAGGCGGACTTACATTCAACATTGATGTCGACTGACAGGGCCTCATCGCGAGCAGGCTCGCTCCCACAGGGGAATGCGTACGCTTGAAGATACAGGCCGGCCGGTAGGCCGCCTCGCAGTGTTTTTGCGGTAGTCGCCCCCTCGAGAGGCCCACGGAGCAGGACCGGAGCGAGTGTATGGCGAGCCTCCGAACGAAAGGGGTAAAAGCGAAACCAATAGCCGCCGTTACCAAAGAAACGGATATACCCCCAAAGCCTAGTGCGAAGTCCCCTCGGCAAACTCAATCTTGTTCCCCACGTTGTACTTGCCCGAAGGCTTGTTCATCGGAATGCGTTTGATCTCCTGGAGGGTGTTGCTGTCGTAGACGATCAGCGCGCCATCGGTGGCCCAGATGCTCAGCAGCAAGTAGCGGCCGTCGCGAGTGAACTCAACATGAGCGGCGGTTTTGCCGGGGACCGGGCGCAGTGTGTGGGCGATTTCCTGGGTCTGTTTGTCGATCAGGTGGATCGCATCGTTGTCCGGCCCGAAGAACACATCGGTCCAGGCATACCGCGAGTTGACATGACTGCGCATGAAAAACCCGGGCCCCAGGGTCGGAATTTCCTTGATCAGTTTCCAGGTCTTGAAGTCGATGACCGAGATCAGACCCTTGCTGATATTCGGCGTGGCGAACACCCATTCACCGTTGCGTTTCCAATAGGTCCCCGAGCCCAAATGCGGCATGCCCGGCAGCGGTATGTCGATGACCACCTTGCCGCTGTCGAGGTCGATGACCTGGCCGCCCTGGGCCTTGCGCGACGTGGCCAGCAGCTGTTTGTAGTCCGGCGAAAAGGAAAAATCATCGAGAAAATCCCCGGCAGGAATCCGCTGGGGTTCGAAATCCGGTGTGCCCGCCCAGGACAGCTCCCAGACTTCCTTCACGTCCTTGAGTGCGACGATGAAACTGTCGCGCGGCGGGGCGGAGTAAACCGCGCTGACCCGTGACGCGGTACCGTTCTGACCGATGGTCGGGATGGTTTTGACCAGCGACAGATCGCGAGCATCGAGCACCACCAGGTTGCCGGGCAAGTAGTTGCCCACCAGCACCCAGCGTCCATCCTTGCTCACCGCCAGGTTGCGGGTGTTAAGGCCGGCGCGGACCTCGGCGATCAGCTTCAGGTTGTGCAAGTCATACAGACTGATCCAGCCGTCACGGGAAGCGAAGTAGACGAAGCGCCCGTCGGGCGAGAACTTCGGTCCGCCGTGCACGGCGAAGTGCGAAGCGAACCGCGCGAGCACCTCAAATCGGTCACCGTCGAGGATGTCGATGTGATGGTCGCCAGCTTCTACCACCACAAACAGGTTCATCGGGTCGGCGCCGTGCTGGGGCGTGGAGGGCAGTTTGCTCAGGTCCGCGAGCATCGAGTAACTGCCGAGTATGTCGTCATTGCTCCAGGTGGGCGGGGTGGCGGGCGGTTGCTGAAGGTAATCCACCAGCGCGTCGATCTGCGCGGGGCTGAACACGTTGGCATAGCTGGCCATCTGGCTCGCGGGGCGACCGTTTTGAATCACGCTGCGGATTTCATCAGGTTTGATCCGGCTGAGGCTCTCAGGCAACAACGCCGGCCCTGCGCCGCCGAGACGGTTGATACCGTGACAGCTCTGGCAATGCTGCTGATAGAGTTGCGCCGCGTGTTCAAGTGCCGGCACTGCTGCGCCGGCCTGGGCCGCACTGACCCCTAACAGGTGGGCAAGTACGATGCGCCTCATATCGCCACCTTGGCGCGACGTAGCAGGGCTTGGGTCGGGTAGAGTCGCGCCGGGTATTCCAGCTGTTCTGCGTCAAACATATCGACCACTGAGCCGATTACCGTCAGTGTCGGAATACCCGGTGGACAATCCAGCGCGAGGGTCGGCAATTGGTGCAGCTTGCCGCGGGCGACGTGCTGGTCGGGTCGCGTGCCGTTGCTGATCAGCGCCGCCGGTGTGTCGGCCGACAGCCCGGCTTCGATCAAGCGTTGAGCGATGATCCCCAGGTTCGACAAGCCCATGTAAAACACCAGCGTCTGGCTACTGTCGGCGAGGCTGCTCCAAGGCAACGACAACTCGCCATCGCGTTGCAAATGGCCGGTGATGAACCGGCAGGAATTGACCAGATCGCGGTGGGTCAACGGTATGCCTGCATAGGCGCTGCAGCCGGAAGCGGCGGTGATTCCCGGCACCACCTGGCAATCAATGCCGCGTTGCAGCAGGTACTCCAGCTCCTCGGCACCGCGACCGAAAATGAACGGGTCGCCGCCCTTGAGCCGGACCACGCGTTGCCCTTGATCGGCGAGGTCGGCCAGCAGCTCGTTGATCTGTTCCTGGGGCAGGCTGTGGCAGCCACTGGCCTTGCCGACGTAATGCCGAGCGCAGGTCAGGGGAATCAAGTTCAGCAGTTCGGGGCTGATCAGCCGGTCGTACACCACGGCGTCGGCCTGCATCAACAGGCTCCAGGCGCGCAGGGTCAGCAGGCGTGGATCGCCGGGGCCGGCGCCGACCAGGGCAACTTCGCCCGGCCGGAACGGCGACTCAAGTGTGGCCGGTATAGCAATTGATGGAGGCATGGGACGTCCTTGGTGCTTCATCAGGTTGGCCGGCCCCAGCCTTTGTCAGGTGGTTGGCCGGACGGGCTATTCAGTGGGTGATGCAAGGGATGTTCGTTGACGGCGTAACACCGATTTCGTCATCGCTGAGGTGGCAGCCGGGGTCCTGGCCCCACAAATCACCCTCGGCCCAGGCTCGCGTGCGGGTGTTGCCGTTGCAGATGGGCAACCAGCGGCATTGCGCGCAACGACCACCGACGGCGCGGGGATGCTCACGCAGGCGCAACAGCAGGGCATCCGGCTGATCCAGCCACAACGTGCGGAACGGCGTGCGGCGGACATTGCCCACCGAGTGCTGCCACCAGTAGGTGTCCGGGTGCACTTCGCCGGTGTTGTCGATATTGGCAATGCCGCTGCCGGAGGCGTTGCCACCCCAGGCGCGGAGCATGTTTTCCAGGCGTGGGTAATGCTCGGGAATACGCAGGGCTGCCCATTGCAGCAGCAGAATGGCATCGGCATCGTTGTTACCGCTGACAAAATCGCTGTCGCGCCCCTGTTGGATGTCTTCCCAGGCTCGCTCAAAGATCAACGTCATGGCCTCGCGGCTCATCTGCTGGTGCGCGTCGAGTTTGCGACTGCGTTTACCGCGACCGCTGTAGTTGAGGTGCGACAGATAAAACTTCTGCACGTCGAACTCGCGCATCAGCGCCAGTAATTGGGGTAACTGCGGATGGTTTTCCTGGGTCAGGGTAGTGCGCAGCCCGACGCGAATGCCTTGTTCGCGACAGAGCCGGATCGCCTGCATGGAGCGGGCGAAGCTGCCCTTGAGTTGGCGGAAAGCGTCATGGGTGGCTTCCAGTCCATCGATGCTGATGCCGACGTAATCGAAATTCGCTGCGCTGATCTGCGCAATGTTCTGCTCATCGATCAGCGTGCCGTTGGTGGACAAGGCCACAAAGAAACCTTTGGCCCGGGCGTAGGCGCTGAGCACAAACAGATCCTCGCGCAACAGCGGTTCGCCACCGGAAAGAATCAATACCTTCACCCCGGCATCGTGCAAATCGTTGATCACGGTCAGCGCGGCGGCCGTATCCAGTTCGTCGCGAAAGACACTGTCGGCCGAGGTGGCGTAGCAATGTTTGCAGGTCAGGTTGCAGCGCCTGAGCAGGTTCCAGATCACCACCGGCGCCCGGTTACTGCCCGGTGGGCTGGTTCTGGGTGCAGGCGCCTGGCCTGCCAGCGCACGCAGGTATTGGCTGATCCTCAACATGCAACTCTCCTTGAGTCAGGGCGTGTTCAGTGCGAAGCGACAGGTAATCGCAAGCCGGTTTTCTTCAGGATGCGGCTGCTCACCAGCATCTCGTCGGCAACACAGGCCTCGCCCAACAAATAGCGCAGGTGCTCGCGGTAGCTGTTGATCTCATCGCGGCTGCGGCCATGCACCATGGCGAACAGGTTGTAGCGCCATCCGGTTCGGCGCGGGCGGCGATAGCAGTGGCTCACGAAAGGCTGCGCGCCGATCAGCGCGCCGAGGCGCGTTATGTCGGTGTCGCGCACATCCCAGACCGTCATGCCGTTGTGGCGATAGCCCAGTCGGTAGTGATTGGGTACGGCGGCAATGCGCCGAATCGCGCCCTCGGCCTGCAAGCGCTTAAGTAGGTCCAGGGTGGATTCGATGCTTAATTCCAGTTGTTCGGCGAGCCACGCCCACGGGTCATCCAGCAACGGCAGACCGGCCTGGGTCAACGCAATCAGACGCTGGGCGAGGGTGTCTTCAGACCGGGAAATACAGACCGACATGGTAAGTCTCCTCCTTAGGCAGGTTGAGCAGGGGCAGGCCGGTCAGGGTTTCGATGCGCTGCAGCGTCTCTGCGATGCCTTCTTCGGTCGCGCAGCCAAGCACGAACCACATGTTCCAGGCGTGTTCGCGTCGGTAGTTGTGCGCCACTTCCGGCAGGCCATTGAGCTGTTCGGCGACGTCATCGAAACGTTCTTCCGGCACCGCCAACGCGGCGAGGGTGAAGGCGCCGCCCAGCCGTTCAATGTCGAACATCGGGCCGAAGCGTGTGAGCACGCCATCAGCGAGCAGGGTGTGCAATCGGTCGAGCAGTTCAGTGCTGCTGCTCTGCAGTTCGGCCGCCAATACCCGCCAGGGGTGGCGCACCAGCGGCAAGCCCAATTGCAAACGGTTGATCAGTCGGCGGTCGAGGTCATCCATGGGTCGGTACTCCGGTGCGCGAGGGCGCAAAACGGCCGCCGCACTGTTTGAAGACCTGGGTGCTGAACAGTAATTGATGGGGCAGGTCGCTCAGTAGATGCTCCTCCAACAACGCCTGGATCTGCGCCTCAACCTGCTCACGTTGACGCCCGTGCACCATGCAAAACAGGTTGTACCGCCACTGCGGCAGGCGCCGGGGCCGTTGATAGCAGAGGTTGATGCCGGGCGCTCGCCCCAGGCGCTGGCCGACTTCGTCAATCAGCGCATCGGGAATATCCAGCACCAGCATGGCGTTGGCGGTAAAACCCAGTGCGCGATGGTGCAGCACCAGGCCGATACGGCGAAACAGCCCTTGCTCGCTCCATTGGCGCATCTGTTCGAGTACCTGGTTTTCGTCAGCGTTGAGCCGTTCGGCGAGAGCCTGATACGGGCGCGACACCAGCGGCAACCCGCCTTCGAGGTGCTGGCGCAACGCCAATGCTTGTTTGGGGTTCAATCCTGGTGTCATGAGTTTTCTCCCAGGGCAAAGCCCAGGTCGATGCGGTAGGCGGTCAACATCGGCAGGTCCAGCGGCATGAGGCCGGTGTCGTCCTCCAGTTCCTTGAGCACGCGGTCGATGTGTTGGCGATCAGGGCCGGTCAGCACAAACCACAGGTTGTAGAAATGCTCCCGTGCGTAGTTGTGATTGACCTCCGGGTACTGACTGACGCGCTCGGCCACCTGTTGCAGGCGGTCGGCGGGCACGGCGAGGGCGGCGAGGGTGCTGGCCCCGGCGCGGCTGTGTTCGAACACCGGGCCGATGCGTGAAAGGGTGCCGGCCTGATCCATTTCTTCCAGGCAGGCCATCACCTGGGATTCGCGGCAACCGAGAATCCTGGCCATCTCCTTGTACGGTGACGGACACAGCGGCATGCCGTGCTGAAAGCGGTCGATGAGTTGGCGGCTGAGTCGTTCAAGGTCCATTTCAATACCCCATTTTCTGCGCGCGACTGCTGAAGAAGATGCCGCTCGGTGCTCTGGCGGGCAGGGTGCTCAGCAGCTTCAGGCGGTATGGATCCCAGACCTGGACCTGATCACCGTCGCGTAATGACAGCCACAATTGGTCGCCGCGTGCGGTGAATTCCATGTGCAGCACCGCTGGCCCGGGGCGCAGATCGGCGACCACGGCGTGGGTTTCGGTGTCGATGACCTGAACCTGATCGTTGTCCGGGTAGGCGAAATTGACCCACAGCTGCCGACCGTCCGGGCGCGATGTGACGAACACCGGTTGGCCGGCCACCGGAATCACGGCGGTCTGCTGCCAGGTGCGTGAATCCATCACCAACACTTGATGCCGGCCGACGGCGGGCACGAAGGCCTGGTTATCGGCGACGGCCCAGCCTTCCAGGTGCGGCATCTTGTAGACCGGGAGTTTCGCCTGACCGCGTCCGTAATCGCCGAGTACTCGCTGCACGCCGCGTTCTGGATGCCAGAGGTCGAGTTGCGCCATGCCGTCTTCACCGAACAGGCCGGCCATGTAATAGCGTCCGTCCGGGGTGATCAAGGCATCGTAGGGTTGCTCACCAATGCCGGTGAAACGGCTGATTTGTGGTGTGCTGCCCTGACTGAAATCGGCGGTCCAGATCTCGCCGGTAT
Source organism: Pseudomonas sp. FSL W5-0299 (assembly GCF_005930655.1). Lineage (NCBI taxonomy): Bacteria > Pseudomonadati > Pseudomonadota > Gammaproteobacteria > Pseudomonadales > Pseudomonadaceae > Pseudomonas > Pseudomonas sp. FSL W5-0299. Next base: position 119,981 of record NZ_RXHX01000008.1, read on the forward strand.
CGAACAGGCTGAAGACAAAACGTTGCCCCGGCGCGTCGACCAGGCCGACCACCCGGGAGCGCTTGCTGCCATCGGCCAGGGGCGTGGCCGGAATATCGGCCACCAGTTGCAGGGTGTCGGCATCAAAGACCTTGACCCCGCCGGGCACGTAGTTGGACACGGCGATCAGCTTGCCGTCCTGACTGATGGCGCCACCAATGCTGTTGCCGCCCTGGATGACGCGATGGTCGATACGCCAGGTCAGCAAGTCGATTTTGCTCAACCCGCCGTCGCGCCCGAACACATAGGCGTAGCGCTGGTCACGGGAGAACACTACCGAGGCATGGGACAGATCGCCCAAACCCTCGAGTCGGGCCAGCGCGGTGTGGGTGTCGCTTTCGATGATTTGTACGCTGGCGGTGGCGCGCTCCACGACCAGGCCCAAGTCGCCGGTGCCACGCACTGGTGGCTGAACGCAAGCGGACAACAACAGCCCGGTCGCCGCTGACAGCAGGATTGAACGGATCATGGTGCGGGATATCCCTGGAGAAGTAGATCGACCAGCCAACGGATGTCGCCGGGGCTGAGCAACGGGGCCCAACCGGGCATCGCGGTGCCGGGCCGGCCTTGGGTGACGGTGGCAATCAGGCTGTCCCTGGATTTGCCGGCCAGCGCTGCGCGCGTCAGTTCGGGGCCTAGCCCGCCAGTCAGGTGCAGCCCATGGCAGGCACCGCAGTCCTGGGTCAGCAGGTGTTCGAGTTGCGCCTGACGCTGGGCGTCCGGCGCCGCAACCGCGGTTGCGCAAATGAGGAGGAGGGCCGCCAGAATCACAGCGTGTCGATACACCATCAAGACGCCCTCCTGGCGGTTATTTGAGTGTCAGTACCCAAGTCGCGAGCGTTTTCGCTTCTTCTTCAGTCACCGGGTTGGCCGGCATGGGCATCGGCCCCCAGTTGCCTTGTGTACCGTTCTTGATGTGGCTCGCGAGGGTGTCCACGGCTCCGGGTACGCCAGCGTTCTTGGCCGCTACATCCTTGAGCGCAGGGCCGACAATCTTGGTGTCGATGGAATGACAGGCTGCGCAGGGTTTGCTCTTGAACAGCTCCAGCGCGTCTTGGGCCATGGCCGGTTGCACACTCAGCGCAGCGGTCAGGGCGAACAGTGAAAACAGAGTATTTTTCATGGTGTTTCCTTGCATTGATGGAGCTCAATAGATGTCGTGTTGGGTGTTGTAGACGTTGAACTTTCCGGTGGGTGTGATCAGTCGCTTGTCCTTGATGACTGACTTGAGCTTCAGTGTTTTGTCGTCGATCACCACCAGCGCCGACTCGTCTGCCTGGCCACTCCACACGGAGAACCAGACTTCATCGCCGGCCTTGTTGTATTCCGGTTGCACGACGCGCATGGCGCCTTGCTTGATGCCCGCGTATTCAGCGATGGGCAGCACGGTGTAGCCGGCGTCGAGTTTGTCGAGGTTGAACACCGCCACTGACTGGCTGAGTTTTGTATCCGGGTTGAGGGTGGTATCGACGTACAGATGACGGGAGTTGGGATGGGTTTTGATGAACAGCGATCCACCGCCCTGACCCTTGAGCGAGGCGACCTGCTTCCAGGCGTATTGCGGGTGTTTTGTCGGGTCGGTGCCGATCAGCGAGATGCCGTCATCACCCAGATGGCTGGTGGCCCAGACCGGGCCATAGGTCGGGTGGTTGAAGTTGGCGCCGCGACCCGGGTGAGGGGTTTTGCCGACGTCCACCAGTGCGGTCAACTTGCGCTCCTTGGAGTCGATCACGGCGACCTTGTTGGAGTTGTTGGCGGCGGTCATGAAGTAGCGGTGCGTGCTGTCCCAACCGCCGTCATGCAGGAACGGCGCGGCATCGATGTAGGTGACAGTGAGGTTTTTGATGTCCTGGTAATTGACCAGCATGACCTTGCCGGTTTCCTTGACGTTGACGATGAACTCCGGCCATTCATGGGAGGCGATGATCGCTGCGACCCGAGGCTCGGGGTGATATTCCTGTTTGTCGACGGTCATGCCGCGGGTCGAAACGATCTGCTTCGGCTCCAGGGTTTCGCCATCCATGATGGTGAACTGCGGCGGCCAATAAGAACCGGCGATGGTGTATTTGTCTTCGTAGCCTTTGAACTTGGAGGTCTCGACCGAGCGCGCCTCGATGCCCACTTTGACTTCGGCGACCTTGGTCGGCTCCACCGGCCACAGGTCGATCATGTCGATCCGGGCGTCTCGACCGATCACCAGCAGGTAGCGGCCTGAGGCAGAGATCCGCGAGATGTGCACCGCGTAACCGGTCTCGATGAGTTTGACGATCTTCTTGCTGTCACCGTCGACCAGGGCGATCTTGCCGTCATCGCGCAACGTCACCGAAAACAGGTTCGGCAGGTTGAGTTTGCTCAGCTGCTTCTTCGGACGATCTTCGGGTTTGACCAACACTTTCCAGGTTTTCAGCGTCTCGGCCATGCCCCATTCCGGTGGCGTCGGCGGCGTGTGCTGAATGAACTTGGCCATGACCGTGATCTGATCCTTGGTCAGCGCATTGGACGTCCCCCAGTTCGGCATGCCCGCCGGTGACCCGTAGGTAATCAAGGCTTCCAGATATGGTTGCCCGCGGCTTTGGGTAATGTCCGGCGTCAGCGGTTTGCCCGTGGCTCCTTTGCGCAAAACGCCGTGGCAGCCTGCGCAGCGCTGGAAATAGATTTCCTTGGATGAGTCGAACTCGGCCTGGCTCATGTCGGGAGCGCCAGCAGTTTTAACCATGGGCAGGTTGGCCACCACTGCGGCGGGCTCTTCAGCGCTGGCGGCATGACCCACCACCAGGGCCAGTGACGAACACAATGCAGCGCGGGTCAGGGCAAACGTTTTTCTATTGCTGATCAGCATTCCATTTCTCCTCAGGCAAGACCTTTGCGATGTGCTGAAACGGCAGCACAGAACGCAGGTTCTTAGTGCCGTGCAAGGCTATGCCCGAGCAGGCCAATGTTCGCTTGACGACGATCAAGTTTGCCGGCCATCTCACTTGCCAGGTTGTCGCAGGGGCCCGTAGCGTGTTCCTTGAATCCGCTTTTGGAACAGGCAGCCCATGGACCGTAACCCGTCTTGCGAACCCTTCTATCAACCGCTCAACAATGAGGAGGCGCTGTTCGAGCAAGCCTGGCGACACGGCATGCCGGTGCTGATCAAAGGCCCGACGGGATGCGGCAAGACCCGCTTTGTCCAGCACATGGCCCATCGGCTGAAACTGCCGCTGTACACCGTGGCTTGCCATGACGATCTGAGCGCGGCCGACCTGATCGGACGCCACCTGATCGGTGCCCAGGGCACCTGGTGGCAGGACGGACCGCTGACCCGCGCGGTGCGTGAAGGCGGCATCTGTTACCTCGACGAAGTGGTCGAGGCGCGTCAGGACACCGTGGTGGTGTTGCATCCATTGGCCGATGATCGTCGTGAACTGTTCCTGGAACGCACCGGCGAAGTGCTGAAGGCGCCGCCGTCCTTCATGCTGGTGGTCTCCTACAACCCCGGTTACCAGAACCTGCTCAAAGGCATGAAACCCAGCACCCGCCAACGTTTCGTGGCGATGCGTTTCGGCTATCCGCCGGTGGCCGACGAAGAACGTATCGTGGCCCGGGAAGCCCAGGTGGACACCGCGCTGGCGGCGCAAGTGGTGCGGTTGGGCCAGGCGCTGCGCCGGCTCGATCAACATGATCTGGAAGAGGTCGCCTCAACGCGGCTGCTGATCTTTACCGCGCGCATGATCCGCTCCGGCATGAGCCCGCGTGAGGCCTGCATGGCCTGCCTGGCCGAGCCGCTGAGCGACGATCCGTTGACCGTTGCCGCGCTGATGGACGTGGTTGATGTCCACTTCGGCTGAGTCCGCGGGCGTCTTGCGCCGTCACTTGCCGGGCGATCTGGCGATGTGGTTTTTCATTCTGGCCGAGCTGTCGGTGTTCGCCATCCTGATCCTGGCGTTCGCCGTGACCCAAGCGCTCAAACCGCAGATGTTCAGTGAAAGCCGCCTGTTGCTGAACACCTCAACCGGGTTGGCGATGACCCTGAGCCTGCTCACTGCGGGGCTGTTCGCCGCGTTGGCGCAAGAGCAAGTCAGGCACTCGCGGCCGCGTCACGGTGCGGTCTTCCTGCTGATGGCGTTACTCGCCGCCAGTGTCTACGTGGTGCTGAAACTCACGGAATATCGGCACTTGCTCGCCTCGGGGCTGGGCATGGAGCACAACACCTTTTTCACCCTCTACTGGATCCTCACCGGTTTTCATTTTCTCCACGTACTGCTCGGCATGGTCATTCTCGGGTGGCTCGCGGAGCGCTGTCGCCGTGGCTTGTACGACGCCAGCAAGCGCAGCGGGTTTGAATCCGGCGTGCTCTATTGGCACATGGTCGATCTGATCTGGGTCATGCTGTTTCCGCTGGTCTACGTGCTGAGTTGACGAGGTTCTCATGTCTGTTTCCAGGGTATTGCTCGTCTGTTGGGCGGCGCTTGCCACGTTAAGTGTGTGCACGGTGGTGTTGGCCCACGTTGGCGCGACATCGCTGCTGTCGATGGCCATCTTGCTGGTGGCGGTGGGCAAGGCGTGGCTGATTACCGACGGCTTCATGGAGATGCGCCACGCACCGCGACTGTGGCGCCGGTTGATGTTGAGCTGGGCGCTGGTGTTGGCGACGGTTGTAGGCCTGACGCTGGAGGTGGTCCGCTGAAGGAATACAGCCCGTAAAACAGCACAACTTTTAACGTGGGAGCGAGCCTGCTCGCGAAGGAGCCGTCACATTCAACATCCAAGTTGACTGACACTCTGCCTTTGCGAGCAGGCTCGCTCCCACATTCGATCTGCGTTGTCAGTAATACCCGACCAAAACCATCTGACTTTCTTGATCGCCATCAAGCAGGTTCCAACCCTTCGCTTCCTATCATGGACGGGCCAAGCAAAGAGGAAGCGACCATGTCAGAGACCTTCACCAAAGGCATGGCCAGGAATATCTATTTCGGGGGAAGCATCTTCTTCTTCCTGATATTCCTGGCCTTGACCTATCACACGGAACAGACCTTTCCGGCCCGCAGCAATGAGGCGCAGCTCACCGAATCCGTGGTGCGCGGAAAGTTGGTCTGGGAGCAAAACAATTGCATCGGCTGCCACACGCTGCTGGGCGAGGGCGCCTACTTTGCGCCTGAGCTGGGCAACGTGTTCCAGCGGCGCGGTGGGGAAGCGGGCTTCAAACCCTTTCTGCATGCCTGGATGAAAATGCAGCCACTGGGTGTACCCGGCCGGCGCGCGATGCCGCAGTTCAAGTTGAGTGACCAGGAGGTGGATGACATCGCCGAGTTCCTCAAATGGAGCTCGAACATCAACACCAATGGCTGGCCGCCAAACAAGGAGGGCTAAGCGATGAGCATTGCTAATCCGCATCTGAAATTTGCCTCGCAAGCCGTGGCCAAACCGTACTTCGTGTTCGCCCTGATGCTGTTTCTCGGGCAGGTGCTGTTCGGGTTGATCATGGGCCTGCAATACGTGATAGGGGACTTTCTGTTCCCGATCATTCCCTTCAACGTGGCGCGGATGGTGCACACCAACCTGCTGATCGTCTGGCTGCTGTTCGGGTTCATGGGCGCTGCCTATTACCTGATTCCGGAAGAGGCCGACCGCGAACTGCACAGTCCGAAGCTGGCGATCATCCTGTTCTGGGTCTTCGCCGCCGCGGGTGTGCTGACGATCCTGGGCTATCTGCTGGTGCCGTATGCCGGCCTGGCCAGGCTGACCCACAACGAATTGCTGCCGACCATGGGCCGGGAGTTCCTGGAGCAACCGACCATCACCAAGATGGGCATTGTGGTGGTGTGCCTGGGCTTCCTCTACAACATCGGCATGACCCTGCTCAAAGGTCGCAAGACCACCGTCAGCATGGTGATGATGACCGGGTTGATCGGGCTCGCGGTGTTCTTCCTGTTCTCCTTCTATAACCCCGGCAACCTGGCCCGCGACAAGTTCTACTGGTGGTGGGTGGTGCATCTTTGGGTGGAAGGCGTGTGGGAACTGATCATGGGTTCGATGCTCGCGTTTGTCCTGATCAAGATCACCGGGGTAGACCGGGAAGTCGTGGAGAAATGGCTGTATGTGATCATCGCCATGGCGCTGATTACCGGGATCATCGGCACCGGTCACCACTTCTTCTGGATTGGTGCGCCTGAGGTCTGGTTGTGGGTCGGTTCAATCTTCTCGGCACTCGAACCGCTGCCGTTCCTGGCCATGGTGATTTTCGCCTTCAGCATGGTGAAGAACCGCCGCCGACAACACCCGAACCGCGCCGCCACCCTGTGGGCCAAGGGAACCGTCGTCACAGCGTTCTTCGGTGCTGGCGTCTGGGGCTTTTTACATACCCTGGCACCGGTCAACTTCTACACCCACGGTTCGCAACTGACGGCGGCGCACGGCCACCTGGCTTTCTACGGTGCTTACGCGATGATCGTGATGACCTTGATCAGCTACGCCATGCCACGACTGCGCGGGTTGGGTGAAGCAGGCGATGAGCGCTCGCAGACCTTCGAAATCTGGGGCTTTTGGTTGATGACCCTGTCGATGGTGATGATCACGCTGTTCCTCACCGCAGCCGGTGTCGTTCAGGTCTACCTGCAACGCTGGCAGGTCGATGGTGTTGCGTTGCCCTTCATGGCCACGGTCGAACAACTGCAGGTGCTGTTCTGGGCCCGTTTTGGTGCCGGTCTTGGTTTCCTTGCGGGACTGCTCTGTTACCTGTTCAGCTTCAAGCAACGTGGCCGCGCAGCCTTGCGCGCCCCGGCGGCCGTGGTGCCTTCATGAGCCGGTGTCAAGGTTAGAAAAGGTCGGCCCGGCTGATACAGCGGGCCGTTTTTTTGCTTTACAAAAAGGGCAATGATCATGGCCTTTACCGTCGAACTGGAAGAGTGGGTCGGCAGCGTCTGGCATCGCTTCATCACCCGGCGCGCCAGCCCGGACTTCCCCGAAGCACGCGTTGAACTGGCCAGCCAGCAACGTCCGCTGGCGCTGCTGTTTCGCGCCATGGGCGGTGCCAGTGGTATCGGTGTCGAAGCCGCCAGCGACCGCGATCTGCTGTTGCGGCGCAACGTGTTGCAGCAGATCGCCGGCACCTGCAAGCAAGTGCCCCTGGCGTGGTGCGATGCGAGCAACCTTCGTCTACCGTCGAGCCTCGCGGTGTTTCCCGAAGTCGCACTGAACGAAGAACTCTATCGTTGGCTCGCCTTGCTGGCGGCACAGGCCGGCCAGATGCGGCACTGGGGACGGGACAATCAACGCTGGACGCAACTGCTGTTAGGGCGTTATCCCGCGTTGCGTGCCCGGTACAAACGTCTGGTCGATGCTCACCTGCAATTGCGCCCGGATCCGGCCACATTGAGTAGCGGCGAAGCGGCCCTGGAACGGGCGTTATGCCAGGCGCTGCGCGAGCCCGGCAGTGTCGAACATTTTCCCCGCAGCGAACGGGCCGCGTGGCCGTTGCCCCTGTGGTTGTACCCGCCGCAAAACCTTGCGAGCCCTCAGGCTGCCGACCTGGGGGAGGAGTCCGAAGAATCGTTGACGACCCCGCCCGGTGAGCAAAAGGGCGCAAGCAAACGCGCCAAGCGGATAGATGAAAGCACCCGTGACGGCGGGTTGTTGATCGTGCGTCTGGAGAACCTGTTCAGCTGGACCGAACACGTGGACCTGGATCGCTGGTCGGACGACAGCGAGGACCCGGACGCGGCCAAAGTCGCCGAGGACCTCGACGAGTTGAGCCTGTCGCGCACCCGTCTGCGCAAGGGCGGCGGCCTCAAGCTGCACCTGGATTTACCGCCGGCCGATGTCGACGATATTCCCCTGGGCGAGGGCATCAAGTTGCCGGAGTGGGACTATCGCAAACAGCAGATGCAAGACGCCTTCGTCAATCTGCAAATGATGGTGCCCCGGGACTGCGAGGCGCAGCCACTGCCGCCACGGCTGAAAGCTTCGGCGCACCGTCTGCGGCGCCAGTTCGAGCACCTGCGCAATGACCGCCAATGGTTACGCCAGCAACCCCAAGGGTCTGAACTGGATATGCAGGCCTGGCTGGATTTTCACGTTGAACGCGAGCATGGCCAGTGTGCGGAACGCGGTTTGTTCATGGAACAACGGCAGACACGCCGTGACCTGGCGTGCCTGTTGCTGGCCGATGTGTCGATGTCCACCGACGCGCACCTGAACGATGAGCATCGGGTGATTGATGTCATCCGCGACAGCTTGCTGCTGTTCGGTGAGACCCTGTCGGTGCTCGGTGACGATTTCGCCCTGTACGGGTTTTCCTCGTTGCGCCGTCATCAAGTGCGGATGCAGGAACTCAAGTCTTTCACCCAGCGTTATGACGACAACACCCGCGGTCGTATTCAAGGGCTCAAACCGGGTTATTACACGCGCATGGGCGCCGCCATCCGCCAGGCCACCCAACTGCTGGGCAAGAGCAAGCGCCGCAGCAAATTGTTGCTGCTGCTCACGGATGGCAAACCGAATGATCTGGACTTGTATGAGGGACGTTACGGTGTTGAAGACACCCGCGAAGCGGTGCTGGAGGCGCGGCGCAAGGGGTTGACGCCGTTTTGCATCACGATTGATCGCGAGGCCGGGGATTACCTGCCTTACATGTTCGGCGCCAATGGCTACACCTTGATCCGTCAGCCCGAGCAATTACCTCTGCGATTGCCGCAGCTGTACCGCCAGTTGACCCAACCTTGAGGGGGGGACGCAGCATCAACTGATGCCGCGTGGCAGCCAGAAAAACATCGTCACGCAGAAGATCGTCAGGCCAATGCAGAACCACGTGAATCGGCGCAGCCGACATTGCGCCGCGTGTGCGGCCAATACTGGCAAGGGCATGCCGCACTGGCGGCACTCGGTTTCTTGTGCGGGGTTGGCGCGTTGGCAATACAAGCAGACGGGCATGGCACTCACTCAAACTGCTCCAGGCGCAGACGATCGAGAATGGCGATCTGGCGGCCGTCCTGGGTGATGATGTTTTCATCGATCAGGCGACGGATAATCCGCGAAAAGGTTTCCGGCTGGATCGACAGGTGCCCGGCAATCAGTTGCTTGGCCATTGGCAATTCGAATTGGCTGCCAACGGTTTGCTGGCGCACCAGTTGCGTCAGCAGATAACGCACGACCCGGTGGGTGGCGTTTTTCAGTGACAGGGTTTCGATTTCGTTGACCCGTTGATGCAAGCGAACGCACAGCTTGCCGAGCAGCGCAAAGGTCAGGCGGCTGTTACTTTGCAGCAGGCGCATATAGGTGCTGTTGGATAACCGATAGAGCTGAGTGGGGCAGATCGCTTCGGCCGAGGCCACATAGTTCGGGGTGTCCATCAGCATCATCGCTTCGGCGAAGGTTTGCCGGTCACCAATGACCTCAAACACTTTCTCCTGCCCGTCCGGCGTCAGGCGATAGATTTTCACCGCGCCGGCAATCACGAAATAGAACGAGTCTGCCGGCTCGCCCTGACGGAACAACGGTTCGCCTTTGTCGATGCTCAGCAAATGGCTGGTACTCATCAACTCATCCAGCTGTTCTTCGTTCAACGGCTCGAACAAGTGATGACTGCGCAGAATCTGGTGATGGACGCGATGAAGCACCATAAGAATTCATCCTGAAGTTTGAAGAGGGGATGGCGATCAAGTCAAACGAGGCCCAGCGAGACACCGCTGGCCAACGCCAGCACCGAGGTCAGCACCACAAACCAGGCCAATGGCTGGATGACTTTTTTCATGACGACTCCTGGGGATCGAGAAGGATCAGGTTTTCCTTAATTTCTGAACCATTGAGCAAGACGCGGGCCATGCCTGGAGTCCTTTGTTTACTGGGGCTGCCAGATAGGAGGGTAAAAACGACCACGGGGTTTAGGGTTCAAATAACCCTTTGATGGTCATTTCTACCCTGGCCCGGTCCCGCAGGGGCGCGGGTCCTCTCACCACAGCGGGCGAATGAACATCAGGGCACGGCCCTTGCACACTTGATCTGCGACAAAGGCAATTAATCGTCAATACCCGATGATTGCCCCCGGACTTGCCTCGACGCGTGTGGGTTGGCGTCAGGTCAGCAGCAAGGTAAAGGAGTAGCTTTATGCAAGTGCTTGACCGCCGTAAAGCGATGGCTATCGCGCCGCTGTTGCGTTTGGCCTTTCGGCCGTTTTTCCTCGCCGGCTGCCTGCTGGCGGTGCTGGTCATTCCGCTCTGGCTGTTCGCCTTCAGTGGTGAGCTTTCCGGCTGGCAGCCGGCGGGTGGCTGGCTGAACTGGCATCGACACGAATTGCTGTTCGGATTCGGCTTGGCGATCATCGCCGGCTTTCTGCTGACGGCGGTGCAGACCTGGACCGGTCGCCCCGGCATCAGCGGGCAACCACTGGCCATGCTGGCGCTGCTGTGGTTATTGGCGCGCGTGGCCTGGCTGGTCAATGCACCGTTGCCGGTGCTTGCGGTGCTGGAACTGGCGTTCCCGCTGGCGGTGGCTGCGCTCATGGGATTCACCTTGTGGAAGGTGCGGCAGAAACGTAACTACCCCATTGCGGTGGTGTTGCTGCTGTTAGCAGCGGCCGATGGGTTGTCCCTGTATGGTCTGGTCGAAGGTCATGAAGGCTGGCAGCGTCAAGGCGTGTTGACGGGTATGTGGCTGGTGGCGGCAATGATGGGTTTGATCGGTGGGCGCGTCATTCCGTTCTTCATCCAGCGCGGCCTCGGCAAGGTCGAGGGCGTAACCCCTTGGCCGTGGCTGGATTGGCTGCTGCTGATTGGCTCACCGCTGGTAGCGTTGCTCTATGCCGCGGGACCTGCGCTTGCCCCCGATTTCTGGGTGGGCCTGTTGTTCGCGGTGTTGGCCGCTGGGCATCTGGTGCGCCTGGTGCGCTGGCATGATCGCGCCCTCTGGCATGTGCCGTTGTTGTGGTCGTTGTACCTGGCTTATGCCTGGCTGGCGGTGGCCTGTCTCGGGATGGCGCTGTGGCATTTCGGTGTGCCGATCAATCCGAGTCTGGCGGTGCATTGCCTGACCATTGGCGCCATGGGCGGCCTGGTGCTGGCGATGATTGCACGAGTCAGCCTGGGGCATACCGGCCGCGCGCTGGAGCCGCCGTCGGGCATGACCCTGGCGTTCATTCTGCTCAACCTGGCCTGTCTGAGCCGGGTCGTGTTGATCCTGTTTTTCCCCTTGCCGGCGTTGTGGCTGGCCGGTCTGTGTTGGGTGCTGGCGTTTGCGCTATACGCCTGGCGCTATGGGCCGATGCTGTTGCAGTCCCGGGTGGACGGCCATCCGGGCTAAGCACGCTAACTGATGGAGGCTGCCGGTGATGTATCCCTTTTTACTGGTCACCCACTTGCTGGCGGCGATTGCCTTCATCGGCACGCTGTTTTTCGAGGTGGTGATCTGGCACAACGCCCGCCAGCAGGTGGCCGTTAGCGCGCAAACGAGCGCCGATCAAGCGATTGCAGTGCGTTCGCGCAAGGTGCTGCATGGCGTGGTGTTGCTGTTGTATGCCGCCGGTATCAGCCTGGCGTGGCAACACCGGGGTGTATTGAGTCAGCCGCTGGCGAGCAGTTTTGGTACGTTGCTGAGCCTGAAGATCATCCTGGCCCTGAGCATCATCGGCCATTACTTTCTGCTGGCGTACTGGCTGAAAAGTGCATGCCTGACCACGACCCGCGCCACTTGGATTCGCCGCAGCATCCTCGGGCACATGGTGTTGATCGTGATCCTGGCCAAGGCCATGTTCTATTGGCACGGTTGATCGCGCTGGAGAACCCGCAACCCTGTAACGGCGCCATTCGCGAGCAGGCTCGCTCCCACATTGGGATACCGTTCCCCTGTGAGAGCGAGCCTGCTCGCGAAAGCTGTGTCACTGGTTTTGTATGACCCGCAATCGATCAATGGCGAGGTTTAAGTGCGTTGACGAACAACACGTTGTTTTCCAGATGGATGTGTTGCATCAAGTCATCACGGAACTCCAGCAGCCCGCGATACAGGGCACGCCAGGTATTACAGGCATCGGCCGGCGGGGTGATGTTGTTGGTCAGCGCAAGCAGCCTTTCCAATGCTTCGCCATGTTGATCATGTTCAAAGCGCAGCACCTGGATCGGCGGTGCGGCCTGAGGGCCGATGCCTTGTTGCAGCATCGGGAAGAGCACTTGTTCTTCCTTGAGCATGTGGCCTTCAAGTTCTTGTTGCATGTCGGTCAAGAGATCGGCCAGGCCGTTGGGGCAACTGCTGCGGGCACCATGGACCTGCTCGACGCGGCGGGCCAGACGAATCAGTTCCGGCAGTTGTTCGCGATGGCGGGCGTGGTAGCGCGCCAGAAGATGGGCGATCAACAGCTCCGAGGGTTCGTTGCGCCAGTCGTGCTGGGTTTCGCCGGTGTCTTGCAGCCGGTGCAGCGCATCGGCAATCAGGGCCGGATCGAGGCCTTTGCCAGCGGCCGCTTCAAGCAGGCTTTTATGCCCGCCACAACAGAAGTCCAGTTTAAAGGTGTGGAAGATCCGCGTGGCGCCGGGAATGTCGCACGCCAGTTGGCCGAGGCTTTGTTCCAATAGAGTCAGGCTCATCAGGGGTTCCTTGTTTGGATTTCAACGGTTCCCCAGGCTCATTGCATCCGACATGCCATATTTAACGTATTGAAAAATATGGCTTAATTTTTAGTTGTGGTGATAGACACCCGGACACTTTAGGGTGAATCCAACCATAGAGGGTAATAACTACCATGCTGCGTGAAAGCCTGGCGGCCGACCTGATCGTCGAGTTGCCGAATGCTGTGCGGTTGCAACGTTTGGTCCAGACCCTGCGCGAGTACTTCAACAGTGGCGCCGTGGGATTGCTGCGTCTGGATGACGACAGCCTCAGGCCGGTCGCGACGGTGGGGCTGGTGCATGAAGCGTTGGGCCGCCGGTTTGTCATCGCTCAGCATCCGCGGCTGGCGGCGATCATGGCGTCGCGCGAACCCACCTGGTTCGAGCCCGACAGTCGGCTGCCGGATCCCTATGATGGCTTGCTCGACAATCACGCCGGCGAACCGATGCCAGTGCATGACTGCATGGGCGTGAGCCTGTATGTGGAAGGTCGGATCTGGGGGGCGATCACCCTCGATGCGCTGCATGCCGGGACCTTCGACAGCCGTGCGCGGGAAGAACTCAAGCGCTGCACCTTGCAGATCGAAGCCGCCGTGCGAGTCACCCGACTGGAACAGGAAAACCGCAGCCTGCGCTTGTCCCGCAGCGATATTCAAGACGTACGCAGACCGGCGGACGAAGGCGAAATCCTCGGGCAAAGTGAAGTGCTGCACCAGTTGCTCAATGAACTGGATGTACTGGCCGATTCCGAGCTGCCAGTGTTGCTGCTGGGCGAGACCGGCGTCGGCAAAGAGCTGTTCGCCCGGCGCTTGCATCGTCTGTCGCGTCGCAGTCATAAGCCGCTGGTACAGGTCAACTGCGCTGCTTTGCCGGAGTCTCTGGCGGAAAGTGAATTGTTCGGCCATGTCAAAGGCGCGTTTTCTGGCGCCACCAGTGACCGTGCCGGGCGTTTCGATGCGGCCAACGGCGGCACGCTGTTTCTCGATGAAGTCGGTGAATTGCCATTGGCTGTGCAGGCGAAACTGCTGCGCACCCTGCAGAACGGCGAGATCCAGCGCCTCGGCGCCGACAAGCCGTTGCACGTGGATGTGCGCATCATCGCCGCGACTAACCGGCACCTGCCGGACAGCATCCGCGATGGCTTGTTTCGGGCGGATCTGTATCACCGGCTCTCGGTCTATCCGGTGCCGATTCCGCCGTTGCGCGAGCGGGGTAACGATGTGTTGATGCTGGCCGGGCACTTCCTTGAGCTGAATCGGGCGCGGCTTGGCTTGCGCGGTTTGCGTCTGTCGCCGGCCGCCGAGCGCGCGCTGCTGACTTACAACTGGCCGGGCAACGTGCGCGAGCTGGAACATGTGATCAGCCGAGCCGCGTTGAAGACGCTCAGCCGCGGCACGAGTCGTACCCTGATCATGACGCTGGAACCCGAGATTCTGGACCTCGACAGTGCCATGGGCGGGCAGGGCGTGGTCGTCGAAAGTCCTCTGGACGAAACGGCTGACGCGCCGTTCCAGCCCCTGGGGGAAGCGGTCGACGATTACCAGCGCAAGAAAATTCTCCAGGCCTTGAGCCTGTCCGGGGATAACTGGGCCAGCGCCGCGCGGATCCTGGAAATCGATCCCAGCAACCTGCACAAACTGGCGCGGCGGTTACGCCTCAAATAAGGCGGGGCATGCTCAGTGTTGATGGTGATCAAGGTGCTGTTGCGCGAAGTCTCGCACGCTGGGCAGAACCTTTTCGGAGATCACCGTCATGCCCCTTTCCCTGGCACAGATGCGCCGCAACTACACCCTTTTTGGCCTGCAAGACGAGGCGGCGCTGGACGACCCGCTGGCCATGTTCCGACAGTGGATGCAACTGGCCCGCGACACCGAGCGTGCGCCTGTCGAAGCCAACAGCATGGTGTTGGCGACCGTCGACAGTGAAGGTCGCCCGCACTGTCGGGTCCTGCTGCTCAAGGGCTTTAGTGATGAAGGCTTCACGTTTTTCGGTCATTACCAGAGCGACAAGGGGCAGCAATTGGCTGCTAATCCGTATGCTGCGATGACCTTTTTTTGGTCGGGGCTGGAGCGTCAGGTGCGCATCGAGGGGCAGGTGTCCAGGCTCGCCCCGACGCTGTCGGATGCGTACTTCGATTCCCGCTCACAGGACAGTCGCCTGGGCGCCTGGGCCTCACCGCAAAGCCGACCATTGGCCAATCGGGCCGAGCTTGAGTCGCTGTTGACACAAACCACCCAACGGTTTGCCGGCCAGACCGTGCCGCGGCCCGAGCATTGGGGCGGCTACTGCTTGCAGCCTGATCGACTGGAATTCTGGCAAGGCCGTGCCGACCGCTTACATGACCGCCTCGATTACCGGTTGCGCGATGGCGTATGGCAACGGAACCGCTTGGCACCTTGAACCCGCAGAACGCGCAGCGATGGAGAACAATGTGGGAGCGAGCCTGCTCGCGATAGCAGTGGGTCAGTCGACATCAATGTTGCCTGACAAGCCGCTATCGCGAGCAGGCTCGCTCCCACAGGTATCGTGTGGCCTATACGTTCTTCATATGTCCCTGTAGAGGTACCTCCTTGGAGGAATAGGCTCATCGGGCATTCCAGTTCAGGCTTTGCCCCATACCCTCATTTACGGGAAGGCTTGGATATGGCCCATCTGGCGCAACGCACGTTTGAACCCCTGAACATTGCCGTACTGACCATCAGCGATACGCGCACCTTTGACACCGACACCTCGGGGCAGACCCTCACGGATTTGCTGCAAACGGCCGGGCATGTATTGATCGATCGTGGTCTGGTCAAGGACGACATTTATCAGATCCGCGCCAAGGTTTCCCACTGGATCGCCGACCCCAAGGTGCAGGTGGTATTGATGACCGGCGGCACCGGTTTCACCGCGCGCGACAATACACCACAAGCGGTCTTGCCGTTGCTGGACAAACACGTGGAAGGCTTCGGTGAACTGTTTCGTCAGGTGTCCCTTGCGGAAATCGGCATGTCCAGCCTGCAATCCCGGGCATTGGCGGGGATGAGCAATGGCGTGCTGGTGTGCTGCGTTCCAGGTTCGCCGGGCGCGTGTCGAACGGCCTGGAACCAGATCCTGCTCGAACAGCTGGACAGCCGCACCGGCCCATGCAATTTCGCCCCCCATTTGAAACCGCAAGGGCAACGGGTCGTCGACGCCTGCGAGACCCGCTCATGACCGGCCGGGTGTGTGACCTTGGTCACTTGATGCCGGTGGACGAGGCCATCAATCGTTTGCTGGACCAGGCACCGCCGCCGCCCCTGGCGCAAAAGATCGACCTGGATCAAGCCTTGGGTCGGGTGCTGGCGGCGGACATTCATTCCCCCGTCAACCTGCCGGCCTGGGACAACAGCGCCATGGACGGTTATGCCCTCAGGGCCGCTGACCTGCCACCGGAGGGTGGCTGGTTGTTGATTGGCGGACGAATCGCAGCGGGGGATTCGGCGTGCTCACCGTTGCTCGCGCAGCAAGCAGTGCAGATTTTTACCGGCGCTCCATTACCTGCAGGCGCCGACACCGTGGTGCCGCAAGAGCGTTGTCGGATCGAGGGCGAGCGCGTGTGGTTCCCGCCCGTCAGTACTGGCGATCACGTGCGCAAAGAAGGTGAGGAGGTTCGCCGCGGCGACCTGTTAATCCAGGCCGGCAAACGTCTGCGTGCGCAAGAAGTGGGGTTGCTGGCTGGCGCTGGCATCGGGCGGGTCGAGGTCTATCGACCGTTGCAGGTGTGCTTGCTCAGCAGTGGCAATGAACTGCGTGAACCGGGTGATTCATTGGCGCCCGGGCAGATTTACAACAGCAATCGCTACTGCCTCGCCGCGTTGTTGAGCGGTTGGGGGGTCGAGGTGCATGACTATGGCGTCATGGCCGATGAGTTGGCCGCCAGCCGGCATGCCTTGAGCCTGGCGTCTTCGGAATGCGACCTGTTGTTGAGTTCGGGGGGCGTCTCGGTGGGTGAGGAAGATCACCTCAAACAAGCGATCGAGGAACTCGGCAGCCTGGATTTCTGGCGGCTGGCCATTCAGCCGGGCAAGCCGCTGGCCTTCGGCGAAGTCGCCGGCAAACCCTGGATCGGCATGCCGGGCAATCCTTCGGCGGCGCTGATTACCGCGTTGGTGGTGGTGCGCCCGTTCCTGCTCAGGGCTCAGGGCGTCAGCGATGTGTTGCCGGCGCCACTGGCCGTGCCCGCCGGGTTCGATTGGTTGCAGCGCAACAAACGTCGGCAGTACCTGCGGGCTCGGCTGACACCCGGTGCTGATGGTCAGTTGAGCGTGGAGCTGCACCCTCAGCAAAGCTCGGCGATGTTGACCGCCGCGTGCTGGGCCGATGGCCTGGCGGTGATCGAGTGCGAGCAGCAAGTGCTCAAGCACGACAACGTGATGTTCCTGTCCTTCGCCGACCTGATGCATTGATCGCAATTGATTGCCGTCAAGGCCGTGCCTGCCGGTCTCGCTAGACTGGCAGCGCCTTTTTCGATCGCTGTGCCACAGGCATCGAGGGAGGGTCCAGACGCGTTCTTCCATGAGGATTACCCATGCAACTGGTCTGCCCGGCAGGCAACCTGCCTGCGCTGAAAGCGGCGGTGCGCCAAGGCGCCGATGCCGTTTATGTCGGTTTTCGCGATGACACCAATGCCCGGCATTTTGCAGGGCTGAACATGGACGACAAACAATTCGACGCGGCGGTCGCCCACATCCGTCAGCACCAACGCAAACTCTACGTCGCGGTCAACACCTACCCGCAACCCAAGGGCTGGGAACGCTGGCAGCGCGCGGTTGATCGCGCCGCCGATTTTGGTGTGGATGCGCTGATCGCCGCCGACCCCGGCGTACTCAACTACGCCAGCCAGCGGCATCCGCAACTGGCGCTGCACCTGTCGGTGCAGGGTTCGGCGACCCATGCCGCGGCCCTGGAGTTTTATGCGCAGCGCTACGGAATTCGTCGCGCGGTACTGCCTCGGGTGTTGTCGTTGGCGCAGGTGCGCCAGGTCGCTGCAAGCAGCCCGGTGCCCATCGAAGTCTTTGGCTTCGGCAGCTTGTGCATCATGGCTGAAGGGCGTTGCCATCTGTCTTCGTACATTACCGGTGAGTCGCCGAACCTCTGTGGCGTCTGTTCGCCGGCCAAAGCGGTGCGCTGGAGCGAAGACGCCGACGGCTTGAGCGCACGGCTCAGTGAAGTGCTGATCGACCGTTACACCCCTGAGGAACCCGCCGGTTATCCGACCTTGTGCAAAGGCCGTTTCCTGGTCGGCGGTAAACGCTTTCATGCGCTGGAAGAACCCACCAGCCTCGACACCCTGGACTTGCTGCCGGAATTGACGGCCATCGGCGTCGAGGCGGTCAAAATCGAGGGCCGGCAACGCAGCCCGGCGTATGTCGAACAAGTCACCCGTGTCTGGCGTGCGGCGCTGGATGCCCATCGTGGCTCGCCGGGCAGTTTTCGGGTCAAGGAGGAATGGCGCCGGGTGTTGGCCGGTTTGTCCGAAGGCAGCCAGACCACTTTGGGTGCTTACCATCGATCATGGCAATGAGGGAGGCGACATGAAGCTCAGCCTTGGACCGGTCCTGTTTTATTGGGACAAAGCGCAACTCAGCAACTTTTACGCCGAGATGTCGGCCTTGCCCCTGGATGTGATTTATCTGGGGGAAACCGTGTGCTCGAAACGCCGGTCATTTTCATTGGATCAATGGTTGGGCCTGGGGCGCGAGTTACAAGAATGCAGCCAGGCACAACTGGTTCTCTCCAGCCTGACGCTTATCGAAGCGGCCTCTGAGCTCTCTAGCCTGCGGCGGCTCTGCGACAACGGCCAACTGTTGGTGGAAGCCAACGACATGGGCGCGGTGCAGTTTCTGGCCGAGCGCAAGTTGCCGTTCGTGGGCGGTCCTGCGCTGAATGTGTACAACGGGCATACGCTCACGCAACTGCTGGACGGCGGGATGACCCGTTGGGTGCCGCCCGTGGAGTGTTCGGCGACGCTGATTAGCGATGTGCTCGATCAGGTGCGGGAACTGGGTCGAGAGGTCCCGGAAGTCGAAGTCTTTGCTTACGGGCATTTGCCGTTGGCCTATTCCGCACGCTGCTTCACCGCGCGGGCGGAAAACCGGCCCAAGGACGACTGCCAGTTTTGCTGCATCAACTACCCCGACGGCCTGCCGCTGACCAGTCAGGAAGGGCAAGCACTGTTCACCATTAACGGCATTCAAACAATGTCGGCCGAGGTGACCAATCTCCTGGCAGATTACGCGGGGCTGGTGGCCTGCGGCGCTGATTTGTTGCGACTGAGCCCTCGTTATCAAGGCATGGCGCAGGTCATTGCCGCCTATCAACGGGTTCGTCTGGGCGAGACACCGCCGGTGTTCGTCGACGGTTGTAACGGTTACTGGCATGGCCAGGCCGGCATGTTGCGCATCGAGGAGGTCGGCTTGTGTTGAATCGGAAGAAGTGGCTGCTCAAAGGCGCCGACCGGTTGTTGCCGTTGGTGCGCCGGGTGCCTTTTGCAGTGCAGCGTCTGGCGTTGCAGCAGGCGTTGAATCGTTGCCTTGCCGAGCCGTTGCGCGACGGCGAGTTTGAAGTGTTGCGTGGGCGCTGGTTGTGCCTGCGGATTCCGGATTTGGGCTTGTCCTGGTATTTGACGCTGACCCGTCAAGGGTTGCGAATTGCCGAGCATGCCACGGCGCATGTGACCATCAGCGGTAACTGGCGCGAGTTTTTATTGCTGGCCAGCCGTCAGGAGGATCCGGATACGTTGTTCTTTCGCAGGCGTTTGGTGATTGAGGGTGATACGGAGTTGGGGCTGGCGCTGAAGAACCTGATCGACAGCCTCGATCCCGACGTGTTGCCTGTGTGGCTGTGGCGCAATCTGGAGCGGGCAGGGAAGGGGTTGGCGACGGTTTGACCCACACAGATTAACTGTGCGAGCGAGCTTGCTCGCGAAGGGGCCAGTCCATCCATATGGAGGCTGACTGACACGCCGCCTTCGCGAGCAGGCGCGCTCCCCCTGTTGGATTTTCGGTGGCTGTCAGACCATCGTTTACTGGCGATTTTCATGCTGGCGAGCATCACTCGCAATCAACTGCCTGATCTCTTCGAACAACTCATCCCCCTGCGCTGGCGTGCAATCCTCGCCATTGCGTTTACGCAACCCGTAATGGCTAAGAATCAAGTGCACGTCCGCGTGCAGGCCATGTTGCTTCAGGCAGTTTTCGACGCATTGCAGCGGGCAGCCGTCCAGCGCAAAAATCCGCCGTCCCGAGCGGGCCTTGTTGACCAGCGCCGCCACATGCCCGCCAACACCGACGATGCAGGACATTTCCGCCAGTCCGCTGCGATCAAGCCGCACCGCCAGGGTATTGGCCAGTTGGGCAACGTTGGAACAGCCTGAGCAGGCATAAATCAGTGGCAAGGTTGAACGGGGCATCAGCACTCTCCATGGATGGACTTCTTCAGTCTGCAAGAGCGGTGGCATTGCGCATTGACGGCGGTCAATTACGACTATTGGAAGGCCGCGAGATCCTCTTCGGCGAGGATGCTGATATTGCGGCGTTCCATCGCGATCAGGCCGCTGTCCACCAGGCGGTGCAAGATCCGCGAAAAGGTTTCCGGCTGAATGCCCAGCTTCGAGGCCACCAGGCGTTTGGACACCTGCAACACAATCAAACCGCTGACCGGGTTGCGTTCCTGCAACAGGAAATTGATCACCCGGCGGCTCGCACTGGCCATGGTCAAGGTGTCGATGTCGCGCAGACGCAGGTGCAGGTGCACGCTCATGCTCGCCAGGATCGCCAGGCAGACTTTCGGCTGATCTTCGAGGGCATTGCGGTAGTGGTTGCCCTCGATACTCACCAGTACGCTGTCTTTCAGCGCCGTGGCGCTGACCGGGTAGAGACGGGCCTGGCTGAACAGTAAGGCTTCGGCAAAGGTCTGGCCCGGCTGGATGATCTCCACCAGATTCTCCTGGCCTTCGCCGGTCAGCCGATACAACTTGATCTGGCCGCTGACCAACAGGAAGAAACGCTTGGCCGGATCCCCTTGGTGCATGAGTGTGCTGTGACAACTCAGGCGCTTGAGCATCGCCAGGCCGCAGACTTCCTCGAAGATTTTCTCCGGTAGTTGGCTGAACAGATGGTGACGGCGCAACGTTAAAACGATGGAAGGGTGGGTCAGCATGGCGTACCTCCGCTGACGCTCATAGTAGAGAGCGTCGGCCGGATGACCTATGCCTCTGCCGGCCTACCTCCAAAGAGGCATGCCCGTCATCCGGCATTGCGCAGATGCTCCATGGCCCATACCGCGGCCTCGACCCGCGAGCGCAAGCCGAGTTTGTGCAGCAGGTTTTTCACATGAACCTTGACCGTCCCTTCAGTGATGCCGAGCTTGTGCCCGATGACTTTGTTGCTGAAGCCGCTGGCGATGGTTTTCAGCACCTGACGTTCACGCTCGGTCAGTTCCACCACGGTCTGGCGCTGGGGTGAGCGCAGTGCCTGGGCCATGACCTGGGTCAGCCCCGGGCTGATCACCAATTCGCCGTTCAAGGCATTGCGGATGTACTGAATCAACAGTTCGGGCTCCATGTCCTTGAGGAGGTAGCCGTCGGCATCCAGGCGCAGTGCGTCGCGAATATCGTCTTCGGCATCCGAGACCGTGAACAGCAGCACCTTGCCGGTGTAGTGCATCGCCCGTAACTGGCGCAGGGTTTCAATGCCATTCATCACCGGCATGTTGTTATCGAGCAATACCAGATCCGGTTGCAGCGGCTCGATCAGTCCGAGCGCTTCTTCACCGTTGCTGGCTTCACCGACGATCAGGAAATCATCTTCGAGCTCGAGCATCTGGCGGATGCCGTGACGCATCATCGGATGGTCATCGACCAGCAGGATGGTGTGTTGCAGGGATGGGTTCATGTGACGCTACCTTCTGTTTTTTGTCCCAGAAACTCCGGTTGGAATTCCAGTTGGACACGGGTGCCTTGCGGCTCCCTGGAGACTATTTCGAGTTGGCCGCGCAAGCTGCGGGCCCGCTCATCCATGATTTTCAGGCCGTGATGCTCGCGTTGGTCGACGTTGCCGCTGAAGCCACGTCCGTCGTCTTCGACGATGAGTCTCACGGTTTCACCGTCCTGACGCAGTTGCAGCCAGGCGTTTTGCGCATGGGCGTGACGCAGGCAATTGGAGAGCGCCTCGCGGGTGATCTGCAGAATGTGGATTTGTTCGCTGGCCGATAATTGAAAGGCCAGCGCGTCGACGTGCAGGTGCACCTGGCACTCCCCGCGACGGGAGAACTCTTCGGCGGTGTCCTTGAGCTCCTGTACCAGCCCCGCATCGTGAATCTGCAAGCGAAAGGTGGTCAGCAATTCGCGTAACTGGCGGTAGGCATTGTTCAACCCTTCGCGCAGTTCGGCGGTGACGTTTTCCAGGGTCTCGATCGGTTCGCCACGACGCATCAGGGTTTGCAGGCGGCTGACTTGCAGCTTCATGTAGGACAGGGCCTGGGCCAGTGAGTCGTGCAGCTCGCGGGCAATGATCGTGCGTTCGTCGAGCAGCAGCAGGCGATGATCCTGTTCCCGTTGGCGCTTGAGCGAGAGCGAGGTGCCGATCAGGTTGGCCAGGGCCTGGATCAGTTGGGTTTCCCAGGCTTGCGTCGGGTGTCCATCGACAAAATGCGCCTTGAGCTCACCCAGTTCGCTGCCCTGGTTGCTGATGCTGAAGGTTTGCGGGCTGGCTTTATGGTGCTTCTGGCACGTGGCGCAATCGCTGCTGGCGCAGACTTCGCGGATGTTGGCGCCATGCAGGGCGAGCAACTGTTGGGCCGGGGCCTGCAATTGACCTTGAAGGCACAGCGACAGGCGCAAGCCGGGCAGGCGTTGCTGGAAGCGCCGGATCAACTCATCCAAACCTTCGGCATTGGCCAGGCGTGTGGCCAGGCTTCGACTGCTTTGGTACAGCAATTCAAGGGCCGCATTGGCTTGTTGCAGGTTCAGGGTTTTTTGCTGCACCTGACTCTCAAGGGTGCGATGCGAGTCTTCGATCGTCTCGGCCATGGCGTTGAAACTCATGGCCAATTGGCCCAATTCGTCCTGGGACTGATGGTTGACCCGCACCTTGAAATCGCCACGACGAAAACGCTGGGTCGCGTCCACCAACTCTTTCAAGGGCGTGACCACGCCATATTGCAGTTCGTACAGCCCAAGCAGCAGGACGATCATCGTGGTGAACAGCGCCAAGCCCTGGATAACTTGTTGCCAGCCTTGCTTCTGTTCGCTTTGGCGCTGCAACAGGTCGACGAAATGGTTCAGTTGCTCAACGAAGGACAGGGCCTGGACCTGAAAATAGGCGGCATCACCGCGCTCCAGCGCCGGACGCAAATCCTCGTTCCATTGTTGCTGGATTTGCCCGTAGCTGATCTGCAGCGCAGTGGTCGGGCCATCTTCCAGCACGGCTTTGAGTGACTGGCTGTTTAGACGGGTTTGGAGGCTGTCGGTGATGGCGAGGATTTCTTCGCCGGTTGCCCCTGCGGCCAGTTTCCAGCTCAGGTGGTAGGTCTCCATGCGCACAGAGCCAGCGGTGTTGATGGCAGCCGCATCACCCTGGCTGAACCAGGCGATCAGTCCGGCGCTCAACGAACTGGCGAGGGCGAGCACGGCGATCAGGATCACGGCCAGCCCGGCGCGAGCGGGCAGGGAGCTGCGCAACCAGCGCATCATCAGCGCAGGTCCCGGAAAATTTCAGGAAAACAGAGCATGCGGAACCCCAGGTCAGGGCTTTGCCGCCGATCCCGGGCGCGCTACCTCTAAAGAGTTGTCGACTGATCCTTGTCAGCAAAAACCTTGGCGAAAAACCTTAAGACACTGATAAACAAACGGTTTCAGGGTTCTTCTGTACTACCTCCTTAGAGGTAGACCCCGCAAGCATAGGCCTATGCCCCCATGGGCTTCGTTGACGTAGGTCAAGTTTTTGCGGGGTTGGCCTCTCTAGTCTGCCGCCATGGCTAACTGACTGGAGAGCATTGTGACCGAACCCCGTGTACGACAAGGCCTGGTGCTGGGCATGAGCACATTGGCCTTCACTGTCTGCTTCATGGTCTGGATGATGTTTGCCGTGCTCGGGGTGCCGATCAAGGACCTTCTCCAGCTCAACGAAACCCAGTTCGGCCTGCTGGCCGCGACGCCGGTGCTGACCGGTTCGCTGGTGCGTCTGCCACTGGGGCTGCTGACCGACCGCTTTGGTGGGCGCAGCGTGTTCTTCCTGCTGATGCTGGCCTGCGTCGCGCCGCTGTACCTGATCAGTCACGCCACCGCCTATTGGCAGTTCCTGGTGCTGGGCTTGTTCGTCGGCCTGGCCGGCGGCTCGTTCTCGGTGGGGATTGCCTACGTCGCCAAATGGTTCGACAAGGAGAATCAGGGCTTCGCCATGGGCATCTTCGGCGCCGGTAACGCCGGAGCCGCGGTGACCAAGTTTCTGGCCCCGGCATTGATCGCTGCCGGCAGCTGGCAGTTGGTGCCGAAAGTTTTCAGCGCCATTCTATTTATCACCGCGCTGTTGTTCTGGTTCCTCAGCGCCGAGAACAAAAACCACCGCAGCGCTTCGGGCGCCACGTTGCGTGAGCAATTGAGTTCGCTGAAGGACCCGGCCGTGTGGCGCTACTGCCAGTACTACTCGATCGTCTTCGGTGGCTACGTCGCCCTCGCGCTGTGGATGACCAAATACTACGTACAGGAATACGGTTTCAGCCTGCAAAGCGCGGCGCTGCTGGCGGCCTGTTTTTCCCTGCCCGGTGGCGTGCTGCGTGCGGTCGGTGGCTGGATGTCGGATCGCTGGGGTGCGCAAAGCGTGACCTGGTGGGTGTTGTGGGTCAGTTGGATCTGTCTGTTCCTGCTCTCGTATCCCCAGACCCAACTGCAAGTGCAAACGATCAACGGCCCGGTGGATTTTCACATCGGCCTCAACCCTGCGCTGTTCACCGTACTGCTGTTCGTCATGGGCATCGCCTTCGCGTTCGGCAAGGCCTCGGTCTTCAAATACATCGCCAATGACTACCCGAAAAACATGGGTGCGGTGTCCGGCATCGTCGGCCTCGCCGGTGGCCTGGGCGGCTTCGTGTTGCCAATCCTGTTCGGCGCCCTGGTGGACCTCACCGGCGTGCGCTCTTCCTGCTTCATGTTGATGTACGGCGTGGTCTGGGTCTCCCTCACCTGGATGTACTTCAGCGAAATACGCAAAAGCCCGGTGCTGGGTAAAGCGCCGCTGCTGACACCGTCCCCGATTTCCAGCATTGCCCTAGGAGAAGAACATGTCCGTTCTGCAAAAGCCTGACAAAGGCCCGGTCATTCATGACTGGCGCCCCGAGGACCCCGCGTTCTGGGGAAGTAGCGGTAAACAGACCGCCACGCGCAACTTGTGGATTTCCATTCCTGCGCTGCTGCTCGCCTTTGCGGTGTGGATGGTCTGGAGCACGGTGATCGTGCGTTTGAACGCCATCGGTTTCTCCTTCACCACCGACCAGCTGTTCTGGCTGGCGGCGTTGCCGGGGCTGTCCGGGGCGACCTTGCGGATCTTCTATTCCTTTATGGTGCCGATCTTCGGTGGCCGTCGCTGGACCGCCCTGAGCACCGCGTCGCTGTTGTTGCCATCGATCTGGATGGGCTTCGCCGTGCAGGACCCGAGCACCTCCTACAGCGTGTTCGTGTTGATTGCGTTGCTCTGCGGTTTTGGTGGCGGCAACTTCGCGTCGAGCATGTCCAACATCAGTTTCTTCTATCCCAAGTCGCAGCAGGGCACGGCCCTTGGCCTCAACGCGGGGCTGGGTAACCTGGGCGTCTCGGTGATGCAGTTCTGTGTGCCGCTGGTGATTACCTTCGGTGTGTTCGGTTTCATGGGCGGCTCGCCGCAAGCACTGCCGGACGGCGGCCAGTTGTGGTTGCAGAACGCCGGCTTCATCTGGGTACCGTTTATTGTCCTGGTGACCGTGCTGGCCTGGTTTGGCATGAATGATCTGTCCAGTGCCCGGGCCTCGTTCAGCGAACAGGCGGTGATCTTCAAACGCAAACACAACTGGCTGATGTGCTGGTTGTACCTGGCGACCTTCGGTTCGTTCATCGGTTTCTCCGCCGCGTTTCCGCTGCTGATCAAAACCTCGTTCCCTGACGTCATTGCCTTGAAGTTTGCCTTTCTCGGTCCACTGGTTGGCGCTCTGGTACGGCCATTGGGTGGCTGGCTGGCCGACAAGCTCGGTGGCGCGAAAGTGACCTTGTGGAACTTCGTGCTGATGATCGTGATGGTCTTCGGTGTTCTGCACTTTCTTCCCGAAAGTGGCCAGGGCGGCAACTTCTACGGCTTCCTCGGCCTGTTCATGCTGCTGTTTATCACCACCGGCGTCGGCAATGGCTCCACCTTCCGCATGATCCCGGTGATCTTCCGCACCCAGCATGAGAAAGCCTCGGCTGGAAAATCAGCCGCCGTGCGCGAACAAGCGCTGAAAAATGCCGGTAAAGAGTCCGCCGCCGTCCTGGGCTTCAGTTCGGCCATGGGCGCCTTCGGTGCGTTCTTCATTCCCAAATCCTTCGGCTCTTCGATGGCCCTGACCGGCGGCCCGGAGATGGCCTTCTACATGTTCGTCGGCTTTTACCTGAGCTGCATCGTGGTGACGTGGTGGTGGTACGCGCGCAAAGGCGCCGCGACACCCTGCTGAGTCGAACCGAATCCAACCATTGCGTGGGCGGGGCACAGACTCCGCGACAAAGCCTGAGAGGACTACACCGTGAGTCATTTACTGGATCAATTGCGGTTTTTCAACCGCAAGCAAAACGAGTTTTCCGACGGTCATGGCGAGACCCGCAAAGAGTCCCGTGACTGGGAGAACGTCTACCGTTCGCGCTGGCAGTACGACAAGATCGTGCGTTCCACCCACGGGGTGAACTGCACCGGTTCCTGCTCGTGGAAAATCTACGTCAAGAACGGCCTGATCACCTGGGAAACCCAGCAGACCGACTACCCGCGTACCCGTAACGATCTGCCGAACCATGAGCCCCGTGGCTGTCCGCGTGGTGCCAGTTACAGCTGGTACATCTACAGCGCCAACCGGCTCAAGTACCCGAAAATCCGCAAGCCATTGCTCAAGCTCTGGCGCGATGCGCGGCAGACCATGGCGCCAGTGGAAGCCTGGGCCAGCATCGTCGAGGACAAGGCCAAGGCCGACTCCTATAAAAGCAAGCGTGGCATGGGTGGCTTCATCCGCTCCAACTGGGAGGAAGTCAACGAGATCATTGCCGCGGCCAACGTCTATACGATCAAGCAATACGGCCCGGACCGGATCGTCGGCTTCTCGCCGATCCCGGCCATGTCGATGGTCAGCTATGCCGCAGGCTCGCGTTACCTGTCGCTGATCGGTGGCGCCTGCCTGAGTTTCTACGACTGGTACTGCGACTTGCCACCGGCCTCGCCGATGGTCTGGGGCGAGCAGACCGACGTGCCGGAATCGGCCGACTGGTACAACTCCAACTACATCATTGCCTGGGGTTCCAACGTCCCGCAGACCCGTACCCCCGACGCGCACTTCTTCACCGAAGTCCGTTACAAGGGCACCAAGACGGTCGCGATCACCCCGGATTACTCGGAAGTCGCCAAACTCACCGACCTGTGGCTGAACCCTAAACAAGGCACCGATGCGGCGCTGGCCCAGGCGTTCAACCATGTGATCTTCAAAGAATTCCACCTGGACAAACCGAGCGCCTATTTCACCGACTACGCCAAGCGCTTCACCGATTTGCCGGTGCTGGTGCTGCTCAAGCAAATGGTCGATAAGGCACCGGGCGCCGGTTACCAGCCGGACCGTTTCCTGCGTGCCAGCGACCTGACCGACAACCTCGGCCAGGAAAACAACCCGGAATGGAAAACCATCGCGCTGGATGTCAGTGGCGAACTGGTGTCCCCTCAGGGCTCCATCGGCTATCGCTGGGGCGAGAAGGGCAAGTGGAACATCCTTCCCCGCGAAGGCGGCGAAGGCCGTGAGATCGATCTGAAGCTGAGCCTGATCGGCGATGACGTGGCCGAAGTGGCGTTCCCGTATTTTGCCGGCGAGTCCCACGAACACTTCCAGCACGTGGCCGGCGATGCCGTGCAATACCGCCGCGTGCCGGTACACAGCGTGGTGCTGGCGGACGGCAGTGTGGCCAAAGTCGCCACCGTGTTCGACCTGTCGGCGGCCAATCTGGCGATCGACCGTGGCTTGGGGGGTGAAAACGTCGCCAAGGATTACAACGACGCCTCGGTGCCCGGCACCCCGGCCTGGCAGGAGCAGATCACTGGCGTCAGCCGCGAGAAGGCCATCCAGATCGCCCGTGAGTTCGCCGACAACGCCGACAAGACCAAGGGCCGCTCGATGATCATCGTCGGCGCGGCGATGAACCACTGGTACCACATGGACATGAACTACCGCGGGCTGATCAACATGCTCATGCTCTGTGGGTGTGTCGGTCAGACCGGTGGCGGTTGGGCGCACTACGTTGGCCAGGAAAAACTCCGTCCGCAATGCGGCTGGCTGCCATTGGCGTTCGGCCTGGACTGGAACCGTCCGCCTCGCCAGATGAACGGCACCAGCTTCTTCTACGCTCACAGTTCGCAGTGGCGCCACGAGAAGATGAGCATGCACGACGTGCTCTCGCCATTGGCCGATAAATCACAATTCCCCGAGCATGCCCTGGACTACAACATCCGCGCCGAACGCGCCGGCTGGTTGCCCAGCGCGCCGCAACTCAACACTAACCCGTTGCACATTTGCCGTGACGCGGCGGCGGCCGGCATGGACCCGAAAGACTACGTGGTCAAGTCGCTGCAGGACGGTTCGCTGCGCTTCTCCTGCGAACAGCCGGACAGCCCGGTCAACTTCCCGCGCAACATGTTCATCTGGCGTTCCAACCTGCTGGGCTCCTCGGGCAAGGGCCACGAGTACATGCTCAAGTACCTGCTGGGCACCAAAAACGGGGTGATGAACGAAGACATCGGCCAGGTCGGCGATTGCAAACCTGAAGAAGCCGAATGGGTGGATGAGGGCGCCATCGGCAAGCTTGATCTGGTCACTACGCTGGACTTCCGCATGTCCTCGACCTGCGTCTATTCCGACATCGTGTTGCCGACCGCGACCTGGTACGAAAAAGACGACATGAACACCTCGGACATGCACCCGTTCATTCACCCGTTGTCGGCAGCGATCGACCCGGCGTGGGAATCGCGTTCCGACTGGGAAATCTACAAAGGCATCGCCAAGGCGTTTTCCAGTATGTCCGAAGGGCACCTGGGCGTTGAGAAGGATCTGGTGACCATCCCGCTGATGCACGACAGCGTCGGCGAACTGGCCCAGCCGTTTGGCGGCACCGACTGGAAAAGTGCCGGTGTAGCGCCGGTGCCGGGCAAAAACGCACCGAATCTGCACGTGGTGGAGCGTGACTACCCGAACATCTACAAACAGTTCTCGTCCCTCGGGCCATTGCTGGAAAAACACGGCAACGGCGGCAAGGGCATCAACTGGAACACCGAAGACGAAGTGAAATTCCTCGGTGAACTCAATCACAAAGAAGGCGATGCCGGTATCAGTCACGGCCGTCCGAAAATCGACACGGCCATCGATGCCGCTGAAGTGATTCTGTCCCTGGCGCCGGAAACCAACGGCCAGGTTGCGGTCAAGGCCTGGGCCGCGCTGTCGGAATTTACCGGCATCGATCACAGCCACCTGGCGCTGTCCAAGGCCCACGAGGCGATTCGTTTTCGCGACATTCAGGCACAGCCGCGCAAGATCATTTCCAGCCCGACCTGGTCGGGCCTCGAAGACGATCACGTCAGCTACAACGCCGGCTACACCAACGTTCACGAAGGGATCCCGTGGCGCACCATCACCGGTCGCCAGCAGTTCTATCAGGATCACCCGTGGATGCAGGCATTCGGTGAACAACTGATGAGTTATCGCCCGCCGGTCAACACCCGCACCATCGAAGGGGTGAAAGGCAAGCGCAGCAACGGCGAGATCGAAATCGTCCTGAACTGGATTACCCCGCATCAAAAATGGGGCATCCACAGCACCTACAGCGACAACCTGCTGATGCTCACCCTCAGCCGCGGCGGGCCGATTGTCTGGCTCTCGGAGAATGACGCGAAAAGCGCCGGCATCGAGGACAACGACTGGATCGAGTGCTTCAACGTCAACGGTGCACTGACCGCCCGGGCGGTGGTCAGCCAGCGCGTCAAGGACGGCATGGTGATGATGTATCACGCACAGGAACGGATCGTGAACGTGCCAGGTTCGGAAACCACCAAGACCCGTGGCGGCCACCACAACTCGGTTACCC
This sequence comes from Pseudomonas sp. FSL W5-0299, assembly GCF_005930655.1. Lineage (NCBI taxonomy): Bacteria > Pseudomonadati > Pseudomonadota > Gammaproteobacteria > Pseudomonadales > Pseudomonadaceae > Pseudomonas > Pseudomonas sp. FSL W5-0299. The sequence goes on from NZ_RXHX01000008.1 coordinate 149,942, forward strand.
GTGTCGTGCTCAAACCGACCCACATGATCGGCGGCTATGCGCAGCAAGCCTACGGTTTCAACTATTACGGCACGGTCGGTTGCAACCGCGATGAATTCGTCGTGGTGCGCAAAATGTCCAAAGTCGACTGGCTCGATGGTTCAAGTGGCGATGACCTGCCACGTCCGCTGCCGACCGATATTGAGGAGAACTGAGATGAAGATTCGCTCACAAATCGGCATGGTTCTGAACCTGGACAAATGCATCGGTTGCCACACCTGTTCGATCACCTGCAAAAACGTCTGGACCAGCCGCGAAGGCATGGAATACGCCTGGTTCAACAACGTCGAATCAAAACCCGGGATCGGCTACCCGAAAGAATGGGAAAACCAGGACAAGTGGAAGGGCGGCTGGATCCGCAACGCCAACGGCACGATCAACCCGCGCATCGGCGGTAAATTCCGCGTGTTGGCGAACATTTTCGCCAACCCGGACCTGCCGAGCCTCGACGACTACTACGAACCGTTCGATTTCGATTACCAGCACCTGCACACCGCGCCGCTGGGCGAGCATCAACCCACCGCGCGTCCGCGTTCGCTGATCTCCGGCAAGCGCATGGAAAAAATCGAGTGGGGTCCGAACTGGGAAGAAATCCTCGGCACCGAATTCGCCAAACGTCGCAAGGACAAGAACTTCGACAAGATTCAGGCGGACATTTACGGCGAGTACGAAAACACGTTCATGATGTATTTGCCGCGCTTGTGCGAGCACTGCCTCAACCCGACGTGCGCGGCGTCGTGCCCGAGCGGTGCGATCTACAAGCGTGAAGAAGACGGCATCGTCCTGATCGACCAGGAAAAATGCCGTGGCTGGCGGATGTGCATCAGCGGCTGCCCGTACAAGAAGATCTATTTCAACTGGAAAAGCGGCAAGTCCGAGAAATGCATCTTCTGCTACCCGCGTATCGAAGCCGGGATGCCGACCGTTTGCGCGGAAACCTGCGTCGGGCGCATCCGCTACCTCGGCGTGCTGCTGTATGACGCCGACCGCATCAGCGAAGTGGCGAGCACCGCCAATGAACAGGACCTGTACGAGAAACAACTGGAGATCTTCCTCGATCCGAACGATCCGGCAGTGATTCGTCAGGCCCTGGCCGATGGCGTACCGCAATCGGTGATCGATTCAGCCCAGCGTTCGCCGGTCTACAAAATGGCCGTGGACTGGAAACTCGCCCTGCCGCTGCACCCGGAATACCGCACCTTGCCGATGGTCTGGTACGTGCCGCCACTGTCGCCGATCCAGAACGCCGCGACCGCCGGCACCGTCGGCATGAACGGGGTGATCCCGGATGTCGACAGCCTGCGTATTCCCCTGAAGTACCTGGCGAACCTTCTGACGGCGGGTGATGAAAAACCGGTCAAGCGTGCGCTTAAACGCTTGCTGGCGATGCGCGCCTACAAACGTTCTGAGCAAGTCGACGGCGTGCAGGACCTGCAGGTGCTGGCGGATGTCGGCCTGAGTGTGGCCCAGGTCGAGGAGATGTATCGCTACCTGGCTATTGCCAACTACGAAGACCGCTTTGTGGTACCGAGCGCCCACCGTGAAGACGCCATGAGCGACGCCTTTGCCGAGCGCTCCGGTTGCGGTTTCAGCTTTGGTAGCGGCTGCAGCGGCAGCTCCGACACCAACATGTTCGGTGCGAAGAAAGCCAACCGCCGCGACATCCTGAAAACCGTCCAGTTGTGGGAGGAATGAGCATGCAAATTCTCAAAGTGATTTCGCTGCTGCTCGATTACCCGACCGAGACATTGATTGGCGGTCGCGACGAACTCGAGCAAGCGATCATCCAGTCACGGGAAATCAGCCCCAAGCAACGCGGCGCGTTGTTCGAATTGTTGGAGTTGATCTGCGCCAATGACCTGATGGATGGGCAGGAGCACTACGGTGCGCTGTTCGGTCGAGGCCGCTCGCTGTCGCTGCTCTTGTTCGAGCACGTGCATGGCGAATCCCGCGATCGCGGCCAGGCGATGGTCGACATGATGGCGCAATACGAAGAAGCCGGTTTTGCCATCGGTGTCAAAGAGCTGCCCGATTACATACCGCTGTACCTGGAGTTCCTGTCCACCCGCGAAGACATCGAGGCCCGGGAGGGCCTGGCGGATGTGTCGCACTTGCTGGCCTTGCTCGCGGCGCGTCTGGAAGAGCGTGAAAGTGCCTATGCCAGCTGCTTCCGGGCGCTGCTGCAAATTGCCGGGACCGAGCCGCATCAAGCGGTGGCCGACCTGCGGGCGCAGGTGGCGGCGGAGCCGCGCGACGACTCCCTGGAAGCCCTCGACAAGATCTGGGAAGAGGAGGCCGTGGACTTTCTCCAGGCCGAACAGCAGGACCGTTGCAGTGGACTGCCAAGCGCACCGGGCAAGGCCCGGGAAGAAAGTGCGGTGCCGTTGCACTGGGTGGATTTTCAGCATGAAGGGTTGGCCGTCGTGCCGGCCAAGGAGGTAGGCAATGTCTAAATGGAACCTGTTGTTGTTCGGGGTCTATCCCTACGTCGCCCTGGCGATTTGCCTGATTGGCAGCTGGGCGCGTTTCGATCTGTCGCAGTACACCTGGAAGGCCGGCTCGAGCCAGATGCTCAATCAGCGCGGCATGCGCGTGGCGAGCAACTTTTTCCACATCGGTGTGTTGTTCGTACTGGCCGGACACTTTGTCGGCCTGCTGACCCCGGCGTCGGTGTATCACCACGTGATCAGCACTGAGAACAAGCAGTTGCTGGCGATGGTGTCCGGTGGCTTCTTCGGTCTGTTGTGCCTGATTGGCTTGCTGATGCTGGTCAATCGGCGGCTGACCGATCCACGGGTCCGCGCCACGTCCAGCCCCTCGGACATTCTGGTTCTGCTGGTGCTGCTGGCGCAGTTGCTGCTGGGGCTGCTGACGATCGTTGCGTCCACCGCGCACATGGACGGCTCGGTGATGGTGATGCTCGCCGATTGGGCACAGAACACCGTGTTGTTGCGTCCGGTGGAAGCCGCGGCGGCCATCGCGCCGGTCGGGCTGATCTACAAGCTGCATGTGTTTCTCGGTTTGACCCTGTTTGTGCTGTTCCCCTTCACCCGTCTCGTACACATGATCAGCGCACCGATCTGGTACCTGGGGCGTCGTTTTCAAATCGTTCGTCAGAAGTACTGAGGAGACAATCATGTCAGGTGGATGCGGATGTGGTGGCGGTAATGGGGGCAGCGGTGGCTGCGGTTCTTCAAAAAAAGCGGAGGCCGTTCTCGACATGGCGCCGGTCGCAGAGGCGCAGTTCGAGGCGCTGCCGGTTGAGCCCGCAGGGGCCGATGACGCCCCGGCGCAGTTGATCGCCAGCAGTGAACAGGAGTGGCCGATCATCAGCGTCAACGAGGTGTCGATCACCCCGGAAGCGATGGCGCTGGAGCTGCAATATCATCCGGCCGAAAGCCGCGAAGAAGCGGTGTACTTGGCCGCCCGGGCGTTGGTGATCCGCGAGTTGTTGCAGCAGCGCATTGCCGAACTCGGCGTATCGATGGAGATCGGTGCTGGCGAGAACGAAGAAGAAGCGGCCACGCGTTTGTTGCTTGAACGCGAGGTGCATGTGCCGCAGTGCGACGAGGAAACCAGTCTTCGTTACTACGAAAACAATCGCGGGCGCTTTCACAGCGCACCATTGCTGGCGGTACGGCACATCCTGCTCGAATGTGCGCCGGACGATGTCGAGGCGCGCAGCCTTGCGCATGTTCAGGCGGAAGTCCTGCTGCAACGTCTGGATGAATTCCCCGGCACTTTCGCCGAACTGGCGTTGAAATATTCGGCCTGCCCGTCGAAGGCTCAGGGTGGTTCTTTGGGGCAGATCAGCAAGGGCCAAACCGTGCCTGAACTGGAACGTCAGTTGTTCACTCTGGCGCCGGGCCTGGCCAGCAAACCGCTGGAAAGTCGCTACGGCTGGCATGTAGTCAGTGTCGATCAGCGAATCGAAGGCATGCCGTTGCCCTATGAAGTGGTGTCGACGGCGATCCGCACGCAGTTGCAGCAAGGCGTGTGGCAAAAAGCCCTGGTGCAGTACCTGCAAACCCTGATCGGTGCGGCGGATATTCGCGGTATCCATTTGCAGGGCGCCGACTCACCGCTGGTGCAGTGAGCATCGAGGCAAACCGGGAGATGTGATGAACGCTGTAATGCAGGATGGCTTTGGACGGCAGATTGATTATCTGCGGATGTCGGTGACGGACCGCTGTGATTTTCGCTGTGTGTATTGCATGGCGAAAAACATGACCTTCCTGCCGCGTCAGCAGGTGCTCACCCTTGAAGAGTTGCAGCGTTTGGCAACGCTGTTCGTTGGTCTGGGTGTACGCAAGATTCGCCTGACCGGCGGCGAGCCGCTGATTCGTCCGGGCATTGTCGACCTTTGTCGCAACATCGCCGCGTTGCCCGGTTTGCGCGAATTGGTGATGACCAGCAACGGCTCGCAGCTGGGCCGTCTGGCCCGGCCGTTGGTCGATGCCGGGGTGAAGCGGATGAACATCAGCCTCGATAGCCTGGACGGGCAGAAGTTTCGCGCGATCACCCGCATTGGCGATCTCGATCAAGTGCTCAACGGCATTGAGGCAGCACGGGACGCGGGGTTCGAGCGGATCAAACTCAACTGCGTGGTGATGAAGGGCCGCAACTTTGATGAAGTCCCGGCGTTGGTGCAGTACGCCATTGACCAGCGCATCGATATCAGTTTCATCGAGGAAATGCCCTTGGGCGATGTCGGGCGTTCCCGGGGTGAATCGTTTTGTTCCAGCGACGAGGTTCGGGCGCTGATCGCCAGCCAGCATCGGTTACTCGACAGCACCGAAAACAGCGGCGGACCGGCACGCTATGTGCGTCTGGAACGCCATCCCGAGACCCGGATCGGCTTCATTTCACCCAACAGCCACAACTTCTGCGGCAGCTGCAACCGGGTACGGATGACCGTTGAAGGGAAGCTGTTGCTGTGTTTGGGGCAGGACGATGCCCTGGATTTAAGAGGATTGCTGCGGCGTTATCCGCTGGATGATCAGCCCGTGATCAATGCCGTGCAGAAGGCCTTGCGCGGCAAACCGTTGCGCCACGATTTCAGCCCCGAAGGGGAGGTGCAGATTGTACGGTTCATGAACATGAGTGGCGGTTGAGCTGATCTGTAAAACACAGCAAATCACTGTGGGAGCGAGCCTGCTCGCGATAGCGGTAGAACAATCGACATCAATGTTGAGCGTGCTGCAGTCATCGCGAGCAGGCTCGCTCCCACATTAGATTTTCTTCTGCCGTTATCGGACGTTCTTTCGCCGGGGAATCTTGATGTCGATCAATTGCAGATCAGCACTTTTTCCGTAGCCTTCACTGCATGTTGTGGTTTTAGATTTTTTTAAATCTATATGTAGTATCTGGAGGCCAAATGCAAAGCACGCTGATCGCAGTAGGATGTAACCGCTTGCACAAACGCGATGGCAGTCAGGTCGCCTTCGATGCCGACAAAATCCGTCAGGCATTGATCGCCGCCGGCAAGGCGACGGGGGAGTACGCCGAGGTTGAGGTTGAAGGCTTGCTTAACGCGGTATTGGCCAGGCTCGAAGGTTTGCCAAGACTCCATGTCGAGCAAATCCAGGACCGTGTTGAACGGGTGTTGATGGACGCCGGATATTTCCTCGCCATGCGTGCCTACATCGTCTACCGCGAACAGCACGGGCGCTTGCGCCGCGACCGCCGGACCATGGTCGAGGTGGCGACTTCGATGAACGAATACCTGGACCGTGAAGACTGGCGGGTCCAGGCCAACGCCAATCAGGGGTATTCACTGGGCGGACTGGTGTTGAACGTGTCGGGCAAGGTCACTGCCAACTACTGGCTGGACGAGGTGTACAGCGAGGCCATAGGCCAGGCCCACCGCGAGGCGGATTTGCATGTGCACGACCTCGACATGCTCGCCGGTTACTGCGCCGGCTGGTCGCTGCGCACCCTGTTGCACGAAGGGCTCAACGGTGTGCCGGGGCGTGTTGAAGCCGGTCCGCCAAAGCACTTGAGCAGTGCCTTGGGGCAGATGGTGAATTTTCTCGGCACCCTGCAAAACGAATGGGCCGGTGCCCAGGCGTTCAGCTCGTTCGACACCTATCTGGCGCCCTACGTGCGCAAGGATCAACTGAGTTTTCAGGAAGTACGCCAGGCGATCCAGGAGTTCATCTACAACCTCAACGTACCGTCACGCTGGGGCACGCAGACGCCATTTACCAACCTGACCTTCGACTGGGTGTGCCCCCAGGATTTGCGTGAGCAAATACCCGTCATCGGCGGTGAAGAAATGCCGTTTGCCTATGGTGAACTGCAAGCCGAAATGGAGCTGCTCAACCGCGCTTACATCGAAGTGATGCAGGCCGGCGACGCGAAAGGGCGGGTGTTCACCTTTCCGATCCCGACCTACAACATCACCCATGACTTTCCGTGGGACAGTGAAAACGCCGATCGTCTGTTCGAGATGACTGCGCGGTACGGCCTGCCGTATTTCCAGAACTTCCTCAATTCTGATCTGCAACCCAATCAGGTGCGTTCAATGTGCTGCCGTTTGCAGCTCGATGTGCGCGAGTTGCTCAAGCGTGGCGGCGGCTTGTTCGGCTCAGCGGAACAGACCGGATCGCTTGGCGTTGTCACCATCAACTGCGCACGGCTGGGCTATGTGTTCAAGGGTGATACCAGTGGATTATTGCAGCGTCTGGACACACTGATGGAACTGGCGATGGAAAGCCTGGAGGTCAAGCGCAAGGTGATTCAGCACCACATGGATGCCGGTTTGTACCCGTACACCAAGCGCTACCTCGGAACCCTGCGCAACCATTTCTCGACCATCGGCCTCAACGGCATGCATGAAATGCTGCGCAATTTCACCGGCGACGAGGAGGGCATGCACACCGAGCATGGCCGGCAGTTTGCCCTGAACATGCTCGATCATGTGCGCGCCACGTTGCTGCGTTTCCAAGAGGAAACCGGCCACATGTACAACCTGGAGGCGACGCCAGCTGAGGGCACGACTTACCGTTTTGCCAAGGAAGACCTCAAGCGTTACCCCGGCATTCTCCAGGCTGGCAGCGTGCAAGCGCCGTATTACACCAACTCTTCCCAACTGCCCGTGGGCTACACCGAAGACCCCTTCGAGGCCCTGGAGCTTCAAGACGAACTGCAATGCAAATACACCGGCGGCACCGTCTTGCATCTGTACATGGCCGAGCGGATTTCCTCGACCGAGGCGTGCAAGCAACTGGTGCGCAAAGCCCTTGGCCGCTTCCGCCTGCCGTACCTGACCGTGACCCCGACGTTCTCCATCTGCCCGGTGCACGGCTACCTCGATGGCGAGCATGAGTTCTGCCCCAAATGCGACGAGGTCTTGCTGCTGCACGAACAGAAGCTCGGCACCGTTCATTGATTTCGATCCACTCAACCGCAAGGAGCTTCACCATGACTGCATCGCAAGCACTGCCCCAGGCTCAACGTCAACGCTGCGAAGTCTGGACCCGGGTGATGGGCTATCACCGCCCTGTGTCGGCGTTCAATCCGGGTAAACAGTCGGAGCACCGTGAGCGGGTGCACTTCACTGAAAGCGCGGCGCTGGCCGGGCGCCAATGAGTCGAACGCTTCGGGTCGGGGGCATGGTGCCCCTGACCACTATCGACTATCCGGGACAGCTCGCCTGCGTGCTGTTTTGCCAGGGTTGCGCCTGGCGTTGTCGTTACTGCCATAACCCGCAGTTGATCCCGCCTCGTGGCACAGACGAAGTGGATTGGCGGCGGGTGCTGGCGTTTCTGCAACGGCGTCAGGACCTGCTCGATGCGGTGGTGTTCAGTGGCGGTGAGCCGACCCTGCAGGACGGTTTGCTCGGCGCCATGGAGGAGGTGCGGGCGATGGGGTTTCGCATTGGTTTGCACAGTGCCGGTATCAAGCCGGCTGCATTCGCCAAGGCATTGCCTGGCGCTGATTGGGTTGGCTTCGATGTGAAGGCGCTGCCGGAGGATTGCCAGGCGATCACCCGGGTCGAAGGCAGCGGTACCGCCAATTGGCGCAGCCTTGAGCATCTGCTGGCAAGTGGTGTCGATTATGAATGTCGTACCACTGTGCACTGGCATCTGTTCGAGCCGGCGCGGTTACTGGTCCTCGCGCAGCGTTTGAGCGAACTCGGCGTCAAGCGTTTCGCCGTGCAACTGGTTCGCACCGAGCGGATGTTCGATCCGCTGCTGCCGAGTGTTTCGGCACAAGCCTTGCTACCTGACTTATGGGAAGCCATGCGCGAGCTGTTTCCCGCTTTCGTGTTACGGGGGTAACCGTGGCTGCGAATCAACGTTTAACGGTGACATCCATCATTAGGTTTTCAAATGCGCTGCCAATCGGCAGGTATCAAACAGGGAGCATTTGATATGGCCAAATTAACGACAGCACAACGTATCGTCATCGGCTTTGCCATCGCGCCGTTGGCGCTGATGGGCATGGCGTTTTACGCGTTGCACGATCTGGCAACGCTCAAGGAACAGGCGGTAGTAATCGTCAAGCAGGACTGGCCGAAGATCGATCCGATCATGGTCATCGCCACCGGCGTACGTGATAACGCCAGGAACACTAGGGATCTACTGATCGATAAAGATAATCAGCAGGTGCAGCAGTCAATCGACGCTACCAAGAAACGGATTACCCAGGCACTCGATACGCTTGAACCATTGTTCTATTTGCCAGAGGGCAAAACCGCTTATGCCGCGTTGAAGAAGAATCGTGAAGCCTACGTGGCGGCGTTCACTCAAGTGCAGGTGTTGATCCGGCAAGGGGCTTTCGATGACGCCATGGCACAGCTGAAACAAAAGGTCGTGCCGGCCGAACGCGAGGTTTATGGCAGCCTGGATCAATTGATGGCGCTGCAAGGCAAAATATTCGCCGACAGAGAACAATCAGCGCAGGCGTTGTACAGCGATGCCCGGCGCAATATGCTCGGGTTGTTTTTGTTCTGTGTGGCGCTGGTCATCGCCGCGGCGGTGATCGTCACGCGCAGTGTGACCCGTCCATTGGGCGGCGAGCCGGACGATGCCGCACGGTTTTTAAGTCAGATCGCTCAAGGCGACCTGACGATTCAGGTACCCGTGAACTCAAGTGCCGGCGGCAGCGTGATGATGAACATGCATCAGATGCAGCAAAGTCTGAATGCCATGGTCAGGCACATCGCGATGTCGGTGGACCAGGTGGCCAGTTCCTCCGAAGAGCTGAGTGCGGTCAGCAGCCAGACCAGCAGCAACCTGCAATTGCAAGGGCTGGAGATCGAGCAGGCGGCCACCGCCGTGAACCAGATGACCGCTGCGGTCGATGAAGTGGCGCGCAATGCGGTCAGCACCTCCGAGGCCTCGCGGCAGTCCGAGCAAACCGCGCAACGCGGGCGTGAACAGGTTCAGGAAACCGTGGTTTCAATCGGCGCACTGGCCGATGGGGTCACCGACACTTCACAGCGCATCGAGCAACTGGCGGGCCGGGTGCAGGACATCAGCAAGGTGCTGGACGTGATTCGCAGCATCGCCGAGCAGACCAATTTGCTGGCCCTGAACGCGGCCATTGAAGCGGCTCGTGCTGGTGATGCCGGACGCGGTTTTGCCGTGGTCGCCGATGAAGTGCGCGCCCTGGCGCATCGCACTCAAGAGTCCACCCAGGAAATCGAGCAGATGATCGGCAACATTCGTCTCGATACCGGGCATGCGGTGACGGCCATGCAAAGCAGCAGCAACCTGGTGCGGGCCACCCTGGAAGTGGCGCAACGGTCGGGCGATGCATTGGATGAAATCACCCGGTCGATCTCGCAGATCAACGAGCGCAACATGATGATTGCCAGCGCTACGGAGGAGCAGGCATTGGTGGCGCGTGAGGTGGACCGCAATCTGATGGGGATTCGCAACTTGTCAGAGCAGGTCTTGCTGGGTGCCCAACATACTCACACCGCAGGTCACGATTTGGCGCAGATGGCCGGGGCGCTGCACCAGACGGTGGCGCGTTTTAAAGTCTAGGTAATTCGGGTTGGTGGTTGTGGATGAGGGCGCTCAGGACCAGCCCCAGAACTGCAACCACCAGTCGAACCCTACCAAGCCGATGGCGAGTAACAGGCAAGTGCTGCCAGCGCAGCGACGAACCTGGGAAAGGCCTTCGCGGTCCAGCCGTTTCCAACCCAGCAACAGGCTCCAGCCCATCGCAGCCATTAACAGACAAGCCCTGGCCGGTTGTACCCACTCCAGTAGCAGACCTTCATAGCGCAGCAATTTCACCGTTGTGGCCGACAGCCCTAGAAACAATCCCGCACCACCCAAGGGCGTGAGTGTCAGCGCCAGGGGCCAATACAGTGCAGGATCTTGCGCCAGTCGAGCCGTCAGGCGCAGAAGGATCATCAACGCCGTGCCTAACACCATCGAACTCAAACTCAAGTAAGCGACGATGCTGAAACCGTCGAGCCAGCTGAAGCTGTCGTTGAGGTGCGGGTAATGGGTCAGCAGCCACCAGGGCGCGTTGTCCTCAAGGGCCCAGAGTTGGTCGTGCTCGACCAGCCATTGGGCGAGGGTTTGTTTGAGGGCGACGAACCATGGGCTGACCGTCCACTGAAAGGCGCCCATGGCCAGACCGATCACACCGAACAGCAATAGACGCGCGTCCCATGGTGAAAGCGTCTGCGCCGTCGCATGAAGAATCTCTTGGTTGCTGGAGCGCGCGATCAGCTGAACCGCGCCGCGTTGTCCGCTGCAACGTCCGCAGGCATGGCAGTCACTGGCGCCTTGCATACGACGGATATCGAGCAAGGGCGCGCAGTTGGGCGGCGGCAGGCGTGGCGCGGGGTTTTCCATCCAGCGTTGTTCGTCGACCTGAAAATGCACGGGCGCCAGTCGGGCGAGCAGGGCGAAGACGCCACTGACCGGGCACAGGTAACGGCACCAGACCCGTTTGCCTCGGGCGAACAGCAACCCGACGACGACCGCGGCGACGGTCGAACCGCCCAGAATCAACAGCGCCGCCTGGGCGTAGTCATAGACGCTGATCAACTGGCCGTAGAGGGTTGTCAGGCAGAACGCCAGGGTTGGCCAGCCGCCCCAGCGCAACCAGCGCGGTACACCCAAACCTTTGCCGTAATGGCTGGCCCATTCGCTGAGTGAGCCTTCCGGACAGAGAACGCCACACCAGATTCGTCCAAACAGTACGATCGACAGCAACACGAACGGCCACCAAATGCCCCAGAACAAAAACTGCGCGAACAGGGTCAGGTTATCGAGCAGCCGTGCCTGGCTGTCCGGCAGCGACAACACCGCCGGGATCACCAACAGCAACGCGTAAAACAGTACAACGACCCACTGCACGGCACGGATGACGGGCGCGTGACGACGCATGCCGTCGCCCAGGCGCTGCAGCCATTGATTGCGGCGACTCAGCTCAGGCATGGGACTTTTTCCACAGCACGCTGGCGCAGCCAACCCCCGACGGTCAGCCAATAACCGGCCAGCACCAGTAACGTCATGCCGCTGGGCGTCGCACGATAACCGGCAAAACCGGCAAGAAAACCACCCAGTCCATGGCTGTCGCTGAGCAAGGCACTGCTGTCCCAAAGCGCATCACCAACGAGGCTGTACATCACCTCCGGTAAATCCATGGCGAGTAATTGGCCGCCAATTCGCTCGGTACCGCTGACCAGCAACGCCGCGCCGAGTATCAGCAAAACAGCTTCGCTGATGGAAAAGAATCGCTGCCACGAGATGAACCGGCGACTGCTGTGCAGCAAGGCAATGGTCAGCGCCGACAGCACCAATCCCATTGCGCCGCCGACGACAAACAAACTGAGCTGCGGACCTCGCAACTGAGCACCGGAGCCATAGAGAAAGACTACCGTTTCACTGCCTTCGCGGCTGACGGCGAGCAGGGCCAGCAGTAACAGACTCGCGCCACCATGCCGAGCCAGGTAGCTATCAGCGTGTCGTTGCAAATCGTGCTTGAGCGTGCGCCCGTGGCGGTGCATCCAGCCGACCATTTGCACTATCAGCAGGCTGGCCACCAGCGCAAGTGCAGCCTGAAACCATTCACTGGCTGAACCGCTCATGGCCTCACCGGCAAACAGAATCAACACCGCCAGCAGGCCCGAAAGCATCAACCCCAGCACGACGCCTGCCCACAAGTACTTCGCCAGTCGATCACCCTGATGCTGCTGACTGACCCAGGCCTGGAGAATGCCGATCACCAGCAGCGCCTCGACGCTTTCGCGCCAGACAATGAACATTGATTGATACATGAAAACTCCGTGTTTGAACGGGTTATTTCGCGAGGATGCCGCCCTCGGGCAGTTGTGGATTGAACTCGTCGAAGAAGGGGTAGTGGCCGGGCCTGAGCGGGTGAATGACCACGAAGGTTGTCACGCCCGGCGACAGTACTTTTTCAACCCGCAATGGTGTGCTCTCAAATTCGGCTGGGCCTTGGCCGATATTTCTCAGGATGATCTTGAAGCGCTGACCGGCCGGAACCTCCAACAGGGCAGGAGTGAAGTGGCCATCGCGCAGGCTGAGTTCATAGCTGGGTAATTCGGCATAGGCCGTGAACGGCGCCACTGCTCCGGCAAGCATCAGCCAGGCAATCTGCAGGCGCTTCATTCAATAGCCGCCTTTTTTACCAATGCCGGCGTAGATGAACTCGTAGTGCAATTCGCAGCGTTCAAACCAGGGGGCTACGCCGGTTTCCTTATCGGTATGACGGCCAAGGGACCCATGACCGCCGGGTGGCAGGACGTTGAAGGTCAGCTGATATTTGCCTGGGCCGAGCAGCTTTACATTGTCGCCATAGTGCGGGCCGTCATTGGCGACCATGGCGTGGAAATCGCCTTTGAGTTCGTTCTCGCTGCCCTGTTTTTTCAGATTGAACGAGACATTGAGGTAAGGCACGAAACTGCCTTCCTGAAAGCCCTGTCGATTGTCCGCCGTGGCGCGAATGTCGGCTTCCAGATGCACATCGGAATCCGCGGTGGCCCGCATCATTCCGGCAGGTGCCATCTCGATCGGCTGCAAATACACCGCCCCGACTTCCAGCCCAGGACACAACTGTGGCTCACCGATCGGGTATTCCTTAGCGTGAGCCAGCGGTGTGAGCAAGAGCAGGGCAAGCGAAAGCGACAAGGGGGTACGCATAATTTCTTCCTGGGCATTGACGAGTAGGAGCCCGAGTCTAGGAAGCTTTGCTGCGAACAATAATGATTGGCATCAAGTTTCGAGAAATTAAACCGATGGCACATCACTCTGGCGAAATCGCTGGGCGCGCTCGACGGTGTGGGTCATCTGTTCGGCTGCGTGAATGGTCAGCGGATGCTGGGTAAAGCCGGGTCTGGGGGATATGTAGGTGGCCATCTCGCGCGCAACGGCGAGCTGGTGTTCCGAACCATCGGCCAGCAGGGCGATGACCAGGTTTTCCAAGGCAATCACTCGGACACGCAGATGAACCAGTTCAGCGTTGGTCAAGGCGGGCGGGGCGGTAAACGCTTTGTCATCAAGAGATGTTGCAGCATCTTGATCGTCCCAAGTTGATAGGCCGCTTGGGAAAGGATTTTTATTGAGCATGAGAGGCGTCTCCAAGTCTGTTAAAGCGTTAGCTTAGCCCCGGGATTGCGAAGGAGGTGAGCGCAGTCATCTGATGTCGATTCTTGATGTGTATCAAGGCTGGCTTTGCGTAAGGGCTATAGGTTGGAAGAACGCCTCCCAATGACCGGAGATCGGCATGGCTAAGAACTTCCCCATCAACCCCAAGCACCCCGAACGGATTTGTTGGGGGTGCGACCGTTATTGTCCGGCGAAGTCCCTGGCCTGCGGCAATGGTTCCGACCGTACGATGCACCCGGCCGAACTTTTCGGCGAGGATTGGAATGTGCCTGGTGACTGGGGCATCGAGAAGCTCATCACTACTGACAAGCCGACAGATGATGTTGCGGACACCTGGACTGGCAGTCGGAGCGAGTAGCGGGTGACAGAAGCAAACAACCAGACAGTTTCATGCTTTTAGTTACCATTTTTTAGGTTATTTAGTTCGGATAGCTGGCAGGCTGCTCAAAAAAACATCACATCGATCATCTATGCGATTTCGCCACATTAATATAACTAAACTAAATAGACGTTTAGTTGAGTTATGGTCGTTATCGCAACTAAACTCTACAAACAGACAGCACTGAACTGGCCAACGTGCCTAAGAACCCACCTCAAAGTTCTTGCCAAGAGTTTGATAGCGCTGACCAATTTCGATGAAGTAACTTCATGCAGGCGATTGGTGCCCCTCCAAAACACATCAGTGAAACGGAGGTCATGCTCGAGTCGTAACTAACAACTTTGCCGTCTTGGTCCAGCAAATTTCCCCGGCTGGCTTTTAAAAGTGCGTGTCCCGCAACGACATCATGAGCTGACACAGGGTAAAGCGATACAGCGCAGACACCGTCACCAGCGGCTACCCGTGCAAGCCGGTAGGCGATACTGGGCATGGCGTGGTATTGCCCAGGTGAGCAGAGTTTTTCATTGGCTTCGGGCCTGGTCACTGCAGCAGCGCTGACCATGACTAAATCTCCAACCTCTAAATCTCTTTGGCTTAGATCTACGTCTACTGGCTGGCCATTTCGCAATAGCTGCGGCATTCCCTCAGCCCAAGCGAGGCAGTCCTTACCACGATCATCTGTTATCGGTGCGTAAACCACACCTAGAACTGGGATCGAATTTCGCAGTAACCCTACAGAAATTGATGAGCCCTTAATGCCCCTTAAAAAATCACTTGTGCCATCGTTTGGATCGATTACCCAGCACCACGGATGGCCAGATAATACGTGTCCCGTTTCCTCCCCCCAAAAATCACAATTTAGCAATTGCAGCAGGGGATCGCGCAGACGCTTCTCTATCTCGATATCCACATCTGCCTTATCGCCCTGACCACGTACTCCAGTGGGCCTTTGCCATTCGGCGATCAGTAGCTCACCAGCCAGTGTCACCTCAGCTACGACCCGATCAAGCAGCGCAAATAGGTTGATGTTCTCCACAAAGGTTCTCCGATTGGTAGACCGCGTACAAAGCAATGGAAAGGGAACTACGGATCGCTAACGCTGCAATTTTCTCGTTGTAGCAGTATTGGCACCACCAATTCGGCAATCAATCTAGCATCACGAGATGCAGAAATTCCACGCCTCGCAGCGATGTCTCATTTCAGCTGTTTAGCCATCGTGTAACCGCTAAAATCTTGCTCCTACTAAGATTTAGTGCTGCGTAAAAATTTGAGCCTTCCTAGCCTTGGTAAAAGTCTAGGATTTACGTAGGCAACTGCTTGGGCTGTGACAGCTGAAACAACCGTGCTAGAGCGGTTATGCGACCTGTAGCCCACTATAGTTTTTAAATGTCGATTGGTGACTCGGTCTAATGTTTAAATATCGGCGCTAAATTGTATGCCGTTGGATCGAACACAGTTGGTTTAGACGCGTCAAATGATAAACAACGGATGAAATTGATGGAGGCCCTGAATCTGTTGGCCCTAAGCAAGCATTGGAAAATTTGACGAACCCTGAACTTGGTGTAGCCCATCTTGTTGATTTGGAAGGGGGTATAGTCTTTAAATGCATTTTTCTAATTTTTACCTGATCCTCACATCAAATCTGATCACCACAGCCCCCCAGCCCCATATAAGATATTACGCATAATGTATATTATGTTAAACGATGTGTCAGAGCGGAACTTCTACCAAAGGTTCTTTCGAGCTACCACTGCTGTACCCCGCACCGACAGAGCTCTCTGAGTGCAAGTGATAGCGAGTCGCCTGTCACTCAAGCGATTCGTGCGATGACCAACTGGGATTCATCTGACGTACTGAGCCGAGCCGGTGGCTCGAAGGATGGAGGAAGCGCTATATGAAATCGCGCCAATACGTCAGTTCGCATGCCTGACCATCAGCGCGTCTAACTCCGAAGACACCACGATCATGACCTTCCGGCACCTGCTGGAAATACATAAGTTGGCCCATGCGATCTTCACCATCATCAATGGTTATTTGCAGGAAAAAGGCTTCTCCCTACGTCGGGTGTGTTAACGTTCTGACCGGTTTCAAGCATTTTTTCTCCTGTTTGACCGGATCGAACGCTGCCTTCCAGCGTTTTCTCGAGAACCCTCGCTTCATTGGTGGCCTGCCCACCCTCCGGCCTTCTGTTTCACCGACAGATGCTGCCTTCATCACATTGCACTATCGGTAAAGCCGATTTTAGTGCGCATCACTACAGAGCTTGATGGCCCGACCGTTGCCGGTACGAGCATCACTCTTTTCCGCGCTCAGTCGTCGTCAGGGCCAAGATCCCGCGCGCGATGAACCGCCTGAAGAAAGGAGTCTTTATGACTTTTAGAGTTGCCATTCTTGGCGCCGGCCCTAGCGGCTTGGCACAATTACGTGCTTTTGAAGCTGCCCGTTGCGACGGCGCTGAATCCCCCGAGATCGTTTGCTACGAAAAGCAGAGTGACTGGGGCGGTCTGTGGAATTACACCTGGCGCACCGGTTTGGATCTGTATGGCGAGCCCGTCCATGGCAGCATGTACCGATATCTCTGGTCAAACGGCCCCAAGGAATGCCTGGAGTTCGCCAATTACAGTTTCGAAGAACACTTCGGCCGGCCGATTCCTTCCTACCCGCCACGCGCCGTGTTGCGAGACTACATCATCGGCCGCGTAGCCAAAAGCAACGTGCGACAGCACATCCGTTTCAATACAGCGGTGCATTGGGTTGCCTATGACGAGAGCACCGGCAAGTTCGCGGTCACCGTGCGCGACCTCAAGCAAGACCAACTGATCACCGAAGAATTCGATCACGTAATCGTCGCCACCGGGCACTTCTCGACCCCCAACGCGCCCTACTTTGAAGGCTTGGAGCAGTTCCCCGGTCGCGTATTGCACGCCCATGATTTCCGCGATGCATGCGAGTTTCAAGGCAAAAATTTGCTGCTGGTTGGCAGCAGCTACTCCGCAGAAGACATCGGCACGCAGTGCCACAAGTACGGCGCCAAGTCGGTTACTTTCAGCTATCGCACCAAGCCTATGGGCTTTGATTGGCCGGAATCTTTTGCCGAAGTACCGTTGCTCACCCATGTGGTCGGCAAGACCGCACATTTTAAGGATGGCACCAGCAAAGAGGTCGACGCGATCATCCTGTGCACCGGGTATCAGCATCACTTCCCGTTCATGCCCAACGAGTTGACGCTGACCACGCGCAACCGGCTCTACCCGGAAGGCTTGTACAAAGGCATCGTGTCTTTGGCCAATCCGAAGCTGATGTTCCTCGGCATGCAGGATCAGTACTACACGTTCAACATGTTCGATGCCCAGGCCTGGTATGCCCGGGACATTATGCTTGGCCGCATCACGCTACCAGTAGAGCAAGCCATGGTCAGCGACAGCCGTGAATGGGTGGCTCGCGAAGAGCAAGTGGCCGATCCCTTTGAAGCCATCGACTATCAAGCCGCCTACATACTCGACCTGCTTGAGCCCACCGATTACCCGCCTTTCGATGTTCTCGCCGTGGCTGATATCTTCAAGGAGTGGGAGCATGACAAAGAAGCGGACATCCTCGGCTATCGCAACAAAAGCTACCGCTCCACGCTGACCGGCACCATGGCGCCCGTGCATCACACGCCGTGGATGGATGCGATGGACGATTCACTGGAAGCCTTTCTGCACGGCAAGCAATCGAAGCCTGCAAAGGTATCTACATGAATCAGCCAAGCCTGAGCCAGGCACGGTCGCACTCCCCTCTCCAGTCGACCGATAAGATCGAGTACGGAATCATCCCTGGCATGTTCCCAATTTCACACGATCGCCGTGTTGGAAGAAATTGATGATCCGCCTCCTCTCTTCGACCTGAAATCCTGTGGCTGTATCTGCAGCCCAAATTTTCGACACGATCGATTGGATGTTCCCCAACCGGCCACTGGCCTAGTCGATTACTGGGTGCCTGGTTTCCTCATAGGAGTGACAAATTGCTGACTCGACCCGACAAAGATGCGCTACGTGCAATGCTCGAATCGCAAGTTCAAGAAAAGCTACAGCACGACCCTGATGCGGTAACGACTTATGCAGCACAGCCTGAACCCGAACGGAAGCCATACACCAGTAAGCCCACGGTTCAGGACAAGGCTTTTCACAAAGAGTTAGAGCAAATGCGTGCAGATGCCGAAGCCGGAGTGATACATACGCCTAAGCGTGAGTCTCAGGAGACGGGGGCTCCTAGCCTTAGGCTGGACGATTATCCAGATCTGTAAAACACGCCGCAGTGAATCTAAAGGCATTGGACGGCTTCAGAATTAGAACCAATGGAGACCACACGTGAGAAAGCCCCCTTTGAAGGTCATCATTGAAGAATGGGATGGTGACGGCGCTATTCGAATTCCGGACGAAGCGCTGCAGGAATTGGAACTGGATGTCGGCGACGCTGTGTATTTGATAGAAGAATTTGTTGGCAATACGCGCTGCCTTGTCCTATCAAAAAAGCCTCAAATCACGGATCTGATAGACGAGCTCACGGAAGCATGGAATAGCAGGCAGCTTGGTAACGCCCAGGAGAAATGAGACAGCTGCAATGCGCTTCGCGAATCAATCGTGGCAGGCCAACTGCGGAGTGAATCGCTCAGGGCATATGAATACTTTGGGTCGAGCCGGCTTAAGCCCGAATGAGCGATAGCCGATGTAGCTATAGCTCCGCAGCCCAGCAAATCGCCAATTGAATCAGAGATCAGGTACTTGCGGGCCGAGAATTATGTAAAGGCCTGGTTAAGCAGTAGTGGTACCCAGGGCGAGCATTAATCGTCCATAAAGCGCTCACATCACGTAAGGCTCGAACAGCCTCCGGACATTCACCCGCGCCTTCAGCTTCGCGGCCAACAGGTACAAACCTCCCACCTTGCGATGAAGAAATAGTACATCCACAGGTGGCGTGTGCCAGAAGTCGCGGTCGGCACCTAGTTCCCAACCGGTATCACGTAGGCGTACGGCCAGGTCAGACGTCGCAAAGTCATAGGTACCTTGATGCCTCAGTGGCTCGCAGGCCTGTGTAATGAGATCAGTGAGCACCGCTCGGTGTTTGGGCAGCGTTTCAGGCTGAAAGTAGCCGACGTCCAGCGCGGCATTGGTGATGGCGGCACGGTCTTCATGCAGGCCTGCAATCAACAAGCGGCGATAAGCCTCGGTAGTGTTGCGGTCATAAAGTCGCGTGGCGCCGAAGTCCAACAATACCATCCGGCCGGAGTCTTGCTGATAACGGTAATTGGCAAAGTTAGGGTCGGTCTGCACGCACTGGAACTCAAACACCTCGCGCAGAAACAGGCCGAATAGCAACATGATGATCCGGTCGCGCTCTGCCTGCGGCGCGTGCTCTAGTGACTCCACCGCTACTCCATCAACGAAGGACATCACCAAAATATTTGGCGTGCTGAACTGGGCATACGCACGAGGAACCAGAAAGTCAGGACTGTCCGCCAACAGTTGATCAAAGCGCTGTAGGTGCTCGGTTTCTTTCATGTAATCCGCTTCATCCTGTAGCTGACGCTTGGCCTCTTGGAGCAATGGGCCGATGTCCATGCCTTTAGGCAGCATCCCGGACATGCGCAGCAAGGTAGCAACGTTATCCACATCGCTGGAAATACTCTCGCGCACGCCAGGGTATTGCACCTTGATCGCCAGGCGTTGGCCGTCCTTATCTTTCGCAGCATGAACCTGGCCGATGGACGCTGCCGCCAATGGCGTGAAGGAAAACCGTTCGAAGCGCTCTTCCCACCCCTTGCCCCAGCTTCCGTTGAGGACTGCCACCAACTGGCTCATAGGCATAGGGTGAGCGTCGCAACGCAGACGAGAAAGGATTTCGCTGAACTCGCGCGGCAACAAATCACCTGTGTCCATCGATAACAACTGGCCAACCTTCATGGCGGCGCCACGCAGTTGCGACAGTTGCTCGACCACCCGATGCACATTGCCCGACGTCAACAGAAGTTCGCTGAGCGCCGGACGTTTGCCCTGAACCCACTGCCGAGCGCCTTCGGCTAGCATGCCGCCCGCGACGCCCGAGGCCAAACTGCCAAAACGCATCAACCGCGATAAGCGGCTGCCAGGCACGGGCAACGAACCGGGCTCACGAGGCTTCATGAATGAAGCGCCTCAACGATCGCGGCAAGCAGCAAGCAGACGCTCGCCACGAAGGTAAGCCGTAATCGCATCGGAAAGTACCAAGCGGGCAAGCTCGTAACCCGCAACAGCTGCCTGTCCTGCCGGAGGTGGGCAACAAAGCCGATGACCAACAGCAAGCAACCCAATGGCATTGGCAGTAACGTGGCAATCCAAGCAACAAGCGCAGGAATGACACTCCAGATGAACCGGTCTCTGCCCTGCTCGGCGCTCATGTCTTGCACGGTCATGGCGAAGCCCCAGTGTAAGGCGCCGACGAAGCTCAGGATGACTGCGCCATAGTTAACAAGCGCAATCGCAAACAACGGCCGATAGTCGAGCGAGAACGGGATCAGCAGCGTCAGAAAAATAAACGGCAACAGACCGCCATAACCCAGCAGGCTGACGTGCTTTGGCAGAGAGGTTGAAGGCAACGCGTTCATTTGTATTCCTTGCAGTGAGCGACACTCAAGACTGTAGGCCCAAAAGCCCCGCTTGGGCGAGATTGATGGCGATCCGAAGCTGGGGTCAGCGTAATGAATCGCTTTGTAGAATTGGATCATTGCCCATTGCTTTGCGGGCAAGGAGGCGACGGCATATGAGGAGTTTCGCATCCTTGAGATCATGCTCAGTGCCTGCATTTACCAAGTCGACCGCACCCTAGAACCCTTCCAGTCTTCAGTTCTTAGTGATCGGGTTTTTAAAGCGTTCCAATGCAATGAACAGATTCTTGAAACCAAAATTAATAGGGAAACCGCGCCAGCTGTGCTTTGCCTGGTCGTCCAAGGCTCCCTGCCCTGCGGCGAGTTTAAGATGTTTACAGACCTCCTTTCAGCGAGACAAAGCGTGAACTCTGTGCTCGCCTATACTAATAATGTTAAATCATGCTGGTGAGCTCGGCTAACAAGGCATTGATAAATATGGAGATTTAAAAAATTGTTTGCCTTGGAGGTCGCGGGTTAAGAAATATTTCGCCGTGACGGTTTGGTGTCGTTTAGAGGTTTTGATATGAACGTCTTGTTGAAAGAACTTCAGGCATATCATCATGAGGTCGCTATAAAAATCACTCAGATCAAAGAGTTGCTGAGGAAGATGAGGCATGAATCCGAATCCGATGGTGCTGATGACTGCAAGCTGTTGTTCAAGATGCTGGAAGCCATGCATGGTGATGCAGAACGACACCACCATGAAAATGAAGAACTTATTAGGCTGGCATTGCTAGCGACTGAGGCGCCGATCCACCAACGGGTCAAGGATATCGAGCGAGATCATCAAGCATTTGGGCGCATTGCTGGACAGCTGAAGATGTTGGAGGACACAACTCAGGAAGCGAGAGTAATTGCTGATACTATCGATGACTTTATCAAAAAATATTTCGATCATATGGACTCGGAGGAAAATATTTTCTTTCCGTTGGCAGATAAATGGCTGGCAGACGAGCAGTGGCAGGAAATAAAGCGTCAGTGGCATTAATTGCGTCTTACCGTAGGCCTTAATATTCTAGCTACTACTCAGATTCGCGATCTAACAAGCTCGGTTTGCTTTACTTGATTTGGTAATCGGAATATTGCAATGCGCTCATTTAAGCCTCCTAACTTTTTCTCCGGTGAGAAAAATTATAAACTCGGAATCGCTGATTTGACTGACCGGCCCAAAATCTATCGCGCGCAAATATGATGATCCGTTAACCCACTTTGACTCATCGCCAATCATGGCGTCTCGTGACGACTGGCTCGTTGATTCAACAATCGTGTATTGCCGTCCAGACTTACCTATTGCTTCGAAGCGATCGGTTTCTTGAAGACGACTAGCCATTTCATAGAACTCCATTTCGGTTGGAAGCCGTTAAAAGATAGCATCGTGGTACTGAATTGCCAGAAAACGGGCTTGTTCCAGCTTCGGTAATGTATCCGGTGTAATAGGCAAGCCCTCAAACGTCGCTGCAAGCGTAATCGGCTTCAAAGATGATGTTATTGGCGATTTGCCGACCTCTACAATTAGCCCCATAAATGCACATCCTTACCCGTGGATCGATTCCCGTCACATACCAGAGGCAAGAGCGTATGCGTTAACCACTCGGGTGCAGGGTGCGTTTAGTTAGCGTAACGAACGTCCTGGCTGGCCAAATCCTGCGATTTACTGCTGCTTTTGCATACTGCGGTCTGCGTCGTAACGGCCATGATTCAGGTCGTATTTGGATGCACCCCAATCTTACCGGTCAGTATAGTTAGCTCCGTCCCTATGCCGGAGTGCCTTAAATTGGACAATACCCGTGAACGCTTGATTGACTCAGCGCTGAAGCTGTTTCTTTCACAAGGTATATACATTACTGGTGTGATGGCCATCGCCGCGATGGCAGGTGTTACCAAGATGACGCTCTACAGCCATTTCCCCTCCAAGGATGCGCTGATAGTGGCTTGCCTTGAGGAGCGCGACCGACGCTGGCGTGAAGAGGTAGAGCGCACCTTGGCAGGGCATCCTGACCCGGTCAGTGGCATGCTCGCTTTTTTCGATTTGTATCAACGCTTTCTTTTACAAGACAGCGAACGCGGGTGCCTGTTCGTCAACAGTGCGGCCGAATTCCCCCAGTTTAGCCACCCTGTGCATTTGGCAGTGAGCAGGCATAAGCAAGGGATACGCGACAATCTCACTACCTTGGCCGTGAGCGCCGGTATAAGTGACCCTGACGTAGTTGCTGAGGGGCTTTTTATCTTACTGGAGGGCAGTTTTGTCAGCGGCGCCATGGGCCAGGACGTCAGGGTATTCGACACTGCCCGACGCGTAGCTCATTGCTGGATCCGGAAGCAGGCCCAACAGGAGCAGAGCGTATGACCCTAGGCCTATTGGCGGCCATTGCCGCCACTTTTTCATGGTCGCTGCTCTACATCTTTCCGGGGTTGGTCGGCGATTACAGCCTTTTTGATCTGGCTGTGGTGAGCTATGCCTTTGCCGGTTTAGGTAGCCTGCTTGTGCTGTTTGTTTACCGCAGCGAAGTTAGGCAATTGCGACTGAGCGACTGGGCCTGTGCCGCACTGCTGGGCTTCTTGGGATACATCGGCTACTTCTTCCTGATCACCACTGCGGTCTTGGCAGCTGGGCCGGTGATCCCTCCGGTGATGATGGGGTCAGTACCGATTGTGCTTGCGATCGCCGGCAACATGCGAAGCTCCAGCGTGCCCTGGCGCGCCATTGCCGGGCCGCTGCTGGTGGCGGCATTGGGCATAAGTTTGGTCAACTTGAGCGTGTTTGATTTTAGCGCCGCAAAGGTGGTGCTCCCGACCCATTCGATACTGCTGGGGCTGCTCGCATCGTTAATGGCAATTGGATTTTGGACGGGCTTTGGATTGTTAAATGAAAGTGCTTTGGCTCAGCGCCCAAGCATGTCCCCCATGTTGTGGTCAGCCATGCTGATCTTCATGTGCAGCGTCGAGATGCTGGCGTTCATACCCGTTGGTCTGCACTTGAACCTGTCCCACTTCGCTAGCCATCCGAGCGGGTTAGCAGGTACTCAGGCGCTATTAGTCTGTGGGTTGATTCAGGGGTTAGGGGCTACCCTTGCGGGTGCCTGGGCATGGTCAATTGCAACTCGACGTCTACCTCTGGCGCTCAGCGGGCAATTGATCGCCAGCGGAACCATTTATGCAACTACGATGGGCCTGCTGATCAACCAACGCTGGCCCTCTCCTATGGAAGCGCTTGGGACAGGGTTGCTATTGGTCGGGGTGGTATGGGCAATTCACGCCTTTTATCGCAGGCAAACACGCCTCGCGACGCGTGGTGGGGTAACTGACCTTGGCCAAAACTAATTCGACTGCGCCGGTACGGGCATTTTAGGTGTCCACTTTGGATTGATTTGGCATCATTACCCTGAGTGCCGGAGTCGGGAAGGTGTGTTTGGCGGACGGTTACGGCGTAGCTGTCGGAGGGGCCCGGCATTGCGAAATCAAACTTAGAGAGACGCGGGGGGGGGCTCAATCACGTAAGGATTTCAAGGTATTTCAACCTGATAGGCCGCATCGGAAGTCGGAATGCCGATATGCAGAAATGATATCTGTATTCAGAGCATTTCTAACAGAACCTGACAGGCTCCCTGGGTCTTTGTTGCCGAACTTAGCGATTAAATGAGCCGGAATATCCTAGACGCAAGATCGCTACCGAAGAAAGACCGCAAAAGGCAAAGCCGCCTCTAAGTCAGTAACGCGCAAATAAAAACTGACGCTTTGTTGGGTTCCCGTTTTGTTCTAGGGGGGCGTGCTGCGAGTTTAAATATGACGAAGGCCAATGCCGCATCGAGGCCAACGGGACGCTAAAGTAAATTTACATCCGATGGATCCTTGCCTGACTAAGCGACTAGCGGTGCTAGTGAGCATCTCAAGCTTCCGGGGACTCAGTCATCGCGACTCCTTTTCGCCCCAGTTGTTTAACGCCATACATGGCCTGATCCGCCGCCTTAAGCAATGTATCGAGACTCTTGCCATGGGTAGGACACAGCGAGACGCCAATACTGCACGATATTGAAAGCTCTCCTGCACTGGTCACGACTGTCTGCGCGATGGTTTCGAGCACCCTCGCCGCCTTCAGTTCCGCACTCTCGGTGTGGGTAATGCCTGTAACCAGAATCACGAATTCATCCCCGCCGTAGCGTGCGATGGTGTCACACGAGCGAGTGGCTTGAAGCATGCGATTTGCGACCGCTCGGAGAACCTGATCGCCGACCTCATGGCCGTACTTATCGTTGATATCCTTGAAGTGATCCAGGTCGATCAACAGCACGGCAAATGGAACCCCGTTCACTTTCCAATCGGAGAAGGCCTGATCAAATCGATCGGCGAAAAGGTAGCGATTAGGCAGTTGGGTGAGCACGTCATGAGTTGCGAGATAAGCCGAGCGTTCGTGTTCAACCTCTGCTCTTTCGATCGCTTTGAAATGCCGAATCAATACCACAGGCACAAGCACGAATGCCCCCGCGAGAACCGCAAGGATGATCAATGTTTCCGCGGTCAGAATATCCCCCAATCGCAACTGACGCTCAAACAACAAGATCATCGGTTGTGAAACATTCCTGATCTCGACTCGGTCAGATAGCGCCGGTAATAGGAAGCGATCCAAGATACAGGCTTGCTCGGTCTGCGTTGAAAAAACATTGCTTTCAGATCCTGCAGCGGTTTTCAGGACAGCACTGACGCGAACCAGGGGATCTACGTTCGCATAACTCACAGCCTCCTGTAGCGAGTCCGTCTTGATCAAAAGCAAAGACACCATCGTGCTGCCAAAGAAATTGGGGCGAGTGTTCCCTCGATCCTGTTCAGGACGAATGACTGACTGCATCAGAATGTAAGCGTTCCCCCCTCATACATTGAGAAAACAGGCGATACGACCGGCTTCTGATTATTGTGTGTTCGAGCCAACGCATAGGAGAGATAGGCGACGGTTTCTAGCTTGACGCCATAGATCGAACTCGATTCAGGGAGTAAGGGGTACATGAACAATACAGGCCAAGTCTCATTGAGATAGACCTGATGTTGCGCAGGTTGGTGAGTGAGACTCGGAAAATCCTTGAGTTGAAAGTCTGGTCGCCAAGTACGGCGCAACAGATCTTCAAAAGCCGCCTGTTCGGCGATGGGTACCGCCCGCGCCGCCTCAAGCATATAAATATGAGGGTAAGCGGCTAAAACGACGGCTGCATACCGGGCCGCAGCTTCCGTATCGCTCTGATCGACGGCTTGAAGAAATGCCGAGAAACCCGCCAGCACAGCCTCATTAGTATCAAGCTGATTGCGCACGATGCCGGAAATATTTTGTACGTATTCCGAGAAACGCTTTTCTCTACGTTCAGTCTCAGACTTCAGCAGTAACAGAGCTGAAAAAACAACCAATCCGACAGCGAGGAAAATGAAACCTGCCAGGGAGCTGCGCCGCCTAGTAAGCATCACTTTAACTTTTCCAAGGCGCAGAGCGAGAGCAGAGCCTTGGCAAGCACTGTTGAAGCTAAAAGAGATCGCGGGTGAACGACCGATAAATGCCGATTTGAAGGTCGCTGAGCATTGAAAACAACTCCCAAGGAATCAGATCCGATACGATTTCTGCTCTGCACTGCGGCTACCCCTTTCGCATGTGCTCGAAAGAAAAATTTTCGAGCCCCATTTGCTGCTTCCTAGATGGTCACCACCGCAACGAAACTCACTATAGGGCAATTTGCCAGTATTCGCTGTGTCGTGTGCAATACCTTCGGTTCGAGCTCAGGCGTTTATAAGGGGAAACTCCAAGTGAAAGCTCGTACCTGCGTCAGTGCTATCAACGGTTATACGACCGCCATGCAGTTGCATAATCGAACGAACGATGGCCAATCCCAGCCCTCCGGAATCGTCGGGTTGATTGCGTGATGGGTCACACCGGTAAAAACGCTCAAACAATCGTGGAAGATGTTCTGCCGCAATCGGCTCGCCGTGGTTGTGCACAGTGATGTCGAGACGGTGCTCCAAAACCCTGCTGCTGATCGTCACTGCAGAGGTAGGAGTTGCGTAGCGCAGCGCATTCGCCAGCAAGTTAGCAAGTGCTCGACGGATCAAGCCTGGATCACCCAGCAATTGATCCTGGGCCTGGTTTATCAGCTGTACATCTCGTTCTTGCGCTACCCCTTCGAAATACTCACAGAGCTGCTCGATCAGATCGTGCAGGTTGATTTGCTCGAATTTTACGCAAGCGTTTGGTTGCTCGGTGCGAGCGAGAAACAGCATGCTGTCGATCATGCGGGCCAGCCTTTCATACTCTTCCTGATTGGAAACCAGCAGGTTCTGATAGTCCTCTATAGAGCGACTGCGCCTCAGAGTTTGTTGGGTATGTCCCATCAGGTTGCCTAGTGGGGTTCGCATCTCATGGGCGAGGTCTTCCGAGAAACGTGAAAGCTGGGCGAATCCGTCCTCAAGACGTGCAAGCATCTGGTTGAGGGCATTACAGAGCGGTTTGAGTTCATTCAGCTCACTGAACTCATCCAGCCGCAGATGCAGATGCTGCACATCGATAGCGGCCGCGCGCTTGGCCAGCAGGCGCACAGGGTGCAGGCCTCGTTGACTAACCCACCAACCGAATCCAAAAGCCAATAGCGCTCCGACTGACATGGCCAGCCAAAGCCTGAGTCGGTAAACCCCCAGCATCTGCTCGCGCTCACCCAACAACTTGCCAGCGATCAAGGTCAAGCCGCGATCACCTTGTATGACATCCTGCCAGGCAAGCCGCACAGCCTCGGAAGAGTGATCCTCAACAAGGCGCGCCTGGGGGGCAGCCGGCAACTTTGGAAAAGTCATACCCACCGGGTTGATTTCGATCAACACCTTGCCGGTGTCATCGACAATCCATAGCAGACTGTCGCGATTGCCCAACATGTTTTCGTAGAGCTTGGGCCGACCTCGCAGTTGCTCGATGCTGTCGCTATCGCTGATCAATGCTTGCATTCGCTCCAGGCGTCCCAGCAGGGCCTGGTCGTCGCGCCACGCAATCTCTCGCTGTAACGATTGATAAAGATAAAAACCGATGGAGCCCAATAACAGTGCGCTGACCAATGCGAACATGATCGCCAGGCGCAGGCTCAGAGTGCGCGGAAACAGAGTCAAGATTGCACCTCGAGCATGTAACCGATACCACGGACTGTGTGGATCAATTTCAGCGGGTAAGGATCATCAACCTTGGCGCGCAGTCGGCGGATGGCGACATCGACCACATTAGTGTCACTGTCAAAGTTCATTTGCCAGATCTGTGAGGCAATCAACGAACGCGATAGCACCTCCCCTTCACGACTAAGCAGCAAGTGCAGTAGGGCGAACTCCTTATTGGTCAGGGTGAGGCGCTCTCCGTTGCGCGTTACCTTGCGTCGCAACAAGTCCAGACTTAGGTCGCCAGCCACAAAATGCTCCACCTCGCGAGGCGGGCCACGGCGCAGCAAAGTGCGTACGCGTGCCAACAACTCGGCATAGGAAAAGGGTTTCACCAGATAATCATCAGCCCCCAACTCCAGCCCTTTGACCCGATCATCAACCGAATCACGTGCGGTAAGAAACAGTACCGGGGTCTGCCACTTACGCCGGATGATTTGCAGCAATTGCCAGCCGTCCAACCCCGGCAACATGACATCCAGAATGATCAGATCGAACTCACTCTCCTGTGCCAAATGCTGGCCATCGAGGCCGTCAAGAGCGATCTCTACCGAATAGCCCGATTCAGTCAGGGCTTTGCGCAGGTAATCCGCCATTTTCGTTTCATCTTCAACCACCAGGATACGCATTTTTTCCTCCAGGACTGGCGCACAGGCTAGCCCGCTTCGCTGATTTCTCACATTACATATTGGTAATCAGGAGGTAATCATTCTGACGGAGCGGGCTGGTCATGATGTCTGGCAATGACCCAGACAGACTCAACCAACCAACCAAGGAAACAGCATGCGTACAAGCCTATCGACTTCATTGCTGATCACACTCGCAATGAACTCTGCGTTCGCCGTTGCAGCTCCGGATCAGGTTGCGCAGCGCCAGGACGTGTCACTTGCAATGGCCAACGATTTGCTAACGGCCGCGCTGACCGCCTGTCATGCCGATGGCCGCACAGCCGTCGCCGCAGTTGTCGACCGTGGCGGCAATCTGGTTGCCGTGCAACGCGATGACAATGTCGGCCCGCACAACACGTTAGCCGCGCAACGCAAAGCCTATACCGCCCTGTCGACCAAGACTTCGACGCGGTTGTTAGCTGAGCGCGCTCGCGCTAATCCAGATGCTGAAAACCTCAACACCCTCGATGAGTTGTTACTGCTCGGTGGAGGCGTGCCATTGAAATTCGATGGTCAGGTCATCGGCGCCATTGGGGTGGCTGGTGCGGGGGGCGCAACACACGATGAAGGTTGCGCAGAGGTCGCTATCAACAAAGTTTTACCTGCCGTTAAAAACTAAGGACATCACCATGACTGTATTGAAAAGTATCTTCGCTGGCGCTGTATTGAGTGCCCTTTCAGCCCTTGCATCAGCGGCAACAAATCCGTTGAGCGTGCATGTACTCAACTTGCAGGATGGTCTGCCCTCCCCTGGAGTCAATGTCACGTTGGAAAAACAGGATGGGAAAAACTGGGACATGCTCAACAGCGCGGCTACCAACGAGCAAGGTCGTATCACCGGGCTGTATCCGCAAGGTCGGGGTCTGGAGAAAGGTACCTACCGTGTCACCTTCAAGACTGGTGAGTGGTTCAAGTCGCACAAAACGTCCAGCTTCTTTCCGGAGGTACCCGTCATTTTTGAGGTGGACGGTACCGTTCCTCACTATCACATCCCGTTGCTTCTGAGCCCTTACGGTTTCTCCACATACCGAGGAAATTGATCGTAAAGCGATACCAAAGGATACCGCCCGAAGGTGAAGACAGCCGCCCCTACTCAAAAGGGCGGCACTGTCGCTTAACTTTTGGGCATCAAAACCTTCAGCGATGACCACGTTCACGCCTTAGGCTTGGTTCACGTTACAGGTGTGATGCCGGTAACAGTGCCTTTCTGATCCTTGAACATGAATAGCGGGCCACTCATCCCCCCGTATAACCCATGCTGAGATACCTCTCCATCGCCGAATCGGACTGGGATAATGCACCACGGATGCCGGAATCGTTCCGTCGCGCAGTCCGTAGTTCTTTCAGCGGTGCGATCATCTACGCCGGTCGTTACACTGCACAAAGCGCTACGCAGTTGCTGGATTCAGGACTGGCCGACCTTGTCGCTTTTGGCCGTACGTTCATGGCCAACCCGGATCTGCCAGCCAGAATCTCGAACGATTGGCCGCTGCCCCCTCTAAACTCAGCCACAGTGTATGGCGGTAATGCCGAGGGTTATACTGATTACTGCGTGTATGGCGGGTAACCGCTAAAAATGAGATGTCACTCACTGGGGCTCTGAAAATGATCGACGCAGAACTGCTGAAACTGGTGGTTGAAGCATCCAACGACGGCATCGTGGTAGCAGAGCAGGAAGGCGACGAAAACATCCTGATCTATGCCAACCCCGCCTTTCAGCGCCTAACGGGGTACAGCGTTGACGACATCCTGTACCAGGACTGCCGCTTCCTGCAGGGTGATGACCGTAATCAAGCTGGTTTGACAGTAATCCGCGAGGCGATAAGGAACATGCTCCCCTGCCGCCAAGTCATTCGCAACTATCGCAAAGACGGCAGCGCCTTCTGGAACGAGCTGTCGATCACCCCAGTGTTCAACGACACAGATCAACTCACCTACTTCATCGGTATCCAGAAGGACGTCAGCGTCGAAGTTGAGGCCAAGGAGCGAGTGCGTGAACTGGAAGCTGAAGTCGCACAGCTGAAGACCCAGCTGGCTCTATTACAATCTAAAACCTAGATGAATCCGCACTTGATGGTTAACGATCCAGTATCCACCCGTAAAAACGTCTCTGTTTCTGAACCAGGGACTGGTGAACTCTCAAGCAACGTACCACCCCCACCCTCGCAATCATCCGCCATAATTTGTGCACTGCCGTAATCGTAATCAGATGGTGCACAAGATCATGGCCCATTCCAGCTATCCGGCGAGATGCCAATGGCCCGGCCTTCGGCCGAGTTTGGTGTATGCCGATGCCCTACGTCATCGAAAGACAAACGTGGTGCTTAAGGATGGCTGGGCTGCACGGATGTTCTGGTATGGAAGCACCTGAAAGTAATCGCTCAACCTGAGTCACTATTTCAACGCTGGCGGAGCTAGCATCCGGCTTAAGGCTAGCAAGTATCTGCGCGTTTGATTTCTTCGTTAAATAGTAGGCTCACTAAAAGACAGCAGTCCAAGCTAACGTCAGGGCGCCTTGTTTTCGATCAGACAATTACCGCCATCCACCACCAGCACTTCACCGGTGATATAGCTGGCTTCCGGAGACGCCAAAAACGCCACTGCAGCGGCAACCTCTTCTGGACGACCGGCGCGACCGATCGGAGTGTAGGTACCCGCGCGGCTTTCTTCTTCGGTCAATGCTCCCGTATCAATCCAGCCTGGTGCAACACTGTTGACGGTGATGCCCCGTTTACCGACTTCCAGCGCCAGGGCCATATTCATCCCCAGCATTGCTGCTTTTGCCGCACTGTAAGCCGACTCACCTGGATTGCTTCCGCGTGTACCGGACGTCGAACTAATGTGGACGATACGTCCGTAACCGCGCGTCTTCATCCCAGGTAACACCGCACGAGTCAGCAAAAAAGCGGTAGTCAGGTTGCGCGCCAGAGATAGATTCCAGGTCGCCAAATCCATGTCCGCCACTTCGACGAAGGGTTCCGGGCTGCCGACCATAGCCATGCCGGCGTTATTGACCAAAATGTCGATATGGCCGAACTGCTCATGAGCCCAATCGGTCAGCGCTTTGACTTGCAATTCGTCAGTCAGGTCGGCTGCCATCGCCCGAGCGTCTATACCTTCAGCCTGCAACTCGGCGACACGTTGCTGAATTCGCGCACTGCTGGCAGTGATCAAGACTCGCGCGCCTTCGCGGCCCAAACGTCGGGCGATTGCGAGTCCAATACCACTTTCACTGCCCGCACCGCTGACCAGCGCGACTTGACCTTGCCACATTGGAATCGCCATTTCTTATCCCTTTGTGATCACTCAATTTAATGCAACGATAGCAAAAAAGCCTATTAATGGCGGTGCTCAACGGTTGGGACGTCCTGACAAAGATCCGGGCCGCAGGCGCAAGTATGCGAGTGTTGTTCCTCTCAGCTCGCGATGGCGTAGAAGACCGAGTTAAAGTATTGGATCTGGGTGCTGATGACTACATGGTCAAGCCTTTTGCGTTCCCCGAGCTACTTGCTAGAGTCCGAGTCTTGCTGCATAGAGCAGACCCTCCATCCAGTCAGCCCCATTTAGTAATCGGTGATCTTGAGCTTGACCTACTCAAGCATCAGGCGTTTCGAGGAGGGAAACGGATCGACCTAACGGCGAAAGAGTTTTCATTATTGGAATTTATGCTCCAGCACCGTGGTGAAGTTCTTCCGAAATCCCTTATCTGCGCCCTCCTTCGGCAAAATGGGCTCCGCTAGTTTGCTGCCGAGACGGGTTCTGATACCTCGACAAGCACACCTTCCTTCAATTTGAAGTGAAAGTGGGCGTTTACCGGTTTCGACCACAGGTCTTTGTCCTGCATTTCACGAGCGAACGTTGGAACACCAACAGTGACCGTGGCGGCGTAAACACCATCACCAGCTAAGGGGCTGTTTTCAGAGTAATGCAAACCACTGCCGCCCCACATCGGCGGTAGAATCGTTTCTACGCTCTTTCCATTGGCTTTGTTTGTCGCAGCGAAGGTAACCGTGGAGTACGGGAGTCGCGTCTTGGTTGCGTTGTCCGTCACCTTGATCTCAATATGATACCGCTCGTTCTTTGCGGGAACATGTTCACTCCACTGAGCAGGTGTTCCCATCTGCATCCACATAGCTTCGGCGCCCTCAAGCTCCAACTGGATTGTCAGCCCGTCGTTGATGACTCTACCTATTAGAACTGCGCTTTCCGTTGGATCTTTCGGTGAGGTGAGCGTCTTGATCTGCGGCTCTTCCGCTTGCGCAAGGCATGTGGCGACTGGCAGTGCTATTGCGGATCCTAAAGCGAACAGCAACTTTTGGGTGTTTGTCATCTCAAGTGCTCCTGGCTGAGTGAAGCTATCGCGGATGCAATTTCCAACGCCAATTAGATCTCACTGTCGTTTCCACCAATCACGTTTGCAATAGCATCAATGGCTAAGTTCATCTGCAAGCCCTTTGAATAGCTACGTTGGTACTTCACTCTAGCCCATGGACTGCCTACTGCCGGTTAGCTGTCAGAAATGTAATATTTCAAACAGCTAATCAACGCTGCTCCCGCATAAGCTTTCGATTGCCGACCTCTGGCCCAGGCTGTGTGTGCGTGTGTGTAAAAGCGCGGGCACCTTCTTGAAGAAGTCGTTGCTACGTAAAAACTGTCAGCGCCGCAAGACCGGCGCAGCGAACTTCGTCTACAGGGCACATCGAAGGACGCCATTGATCTGCGAAACCACCTGCATCGTTGCGGCTTCGATCGTTCCTTCATTACGGCATAAAACCCAGCCGTGATCTGCAATCGCTCGTTCGAACGCCTGGGTACAAGCGACATGTTCTTCCAACCGATGGATCACAGTACTGCTCAGCCCACGCTGTCGTGCCGCTGCTCTCGCCCACGAAATATCAGGGGCGGTGACAACTCCGACATGCAGGTCTGGCACTCGCACGTTTCGATCAATGTTCAACTGCAGAATCTCTGCAAACGGGATTATCCGGCGAAACGCGGCATCAGATGGATACCAGCGATCAATCAAGATGATGCTACCTGGTGGTTGTTTAGTCAGCACGTGCCGGGAGATCCAGGCACGGCTATCGGCGAAGCGCTCACAAACTTCCAACTCCAGATCCCGGCTGGGATTTCTGACGAGTTTGTTCACGAGGGCCATTGTTTCACCCCTGTAGGGATCGCTTTTTTTCTCGCAAAGCCGGATCACTTTTTTGTTGTCTGCCCTCAGTACTTTCGTGACGGCCTCCAACAGTGTGGTTTTGCCGGCTCCCTTGGGCCCATCTAGAGAAACAAACAGCGGACGATTCATTCTTCACATAACGATTGATACACGGTTTTTTTTGCCCTGTTCGTTCGCTGGAACCGCTTGGCGCGACTACGCGAATCGAGTGCAGGGCCCTTATGAGCAGACACTGATGGGCACTCTAACTTAGTTTCTGGCGAATGAATGTCCCCCGATGCATTCATGACACCTGTCGATACTGGCGCGGCGTAAACCCGGTCAATGCCTTGAACTGTCGTGTGAACGCACTGTGGTCGGTGTAGCCGCACTGCAATGCCACGTCGGTAATGGGAATTTCGGTGTGCAGCAGTCGGTGCGCATGTTCCAGTCGAATCTTTTGAATCATCTGCCGTGGCGTCAGGTGGAACACGCGCTTGCAATACCGTTCCAGTTGCGCCACCGAAATACCGGCGATCCGCGTCAGTTCACCCAAGGTGATACGGCGATTGAAATGCGCGCGAATGTATTCATCCACCGCCGCCAGGCGCTGATAGGCCGGGTGAGCATCACTGGCCGATTGCAGGTCGACCGAAATTCCCGCCAGGCCCATGATTTCACCGCTGCGGTTATACAACGGGCGTTTATGCGTCAGGCACCAACCGGGTTCTCGACTCCCATATAAGTGCAATTCCAACTGGTCTTCCAGAACAAAGCCTTGCTCCAGTACACGACGATCCTGTTCGGTGTAGCCAGGCCCCAATTGTACTGGAAAGACTTCAGCGCTGGTTTTGCCAAGCAGCGGTTGCAACTGTTTCAACCCGCAGCGCTGAACCAGCGTGCTATTGGCCATGACATAACGCGCCTTCATGTCCTTGATAAAGATCGCGGCATTGGGGATCACGTCCAGCATCGGCAACAGCAGTGCCACGCCCGCCAGTAATTCTTCGAGGGTATCGGGGCGATTCAGGTCGTTTCCTTGGCACAGGATCGCCAATGCGTTCTGCGTCATGACGCTTGTTCTCCCATTCTGCGGACAAGCAAAAATCCTCCCTTGCGCCCTCTCCGCTCAGCAACTGGCCTTCACTTTGGAGCCGGTGTCGAGGCGCGCGTAAGCAGATTGCCCCAAGGTTTATCCCGTGTCGAGGCCATAAGGATTGTGCTGATTTCGTCATTTGCATTCATGGAAAACATCAATCGCTATCGCCCCTGACGCGTTCACTCTATCCGCAGGTTCGGTGGCCTGGTGGTGGCAACCGGTGTACCGGCACACTTCTAAAGGATGGGTTCATGAAACGAGTACATGTCATCGACTCCCACACCGGCGGCGAACCGACTCGCCTGGTGATGAACGGATTTCCACAATTGCCCGGCCAGACCATGATCGAGAAGCGTGATGCCCTGCGCGATCAGCATGACCACTGGCGCAGGGCCTGCCTGCTGGAGCCCCGTGGCAACGATGTCCTGGTCGGCGCCCTGTATTGCGAGCCGGTCTCGCCGGATGCCACCTGCGGCGTCATCTTCTTCAACAATGCCGGCTACCTCGGCATGTGCGGTCACGGCACCATCGGCCTGGTCAACTCGTTACATTACTTGGGGCACATCGCTCCCGGTGTGCACAAGATCGACACGCCGGTCGGCCCGGTCAGCGCGACGCTGCATGAAGACGGCACGGTGACCCTGCGCAATGTGCCCGCCTACCGCTATCGCCAACAGGTGCCGGTAGACGTCCCCGGGCACGGCTGCGTCTACGGCGACATCGCTTGGGGCGGCAACTGGTTTTTCCTGGTGTCCGACCACGGGCAAGTGTTGCAACTCGATAACGTCGAAGCGCTCACCGATTACACTTGGGCGATGCTCAAGGCCCTCGAAGCCCAAGGCATCCATGGCGAAGACGGCGCCGTCATCGACCATGTCGAGTTGTTTGCCGACGACGACCAGGCCGACAGCCGCAACTTCGTCATGTGCCCGGGCAAAGCCTACGACCGCTCGCCCTGCGGTACCGGCACCAGCGCCAAACTGGCATGCCTGGCTGCCGATGGAAAACTGGCCGCGGGTGCGCCCTGGGTACAAGCCAGCATCACCGCCAGTCAATTCGTCGGCAGTTACGAATGGGAAGGCGAACGTGTCCGCCCGTTCATTACCGGCCAGGCCTTCATGACCGCCGACAGCACGCTGCTGATCGACGAACAGGACCCCTTCGCGTGGGGCATTTGAGCGAACACGCTGCATTCCCCACCTCAATCAAGCTGAATAAACGCTTCTAGGAGTGCCAACAATGAGCGCAAACATCTTCACTGGCTGCATGCCTGCACTGATGACCCCCTGCACTGCCGAGCGCAAACCCGACTTCGACGCGCTGGTGGCCAAAGGTCGCGAACTGATCGATATCGGCATGAGTGCTATCGTGTATTGCGGTTCCATGGGTGACTGGCCCCTGCTCACCGAAGCCGAGCGCCAGGAAGGCGTGGCGCGTCTGGTCGCTGCCGGCGTTCCGACCATCGTCGGCACTGGCGCCGTCAACAGTCGTGAAGCAATTTCCCACGCGGCGCATGCGGCCAAGGTCGGTGCCCAGGGCCTGATGGTCATCCCTCGCGTCCTCTCCCGGGGTGCCTCGCCGGCCGCGCAAAAAGCTCACTTCGCGGCGATTCTGGAGGCTGCTCCAAATCTGCCGTCGGTAATCTATAACAGTCCTTACTACGGCTTCGCCACCCGTGCCGAGCTGTTCTTCGAACTGCGCCGCGAACACCCGAACCTGATCGGCTTCAAGGAGTTCGGCGGTGCTGCCGACCTGCGTTACGCCGCCGAAAACATCACGTCAAAGGACGATGACGTCACCCTGATGGTCGGTGTCGATACCCAAGTGGTGCATGGCTTCGTCAATTGCAACGCCACCGGCGCTATCACCGGCATCGGCAACGCGCTGCCCCGCGAAGTGCTGCAATTGGTGGCCCTCAGCAAGCAGGCGGCCAAGGGTGACGCCACGGCTCGCCGCCTGGCCAAAGAGCTGGAATCTGCGCTGCAGGTGCTGTCGTCCTTCGATGAGGGCTGCGATCTGGTGCTCTATTACAAGCACCTGATGGTGCTCAATGGCGACAAGGAATACACCCTGCACTTCAACGAAACCGATGCGCTCAGCGATGCCCAACGGCGCTATGCCGAGACTCAGTACACGTTGTTCCGCCAGTGGTACATAAACTGGTCGGCCGAACAGAACGTTGCCTGATCCCACCCTGACTGCGCCCGCTGTAAACCCGCCCGGCTTTGCAGCCGGGGCCACTTATTCCAGGAAAGCGCCATGACTCTGCCTGCTGCACACAACCCGCACGACATCGCCGACATTGCCGTAGTCGGCGCCGGCATCATCGGCGTCGCTTGCGCTGTGCGGCTGGCACGTCAGGGGCTGCGGGTGGTGGTCCTCGACCAGCAAGACCCTGGCCGGGGCGCCTCGTTTGGCAATGCCGGGCATCTGGCGACCGAACAGGTGTTTCCTATCGCCGACCTGTCCATCCTCAAACGTCTGCCCGCCATGCTCACAGACCCAATGGGGCCGTTGCGCCTGGACTGGAAATACCTGCCACGCGCCCTGCCCTGGTTCACGCGCCTGTTGCTGAACCTGCGACATGCCCCCTTCCAACGAACCATCGCCGGCCTGCGCGCACTCAACGAAAGCAGCCTGGGCGCCTGGCACCGACTGCTGGAGGACATTGCCCGCCCCCATCTGCTGCGCGAAGACGGCTCGTTGCTGGTGTTCGAACGGGCAGACTCGCATAAAGCAATCGAAGCGCTACAGGCTCGGATGCGCCATCAACACGTACCGGTCGACTACTGGCAGGCCAACGCGGTGCGCGAGGCGGCGCCACAACTCAGCGAGCGAATTCAGGGCGGTCTGTTCTTCCCGCGCACCGGTCATTTTCTCGACCCTTACCGAGTGGTCTGCGAACTGGTCCATGCCGCCAAAGCCTGCGGCGTGCACTTCCTCAAGCACCAGGTCCTGGGCGCAAACCTGCATGAGCACGGCGTCTCGCTTATCACCGACCAGGGCCGTTTCACCGCCCGCCAGACCCTGATCGCCTGCGGTGCTCACTCCGCGAAGTTGACGGCAGCGCTGACCGGCAAAAAAGTACCGCTGGATACCGAGCGCGGCTATCACCTGATGTTGCCCCATGAACACGGACGGCTGCCGTTCGCCGTCACCTCGCTGGAGCGCAAGTTCATCATGACCCCGATGACCGATGGACTGCGCTTGGCCGGCACCGTAGAGTTCGCCGGCCTCGACCGAGCGCCGGTGATGGAGCGTGCCTGGCAGTTGCACCGGTTAAGCGAAGGCCTGTTCAAACGAGACTTGAACGCTGAGGCGGCGACGCCGTGGATGGGGTTTCGCCCGTCCTTGCCGGATTCCCTGCCGATCATCGACCGGGTGTGCGACGGCCAAGTGCTGCTCGCTTTCGGTCACCAGCACCTGGGCCTGACACAGGCCGCAGTCACAGCCGAACTCATCGCGCAACTGGCTTCGCCTGCGCCTCATACCCATGAATTACCGGACATTGCGCCCTACAGGTTGGATCGATTCTGAAGGTCACCCGCCGCCGGGCGGGTGTGGCAAGTTTCAAACACTGGCATACACTGCGTACACCCATGCAAACGAATGACTGTTCAACGGATCGCCAGGTCCTCGGCAATCCGGGCATCCCAAAATGATCTGGGTGAAGCCAACATGAAAACGGTCACGGCCCTGTTCAGATGCCTGTTCGCTGCCAGCCTGTGCGCGGCGGCGAGCACCTGCGCCCACGCTGCGTCCCCTCCCGGCATCGACTGCGCCAAGACCAGGGCCTCCGTCGAAAAGCTTATCTGTCGCGATCCACAACTGACGCAGATGGACATCGAACTGACGCGTCTTTATCGCCTGGCGCTCACCGATGAACGTTCAGTTCCGCCCCCGGACAAAGTCATCATCGACCAGCAGTTCTGGATCGATGCCCGCAATGGGTGTGCCTCGGGACCGGAACAAAAGATGTGTATCATCCGCAGTTATGCCGAGCGTGCGCACCAGCTTCGCCAAGGCTCGGCCATCGTGCGAACCAAGGATCCAGACCGACTCACCGAAGGCCCCCTGGCGTTTCGTTGTGCAGGCTTTAACACGCTGATTACCGCCACTTTCTTCAGTACGCAGCCGGGTGTTGTGTACCTGAAATGGGCCAACACCGCGATCACCCTGAGCCAGGTGCCGAGCGATTCGGGCACTCGATACACCGGCAAGGATTACCAGGGCAATTACAGCTTTTGGCAAGACGGCAACGCGGTGCTTTTCCAGAAGCCAGGCTCACGGGAAATGAGCTGTACGGTCGAACCGGTCAGTTGATGGCTTTGGCGCAAAACCACCCACCGTCTCAGTGCCCGCGAATGTAATGCTCCAATTGCCGAATCAGATCGGCCTGTTCGACGATGGCTTCCTTGACCAGATCGCCAATCGACAGCAGGCCAATCAGTTCACCGTCTTCCACCACCGGCAAATGACGCAGATGGCTGTCGGTCATGACGGCCATGCAGCGCTCGATGCTTTGCTGACTCGGCGCAGTCACCACCGGCGAGCTCATGATGTCGCGCACTGGCGTCCCTACTGAAGAGCGCCCCTGCAGCACGACTTTGCGGGCATAGTCACGCTCGCTGATCACCCCGACCACCTGGCCTTTGTCGATGACGGGAAGTGCCCCGACGTTCTTTTCGGCCATCAGCTTCAGGGCTTCCAGCACCATTTCATCAGGTGCGATGCTATGCACCTGACGGTTCTGCACGACCTTGAGTTTGAGCAACTGTGCGGCTGTTTTCATACGTGGCTCCGATTCGATTGCGTGATGCAGTTAATGGCCTTCAAACCGCCCCGACCTCCACCCTCCCCCCGTTCAACCGCACCGGCCAGACCCGCAAACGCTGTTGCGGGTACTCCAGGCAACTGCCGTCCTCGAGCCGGAAATGCTGTTTGTAGATCGGCGACGCCACCACCAGGTCGCCCTTGATGCTGCCGATCAATCCGCGACCGATGACATTCGCCCCGGATTGCGGGTCATGGTTGTCAATGGCGTAGAGGGTCTGCCCCTCGGCTCCGGGCAGGTAGAACAGCGCCACTT
The DNA here is from genome assembly GCF_005930655.1 of Pseudomonas sp. FSL W5-0299. Classification (NCBI taxonomy): domain Bacteria; kingdom Pseudomonadati; phylum Pseudomonadota; class Gammaproteobacteria; order Pseudomonadales; family Pseudomonadaceae; genus Pseudomonas; species Pseudomonas sp. FSL W5-0299. Next base: position 189,806 of record NZ_RXHX01000008.1, read on the forward strand.
GTGCGCCGTCGAGCCAGACGACCACGCCGGAGTTACTGACCAGGTCCTGTTGGTCGCAGACGGTTTGCCAGGCGCCGGTGTTTTCCAGGGGCGCAATGCGTCGGGTAGTGGGCTGGCTCATCAGGCAATCTCCTCGGTGACAGGGATAAGGTTGAGTTCGGCGGCCATGATCGGACGCCGCTGACCGCGCTCCTGGACAAAATGAATGTCCGGGTCCGGGCGTTTGTCGTTGACGAAGGTACGGAAACGCTTGAGTTTTTCCGGGTCTTTGAGGGCGTTGGCCCACTCGCATTCATAGCGGTCGACCACCAATTGCATCTGTGATTCGAGCTCTTCACCCAGGCCGAGGCTGTCGTTAATGATCACCTCCTTGAGGAAGTCGAGGCCGCCTTCCAGGCTTTCACGCCATACCGAGGTGCGCTGCAATTTGTCGGCGGTGCGGATGTAGAACATCAGGAAACGGTCGATGTAGCGGATCAGGGTTTCATCGTCGAGGTCGGTGGCAAACAGTTCGGCGTGACGCGGTCGCATGCCGCCGTTGCCGGCGATGTACAGGTTCCAGCCTTTCTCGGTGGCGATCACGCCCACGTCTTTGCTCTGGGCTTCGGCGCACTCACGGGTGCAACCGGACACCGCGAACTTAAGCTTGTGCGGCGAACGCAGGCCCTTGTAGCGGTCCTCGATGAGCAGGGCCATTTTCACGCTGTCCTGTACGCCATACCGGCACCAGGTGCTGCCGACGCAGGACTTCACCGTGCGGGTCGATTTGCCGTAGGCGTGCCCCGTTTCGAAACCGGCTTCGATCAGCTCGGCCCAAATGTCCGGCAACTCGTGCAACTGCGCGCCGAACAAATCAATACGCTGGCCGCCGGTGATTTTGGTGTAGAGGTCGTATTTCTTCGCCACCACGCCGATGGCGATCAGTTTGTCGGCGGTGATCTCGCCACCTGGGATGCGCGGCACCACCGAATAGGTGCCGTTTTTCTGCATGTTGGCCATGAACGTGTCGTTGGTGTCCTGCAGCGGCACCAGTGAGGCGTCCATGATCGGCTGGTTCCAGCACGATGCGAGGATCGAGCCCACCGCCGGTTTGCACACGTCGCAACCGGTGTGGCCACGGCCATGTTTGGCCAGCAGTTCTTCGAAGGTGATCACCCCTTCTACCCGTACCAATGCGTAAAGCTCCTGACGGGTATAGGCAAAGTGTTCGCACAGGCTTTTGTCGACGCTGACGCCGCGGGCAATCAGCTCATGTTCGAAAACCTGCTTGAGCAACCCGGCACAACCGCCGCAGCCTGTGCAGGCCTTGGTTTGCGACTTGAGCAGGCCGAGGTCGGTGCAGCCACCGTCGATGGCCGAGCAAATGGAGCCCTTGGTGACGTTGTGGCACGAGCACACTGTGGCCGATTCGGGCAACGCGCCCGGGCCCAGGGTCGGCGCGCCTTCGGACGAGGGCAGAATCAGGCTGGCGGGTTCCGCCGGCAAGGCAATCGCGTTCTGCATGTATTGCAGCAGCGTGTCGTAATAGCTGTTGTCGCCGACCAGCACCGCACCGAGTACGTGCTTGCCTGTCGCATCCACCACCAATCGGCGGTAGCTGGCGGTGGTTTCGTCGATGAATTGATAACTGCGCGAGCCCGGCGTGCTGCCATGCGCATCGCCGATGGAGCCGACGTCAACGCCCAACAACTTGAGCTTGGTCGACATGTCCGCGCCCATGAACGGCTCGGCGACTTCGTTGCACAGCCGTGCAGCCACGCCGCGCGCCATCTGGTAGCCCGGGGCGACCAAGCCAAAAATGCTGCCATTCCACGCGGCACACTCGCCGATGGCATAAATGTTCGGATCGCTGCTCAGGCATTGGTCGTCAACCACCACGCCGCCGCGCGGGCCGACTTCCAGCGAGCACTGGCGGGCCAAGGAGTCTTGGGCGCGGATCCCGGCGGAAAACACGATCAGGTCGGCCTCCAGAAATTCGTCATTGGCGAAATTCATCCGATAGCGATATTCCTCGCCTGGGCTGATCGATTGAGTGCCTCGCGACAGGTGCACGCCGACGCCGAGGCGTTCGATCTGGGCCTTGAGTGCACGACCGCCCTGCTCGTCCAGCTGCACCGGCATCAGGCGCGGCGCGAATTCCACCACGTGAGCTTCCAGGCCCAGGCTTTTCAGTGCATTGGCGGCTTCCAGTCCGAGCAAGCCACCACCGACGACCACGCCACGTCGGGCATTGGACGCAGCGGCGCGGATTGCATCAAGGTCTTCAAGGGTGCGGTACACCAGGCGCGAATCGCCCTCGGCGCCTTCGATCGGCGGCACAAACGGGTAGGAACCGGTGGCCAACACCAATTTGTCGTAGGCGACGCAGCCTTGCGCGGTGATCACCTGGCAGCGGGCGCGGTCGATTTCCAGGACCGGCACACCCAAGTGCAAGGTGACGCCCGGGGTCTGGTACAACGAGGCTTCACCCAAGGCGAGCGACTCGGCATCACGTCCGGTGAAGTATTCGGAAAGGTGCACGCGGTCGTAGGCGCGCATCGGCTCCTCGCTGAAAACGTGCAGCCGATAGTGATCAAGGGCACCGCGCTCGATCAGCTGTTCGACACAATGATGTCCGACCATGCCGTTACCGATCACGATCAGCGTTTGCAGCTTGTTCAACGCGGCGACATTGGAATTCATAAGAAGTACCCGACTAAGCCCATCACGGTTCAAAAAGCAAAAAAAAACGCCTGAAACCTTGCGGTTCCAGGCGTCTTTGCCTGTTCTTTTGCGGTGTTGAAACCAGACGTCTATGCCTGACCCACCGATGTTGCCCACGAATCGATCGTCGTTGACCGAGGGGGCTGCCCACTCGACTGCGTTCACGGTGGGCCTGATCGATGTAATGCAGCGATTGTGCCAAGCGCTGAATGTCAGTGTTTTACGGCACCTTCCGGGACTTTAAGGAGATCAACGTGGCGGTTTCTGCCTTGGCTTAGTGCATGCCACCGCACGAAAGCTTTATTAAAGTGCATTTGCACGCTTGGCTTATAGATACCAGCGATACTCCCGCGCACTGATCTCCTGCATGAACGCCAGATGATCCTGGCGCTTGTTCTCGCAATACACGTCTACGAACTCCGCTCCCAGCCCTTTGCGCAGCTGCGGTTGATGCTGCATGGCGCGCACCGCTTCGAGCATCTCCAGCGGGAAGTCGACCCCACTGTTGCGGTCTTCATTGAGGGGCGGGATCGGTTCGTTGCCTGCTTCCAGGCCCTGTTCGAGGCCCACCAGAATCGCCGCCAGCACCAGGTACGGGTTGGCATCGGCACCGGCCAGGCGATATTCGATGCGCAGGTTTTTCGCATCCGATTCCGGAATGCGCAGGCACGCATCACGATCCTCAAAGCCCCAGCTCGCCCGGGTGGCGATGTTGGTGGTGCCGCCCAAACGGCGAAAGGCGTTCTGGTTCGGCGCGAAGATCGGCATGCAATGCGGCAGTAGTTCCAGGCAACCGGCCACAGCATGACGCAACGATTGCTGCTGATTCGCGGCGAGGAGGTTATTGCCGGCGGCGTCATACAGGCTGACGTGCACATGCATGCCGCTGCCCGGGTGCTGCAAGTAAGGTTTGGCCATGAAGCTGGCGCGATAACCGTGTTTCAGGGCCACGCCACGGGTGCTGCGACAGAACAAGGCCGCCCAGTCCGCCGCTCGCAAGCCATCATCAAGATGCCCGAAATTGATCTCGAACTGGCCCGGGCCAAGCTCGGCGGTGATCACTGTGGTATCGATGCCTTGGGCCCGCGAGGCTTCGACCATCTCATCCAGCACCGGCGCAAAACGTGACAGGCGCTCGATGTGCATGTTCGGCTGATCGTCGGTATCGTCGGTCAGATCATCCCGGGGGAATTGCGGCAGTCCGTCGCGCAGCTTTTTATCGAACAGATAGAACTCCAGCTCGAACGCCACCATCGGATGGATGCCTTTGCCGGCGAGCCTGTCCAACACCTGCGCCAGGACCTGGCGCGGCTCGAACACAATCGGCTTCTCGGTGCCGTCCGAGGTGATCAGCATTTGCCCCAGCGGTTGTGCTTCCCAGCTGACCGGCTTGAGTGTACCGGGCACCAGGCGGCGCAGCGCATCCGGGTCACCGTCGTTGAAGCAGTAGTCGCCAATCTTGAACAAACCGCCTTGCACACCGAGCAGCACACAGTTTTGCGGCAGTTTCAGCGCGCTGCCGGACGCGACCTTTTCCAGCATCTCCACGGGATAGCGCTTGCCGTAGAAGTGCCCCGGAATGTCCAGGGAAATCAGGTCGACATAACGTACATCAGGGTAGCGTTGGCGAAAGGCGTGCACCTCGGCCAGCAGATCAGCGTCCATCATGGTTGGTCCTATTGTGGTGATCAGGTGTAGACCCAGAGCACTCGCGTGAGGTGCTCGGTGAGGTTGCCGTAGCGGCAACGGGTATGGCTGTCGAACTGAAAGCTGTCGCCGGCCTGCAAGGTGACGGCGTCGTCATCACCCAACCACAGCGTCAACTCACCTTCGAGCACGTAGCCGCCCTGCTCCGAGCTGTCGCTCAAGTGCCGTTCGCCACTGCTGGCGCCGGCTTCGAGGTGACTTTCGAGCATGGAAAACGAAGCCCGCATCTTCGGCGACACCAGAATGTCGGTGATGCCGTTGGCGTAGTACAACGTGCGGCGTTCATCCGGCCGGGTGACCCACGGCAGTTCCTTGGGTTTGGGCAGGCTATAGAAATAGGTGGTCGGCACGCCCAGGGTTTCGCTGATCGCCGTCAGGTCGGCCACGGTGGGTCGTGACAGGCCGCGTTCGACCTGTGAGAGAAAGCCGACGGAACGACCGATCTGGTCAGCCAGATCCTTCAAGGTGTACTTCTTATGCTTGCGCAGATCGTGAATCAGGATCGCCAGCGCGGCGATTTCTTCTTGCTTGTTCATGCCTGGAATTCCGCCAAGTGATTCATCAAATACTGTCGCGCAGTCGATACCACGCCTTGCCGATGGCTTCCAGCGGCGCCGCCAGGTATTTACCGCCGGGGAAGCTGGGGTTACTCAAGCCCTGATACAACGCCAGTTCATCACTCTGGCCGAGAATCGCGTCGGACACTGCGCGGGCAGCGGCCAGCGTGGGCAGCACGCCATGCCCGGAATACCCCTGAAGCCAGTAGCGATCACCCTTGCGACCAATGTCTGGGGTGCGTTTGAGCGTCAGGTCAATGTGCCCGCCCCAGGCGAACTCTAGCTTCACGCCTTTGAGCTGCGGGAAAACCCGTTCCAGAAACGGCCGGGTTGCGCCGGCAATGTCCCTGGGCATCCCACCCAGATACGTGCATCCACCGCCGAACAGCAAGCGGTTGTCCGGCGTGCGACGGAAGTAGTCGAGAACGAACTGGTTGTCGGTGACGCAGACATTGCTCGGCAACAGCGCCGTGGCCTGCTCGGCCGTCAGGGGTGCGGTGGCGACTTGATAAGTGCCCACCGGCAACACGCAACTGGCCAGCTGCGGGTCGAGCTCGTCGAGATAGGCATTGCAGGCCAGCACCAGCACATCCGCGCGAATCGACCCGCGTTCGGTGTTTACCAGGAATTGACCGCCCTCCTCTCGATAACTCAGCGCCTTGCTTTGTTCATGGATACGGCCGCCCGCACGCTCGATGGCGGCGGCCAGGCCGAGGGCCAGTTTCAGTGGATTCAGGTGCGCGCCTTCAGGGTCATAAAGCCCGGCCTGATAGCGCTCGCTGGCCACCCATTCCGGCAACTGTTCACGGCGGATGAACTGCAAGCCATCGTGGCCCCATTTGTGGCTGGCTTCGTGCTGCCACTCCGTCAGCAGACCAACCCGACGGGGCATCACCGATGTCCACAAATGGCCAGCGCGGTAATCACAGTCGAAACCATGGCGAGCCGGCAACTCACGCAGCTCTTGCGCAGCCCAGCGCATGCCGTCCCACAACCGCCGCGCACGCTCGTAGCCCAACGCTGCTTCCAGCGGCGGCATGTCACACGACCAGCCGAGAATGGCCTGCCCGCCATTGCGCCCCGACGCGGCCCATGCCACGCAGCTGGCTTCCAGCAGCGTCACCCGCTTACCAGCCAAAGCCAGGCGCAACGCAGTATGCAGGCCGCTGAAACCGGCACCGATGATGACGATTTCGGTGGTTTGCTCACCGGCAAGCGCTGGTCGGGTGGTCAGGCGATCCGCGCAACTGTGGGCGTAATAGCTGGCGACATGCTGCGTGGACTGCTGAAACATACAAGCCTCATGAAATTGTATTTTTATAATTTCATGAAAAACTACAGCATAAATTTCATGCAGGCAACTCAGGTGTGCGGCGATTTATGCCACGGGTAGCCTTGCGCGCTAAGTTGAAAGGCATAATCGAACAGACGCTTCATGTACTCGCCATCGAATTTCTGATTGCGCGGGCAGATAAAATCCGCGCCGATGTACGCCAGATTGAAATCTGCGCCGTCCTGCTGGGCGATCCGGTAAATGTGATTGAGGTCGCTGATCCCCTGGGTCTGGATCAAGGTGCTGATGGCTCGCCCGCCGATGCTCAAGGTCCGGCGCTTGGTACCGGACCACTGCGGTTCCAGTTTGCCATTGCGAATGACATAGAAATGCCGGGCCCGGCGGATGCGCGCGCCGGCCACGCTGTTCAACGCCATCACGGTGCCCGGCGGGTAAAGGAACACCTGAGTGAGGACGCCTCCGTCCACGTGCATTTCCTGAAACTGTTGGCCGTCGACCTCCACATCGATCATGACCGGTGAAACGGCACCGGGAATGCTCATCGACGCGATCATGATGTTGCGAAACAGGTGCAGCGCGCCCGGTGCTCCGCTGGAAGCAATCGCCCCCATGTTCCAGGTGACGGGCCGCCCGGCATCGAGGTCGGTGGTGCCGATCATCAGCAGTCGTCCCTTGGCGTATTGCGCAGCGATGGCCGCTAACACGTCGGCGGTGATGTACTTGGCAATGAGGCGCGCCAGGGGCTTGCTGTCCGCGATGCCGTCGCTGGCCAGGCGGGTCAGCACACTTCGCGCATGGAACACATCTTTCGGACCGATTGCGCTGCAGATCCCCAGGATGACCGGGTCATACTCAGGCCCCAGGTATGCGAACGGTGCGACCAGGGCACCTGCGCTGATGCCGGTGACGACTTTGAAAGGAGGTCGGCTCCCATGCAAGCTCCAGCCGGCGATGATGCCCGCCGCGAAGGTGCCGGCGTCGCCGCCCCCCGAAATGGCCAGGTAGTAAGCCAGTGGCAGCGCATCGGTCGGCAACTCTGTGTCGGCGAGCGCCTCGACCTCGCGATCGTTGGCCAGGCTCGCATCCACAATGAACGCGGTCAGGTCCCGGTCCAGCCAGTAGCGCGCATTCGGGATGCCCGGAATGACTGCTTGTTCCGTCAGGTCTTGCGGCACCGCATCACGGCGTTGCAGGCACCCTTCACGCAACATATTCATTGTTGAGGCGCTGGGCCTGGGCAGAAATGGTTTCACGACGCCTCCTCCGGTCCCTGCCATCGACAGAGCGCACTCGACTGACTCGGTGAAAACTGGCCTCCGCCATCATGCGCGCCCCCTAAAACCCATGACTACTTTTCAGTCAGGCGGCGGTCTCCTGAAGACCAGCAATTTGCCGGTGGCTCTCTGCACCACCTTGTCATTCTGATTGAGGGTCTCCATGAACATCGTCACTACGCCCCGGTCGGGTTTGGAGCTGGACGGGTCGATGGCCTGCACGGTGCATTGCAGGCGCAACAGGTCATCGGGGTAAGTCGGTGTCGGCCAGCTCAGCTCGATGCCCAACCCGATGATGCCGTCCGCCAACGGCACGCTGTCCACCAGCAGCTTCATGGTCAGGGCGGCGGTGTTCCAGCCGCTGGCGGCCAGGCCGCGGAACAGGCTCAACTCGGCAGCTTCAGGATCGAGATGAAACGGTTGCGGGTCGTACTCCTGGGCGAAGGCCAGCATCGACGCTCGATGGACCCGCACGCTGTCGCTTTCGAACTGCTGACCCAGGCTCAGGTCATCGAGGTAGAGTTTTTCCCAGGCATGTACGGTCATGATTGTTCCCTGCGCAGCGCATTAGGAATAGCCGATTTCGCTGAGATCGATGGCTACCAGCAAGGCATCCATGTCAGCCAGGCCGTCCTTCCCGCGTCGGTAGGCACGACGCTTGCCGGGCATGCGCAGCCCGTCAGCCTCGATGTAGTCAGACACATATTGGGTGGCAGGCATACCACCACTGACATCCACGTTGTAGTCGTGTCGCCGCAGCAGGAAGTCTTCACCGAAGTAGAAATCCTGTACGGCGCAGTGCGTGGCGATGCTTTCGGGAAAGTGCACCCGCAAACGGCGCCAGCGCTCGGTTGCTTCTTGCCAGGGTTCGATTTCCTCGGTCACCACACCCGGCCACTTGAACAGAAAAGGCATGGTCAGGTAGGACCAAAGCGCATACCCGTTGAAGTACGCGCGATGCAGCGGATCCCACGGGGTGTTTTCGGTGTGGTCGCCAAAGGATTGCCGGGGCGCCTGGCGCTCAGCGATCACCTGCCCGTCGGTGGTTTCGATGGCGATTCGATAGGGTGAATAGGCTGTCCGTTTATCCGGGCCACCGAAGGGGGTTACCGAGGCTTTCTGTTCATGCAGCCAAACGGTCATCTGGCGAGGGGCGCTGTCTTGGGTCAGCCCTTTCGCGGCCCAGAGCGAGCCGCCGGTCACCAGGGTGGCGCGCACAGTGTTGAAGCTGTTCCAGCGGTCCAGACCACCATGGGCGATCAGCACCTGATCCAGCAGTGGATGATCCTGCGCATTCACAGTGGCGGCCCTCCTGTTTCCGATGGTCGATCCTGCACCCACTGCCAGAATAATTGATAGCCGACGGCAAGGACCACCGGCCCGATGAACAGCCCGATGATGCCACTGGTGACCATGCCGCCCAACGCACCGATCAACACCACCGGCATCGGCACGTCGACACCGCGCCCCAGCAGCAAGGGTTTGAGGACGTTGTCCACCAGGCCGGCAATGAACACATAGATGGCGAAAATAATGGTCGCGGTGCTGGCGCCTTCGGTGGCAAAAACGAAGGCAATCACCGGTAGCGTAATCAGCGTCACCGGCAATTGCATGATGCCGAGCAGCAGCACCGCCAAGGCCAGCAGACCGGCACCGGGGATGCCCTTGAAGACAAAGCCGAGGCCCACCAGCAGCATCTGGATGAACGCGATGCCGACCACGCCCAACGCCACCGCACGGATGGTGGCGGTGCACAGTTCAGCGATTTTCGGGCCCCGTGCCGGACCGCTGACTCTGGAGGCAATCTGGACCGCGGCGCGACTGCCGCCTTCGCCATGGGCCATGAAAATCCCGGCAATGATCAAGGCGAAGATGAACGTCAGGAAACCCATGCCGACACCCGCGAGTTTACCCAACAGGCCCAGGCTGACATGTTTGATTTGCGGTACGTATTTGGCGGTCAGCTCGGGAAGATTGGTGGAGGCTTGAAACCACAGATCAGAGAGTGGCCGGCCCACCAACGGCCAACTGGCAACTGACTCGGCCGGCGGTGGAATGTGAAAACCGCCGCCCTTGACGACTTCCATCGCCCGTTCGACCGAATCGGCAATCGAGGTGCCCAGCAGGTAGATCGGCACCATCAGGATGACGATGGCGATCAGAATGATCAGCGTCGCGACGTGCCCGGGTTTGTGGCTCCCCCTGAGTCGCTCTTGCAGCGGATAGAGGGTGATCGCCAGGATCAGCGACCACAACATCAAGTCGCGGAACGGGCTGAATATCTGGAAACAGAAAAGTACCAGCACCGCGATCAACCCGGCACGAATCATTACATCGAGCAGGGTGCGACTCAGCGTTTTCTCGGTAAAGGGTGTGGGCTCCACGGGTGGCTCCTTGCAGATCGCTGCAACGGTAGCGGATCGGTTAGCCCAGCATAGACGCTCAATACACGGCGTGAGGCCTCAACGCAATTTCAGTGGATCGACCAGTCCGGCGGCAATGGCCATGCCCACCAGGTCCGGCAGGTTGCTGGCCTGCATGCGCTTCATCACGCGTGAGCGATACAGGTCGACGGTTTTTGCGCTGACGCCCAGTTGCTCAGCGATTTCCCGAGTGGTGTAACCCTGCACCAGCGGCAGCAAGACATCGCGCTCGCGGGGGGTCAGTGTCAGCAAACGGGCTTGCAAGGCGTCATGGCCCTGATTACCCGAACGGTTGGCCGCGCAGTTGCTCAGCGCCTGTTGCACGCTGTCCAGCAACAACTGCTCGTTATAAGGTTTTTCGATGAAGTCATGGGCGCCTGCCTTGAACGCGCGCACCACGATGGGCACATCGGCGTGGCCGCTGACGAAGATGATCGGCAGGTTCAACTCCCGAGCGCGCATTTCTTCCTGCACGTTCAACCCGCCCATGCCGGGCATGCGCACATCCAGCAGCACGCAGGCGTCGAGCGTGGCATCACAGGCGCTGAGAAACTCCACGCCACTGGTAAAGGGCAACGCCTTGAGCCCGACCGATTCCAACAGCCAGACCGTTGAATCGAGCATGCCCTGGTCATCGTCGACCACATACACCACGTGCTCAGTCACACCTGCCATTGCGTTATTCCTGTTGTTGTTTTGTTGGGCCGGCAAGCGGCAAGCGGCAAGCCATCAGCAGCCCGACCGGTTGGCGCCGGGCCTGCAATTCACCGCCGAAACCTTCGATAATGCTGCGGCTCATGGACAAGCCAAGGCCCAGGCCATCGGCCTTGCTGGTATAGAACGGGGTAAATATCTGCTCCAGTTCGGGCTCACTGACGCCCGGCCCCTGGTCTTGCACACGGATCTCCACGGTGGCACCACCACCCTGCTCCGCCGTCATCACGATCAGCGAGGGCTGCCCCGGATGTTGTTCGCGATTGGCGTCGATGGCATTGCGCAACAGATTGAGCAGCACTTGCTCCAGCAACACCCGGTCGGCATAAACGGGCGGCAGATTATCCGGCAGTCGATCCTCGATTGTCACTTGGCAATTGCTCGCTTCCCAGGCACACAAACGCACGGCCTCACGGGCGACGTCGGTAAAATTCAGGGCCTGCATGCGCCGCTGCCCCTTGCGCAGAAACGCCCGTAACCGCTTGATCACTTCCGAGGCATGGGTGGCGTGATGGGTGATGCGTTGCAGCCCTTTCGCCACGCGTTCGGCGGCCTCGGGGTTGGTGTCGAGCGTCTGTAAATAGCGTTGACTGGCATTGGCGTAGTTGACCACGGCGGCCAACGGCTGGTTGATTTCGTGGGCAATGCCCGAGGCCAGCTCGCCCAGGGTCACCAACCGTGCGGTGTGCGCCAATTCGTCTTGATGGCGGCGCTGTTGTACCTCGCGCAATTCGCGCTCGGTCATGTCCCGCGCCACCAAAGAGTAATAGCGCTCGCCGCCGGCCGAACGGTGCGCCAGCAACACCAGCGACACCGGCACCGACGTGCCGCCACCGGGCGGTTGCAACCGGGCATCGGTGCTCCACACGCCGTCGCGTTCGGCGCTGCTCCAGCCGTCACGTTGCAGGCGCGTCAGGTCAGCGCTGGCAAACAGCTGCGCCAGGGCCGGCATCGGTTGTTGCTCGTCGATATCGAGGATGCGTCGTGCGGCCGGGTTGAGGTAAGTGACTTGCCCGTCAGGGTCGATGAACAACACCGGATCGGTGTTGGCCTCGACCACTTCCGCCAGGCGCCGCTTGTTCTCTTCGGCCTGTACCCGGGCCGTGATGTCCCGGGACACACTGACCACCTCGACCACCGCGCCGGTGTAGGTTTCACGAATCGCCCGGCTGGCGGTTTCGAACCACAGGTAATGCCCGGCCCGGTGGCGAATGCGGTACGTCATGGTGTGATAACCGTCCTGCTCCAGCGCGTCCCGCGCACGCTGCACCAGGTTGGCGAGGTCCTGGCCGTGAAACAGGCCCTGGGCCATTTGCCCGCGCAACTCTTCGGGCCAGTAGCCAAGCAATGTCCAGGATGCCGGCGAGGCATCGAGAAAACGCCCGTCCGGGGTGTGCCGGGAAATCAGGTCGGTGGTGTTCTCGATGATCAGCCGGTACAGCCGCCGTGCCGTGGCGGCTTCGCGTTCGGCCAATACTTGTACCGTGGCGTCGCGGCAACGGGCGAGCACGCGGTTGTCCTGGGGATCGGGAATAAACGTCCAGATCAGAATCTGCGCCTCGAACTGGGCTTCGACCCCTTCGATGGCACGTTGCTGGTCGAGGCAGGCACGCACCAACACCCGATGATTGACCGGCAAAAAGCCCAACACCTCGGTCAGCGGCTTTTCCGCGAGCAGGGCCAGCAGCGCGGCATTGAACTCCAGCGGTCGGCCCTGCGCATCGAGCAACAGACTCGGTTGTGGGTCGTGCCCCAACAGCGGCGACCCCCGCAGCATGCCGTTGACGCTGCTGAGCAAGGTGGTCAACAAATCCTGCACCCAGCCCAGCCAGTCCAGACTCACGCCGTCGCAGACTTCCACCAGCAACAGGCCTGACTGCCCCGCCTGCAAGGCCAGATCAAACACTTGGCCATGGCTGATGGCTGCGCGGCGTAATCGGCCGGACAGCCAGCAATCGAGTTGCCGCACCTGGGCCAGGTCCAGGCGCCCGGTCTCGCCCAGCCGATCAAACAGCAGCTGATCGCTGGCCAGCGATGGATCGCCAAGGCCCGGCGGGAAATGCTGGGCGGCGCCTTCGTGGCTGTAAATTCGCGCGCTGGGTTGCCAGCTCAGGTAAACCGCTCGCCGCACCTCGGGACATTCCTGCAGCGCACGGCACAACGCATCCGCCCGAGCGGCCAGGGACACGCCCTCGCGCTGCAGGCGCAACCAGCTGTGCAATCGAACGGGAGTCAGGGTCATCACAGGTCCGCATTGTCGGGGGAGCCAAGAATATACCGGCGCTAGAGGTATCGCCGCATTCATTTGGAGGCAGAAGAATCAAATATAGTACATCTACTATACTGCGTAGGTTGTACTTCCATATTCGTGTCAGATTGTTATATAAAGCACACCGGGCATAAAGGATGACCTCAGCGGCTACGCTGAACAGGCCCATCCATAGAGCTAACAATCAGCCACCGAGTACCCGTCATGTCGATCTATGAACAAGGGCTAGGCCCTTCGGCTGTCAATCACATTGCTTTGTCGCCGCTCAGCTTCATCGAACGCACTGCCAGCGTTTACCCCCACTACCCCGCCGTGATCCACGGTTCGATCCGTCGTACCTGGGCGCAGACCTACACCCGTTGCCGGCGTCTGGCCTCGGCGCTGGCCGGTCGTGGCATCGGCAAGAACGATACGGTGGCGGTGATGCTGCCCAACATTCCCGAGATGCTTGAAGTGCATTTTGGCGTGCCGATGATCGGCGCCGTGCTCAACCCGCTCAACGTGCGCCTGGATGCCGAAGCCATTGCCTTCATGCTGCAGCATGGTGAAGCCAAGGTGCTGATCACCGACCGTGAATTCCATGACGTGATTCACGCGGCCATCGGCATGCTCGATCACCCGCCGCTGGTCATCGACGTCAATGACCCGGAATACGGCGAAGGCAAGGCCGTCAGCGACCTGGATTATGAAGCGCTGCTGGCCGAAGGCGATCCGGATTACGCCTGGCAATGGCCGGACAACGAGTGGCAAGCCATCTCGCTCAACTACACCTCAGGCACCACCGGCAACCCGAAAGGTGTGGTCTACCACCATCGCGGCGCGTACCTGAACTCGCTGGGCAACCAGATGACCTGGGCCATGGGCAACCATCCGGTCTACCTCTGGACCCTGCCGATGTTTCACTGCAACGGTTGGTGCTACCCGTGGATCATCACCGCCATGGCCGGTGTGCATGTGTTCCTGCGCCGGGTCGATCCGCAGAAAATCCTCACGCTGATTCGCGAACATCAAATCACGCACCTGTGTGCTGCGCCTATCGTGCTCAATGCATTGGTCAATATGCCGGAATCGGCGAAAGCGGCCATCGACCACCCGGTCAACGCCATGGTTGCCGGTGCTGCACCACCCGCCAAAGTGATCGGCGCCGTGGAAGAAATGGGCATCAAGGTCACGCACGTCTATGGCCTGACCGAAACCTACGGTCCGGTGACACTCTGCGCCTGGCATGCCGAATGGGATGAGTTACCGCTGGACGAACGGGCACAGATCAAATCCCGTCAGGGCGTGCGCTACCCGACGCTTGAAGGCGTGATGGTCGGCGACTCAAAGACGCTGGAACCTACCCCACGGGACGGTCAGACCATCGGTGAGATCTTCATGCGCGGCAACACCGTGATGAAGGGCTACCTGAAAAACCCGACCGCCACCGCCGAAGCATTCGAAGGCGGCTGGTTCCACACCGGTGACCTGGCGGTGTGTCATCCCAATGGTTATGTCGAGATCAAGGACCGACTCAAGGACATCATCATTTCCGGCGGCGAGAACATTTCCACCATCGAACTGGAAGGCGTGCTGTATCGCCATCCGGGCGTGATGGAAGCGGCCGTGGTTGCCCGTCCCGATGAAAAATGGGGAGAAACGCCCTGTGCGTTCATCACCTTGAAGGCCGACCACCAGGACGTTCGCGAGACCGACATCATCAGTTTCTGCCGCGAGCATCTGGCGGGCTTCAAAGTCCCGCGCACGGTGATCTTCACCCTGTTGCCGAAAACGTCCACCGGCAAAATCCAGAAGTACGTCCTGCGCGACAGGGCTAAAGCGCTCTAACCCGAACCGACGTTTTACCCACCCGGCGGCAGGTGTTTCATCTGCCGCTTCGGGCTCGTGCAGGCCGAATTCGGCCCTGCCCTGCCCCCAGACACATAACAAAAACAATGTGGAGCCACCCATGATCGACATCCATTCAACCGATACCCAACGTTGTGAACGCATTCGGACCAATCCGAAATTCCTTCAATTGGTGAGCAGCCGTTCGCGCCTGGCCTGGTCGCTGAGTGCCGCCGTGCTGGGCACTTACTACGGATTCATGCTGGTGGTGGCATTTGCCCCGCAATGGCTGCATGCGCCAGTCGCCGAGCATCGGATGTTGACCCTGGGCATGCCGGTGGGTGCGGCGATCATCATTTTTTCCTGGCTGCTGACCGGTTGGTACGTCTATCGCGCCAACACGCGTTTCGATGCACTGGGCGCCGCCATTCTTGAGGAGAGCAAGTGATGAACCTGCTGCGTAAGCTCATCCTCGCCGCTGCCGGCCTGTTGCCGGCCTCCATCGTCCTCGCCGCCCCGACAATGGGCGCAGTGGAAAAACAACCGCTGAACCTGCATGCGATCGGCATGTTCTTCGTCTTCGTGCTGGGCACCCTGGCGATTACCTGGTGGGCCGCACGGCAAACCAAATCCACGTCGGACTTCTACACCGCGGGCGGTGGCATTACCGGGTTCCAGAACGGCCTGGCAATTGCCGGTGACTACATGTCCGCCGCCACGCTGCTGGGACTGTCCAGCCTGGTGTTTGCCAAGGGCTACGATGGCTTCATCTACACCATCGGCTTCTTTGTCGGCTGGCCGATCATCACCTTCCTGATGGCCGAGCGCCTGCGCAACCTGGGCCGCTACACCTTCGCCGACATCGTTTCCTATCGACTCGACCAGAACAAGGTGCGGATCTTCGCCGCGTTCGGTTCACTGACGGTGGTGTGCTGCTACCTGATCGTGCAGATGGTCGGGGCCGGTCAGTTGATCAAGTTGCTGTTCGGTCTCGACTACCCGGTTGCGGTGGTGATCGTCGGTGCATTGATGCTGGTCTACGTGATCTTCGGCGGCATGATTGCCACCACCTGGGTGCAAATCATCAAGGCTGTGCTGCTGCTCGCCGGCGGAACCACCCTGGCGGTCATGGCCATGTCGCAGTTTGGTTTCAGCTACGAAACCCTGGCCGACAAAGCCGTCCAGGCCCATGCCAGCGGCTGGAACATCATGGGGCCAGGCTCGATGCTCGCCGACCCGATCAACACCGCGTCGATGTCGTTGGGCCTGGTGTTCGGGATTGCCGGTCTGCCGCACATCCTGATGCGTTTCTTCACCGTGCCGAACGCCAAGGAAGCGCGCAAGTCGGTGTTCTACGCCACAGGCTTTATCGGTTTCTTCTTCCTGGTGGTCTGCACCCTGGGCTTTGCCGCGATGGTCATCATCGGCACCGACCCGCAGTACTACGTCAACGGTGAAGTCGGCGGCGCCCTGATCGGCGGCGGCAACATGGTTGCCATGCACCTGGCCAAAGCAGTGGGCGGCAACCTGTTCTTCGGTTTCCTCTCGGCCGTGGCCTTCGCCACCATTCTGGCGGTCGTCTCCGGACTCGCCCTGGCCGGTGCCTCGGCGATTTCCCATGACCTCTACGCCACGGTGTTCAAGAAAGGCAAGGCCAGCCAGAAACAGGAAATGCGCGTAACGCGCATGGCGACGGTAGGCCTGGGCATCATCGCGATTCTGCTGGGCATTCTGTTCGAGAAGATGAACGTTGCGTTTCTGGTAGGCCTGACCTTCGGCATTGCCGCGTCGACCAACTTCCCGGTGCTGATCATGGCCATGTACTGGAAAGGCCTGACCACCAAAGGCGCGATCCTCGGCGGTTTCGCCGGCCTGATCTGCGCACTGGTGCTGGTGATCCTGTCGCCAGCGGTCTGGGTCACCGTGCTCGGTCACGCTCACGCGATCTTCCCCTACGACCACCCGGCGCTGTTCTCCATGCCGCTGGCGTTCTTCGTGATCGTCGTGGTGTCGAAACTCGACCGCAGCGTGCGCGCCGACAAGGAGCGTGACGCCTACGCCGACCAGTTCGTTCGCGCCCAGACCGGCCTCGGTGCCGCCAGCGCTTCCGCTCATTGATTGAAAGGGCACGGTCTGCCGTAACGGCGCCGTGCCCACCGCATACCTTTTGAGGTTCACGTTATGCCCGAATTCAACGCCCCGCTGCGCGATATGCGCTTTGTGCTGCACGAAGTGTTCGATGCCCCGGCCCTGTGGGCGCGCTTGCCGGCCCTGGCCGACACGGTCGACGCCGCCACCGCTGACGCCATTCTTGAGGAAGCGGCGAAAGTCACTTCGCACCTGATTGCGCCGTTGAATCGCAGCGGCGACGAAGAAGGCGCCCAGTGGCTCGATGGCCAGGTCAGCACGCCGATCGGCTTCAAACAGGCTTATGCCACCTTCATCGAAGGCGGCTGGGTGGGCCTGTCCGGTAACGCCGATTTCGGCGGCATGGGCATGCCGAAGATGCTTGCCGTGCAGTTTGAAGAAATGCTCTACGGCGCCAACTCAAGCTTCGCCCTGTATTCGGCCTTGAGTTCCGGGGCCTGCCTGGCGCTGGATGCCCACGCCAGCGAGACCCTGAAAAATCTGTATTTGCCGCCGATGTACGAAGGCCGCTGGGCCGGTTCCATGTGCTTGACCGAAGCGCATGCCGGCACTGATCTGGGGATCATCCGCACCCGCGCCGAACCCCGGGCCGACGGCAGTTTCAGCATCACCGGCAGCAAGATCTTCATCACCGGTGGCGATCAGGACCTGACGGAAAACATCATCCATCTGGTGCTGGCCAAACTGCCGGACGCGCCAGCCGGACCGAAAGGGATCTCGCTGTTCGTCGTGCCCAAGGTGCTGGTCAATGCCGACGGTTCCCTCGGCGACGCCAATACCGTGAGCTGCGGTTCGATCGAACACAAGATGGGCATCAAGGCTTCGGCCACCTGCGTGATGAACTTCGACGGTGCCAGCGGTTGGCTGGTCGGCGAAGCCAACAAAGGCCTGGCGGCGATGTTCACCATGATGAACTACGAGCGCCTGTCCATCGGCATTCAGGGCATCGGCTGTGCGCAAGCGTCCTATCAGAGCGCCGTGGCTTACGCCCGTGAACGTGTACAGAGCCGCGCACCGACCGGCGCGATGGCCCCGGACAAAGTGGCTGATCCGATCATCGTCCACCCCGATGTGCGCCGCATGTTGCTGAGCATGAAAGCCATGACCGAAGGTGGTCGCGCGTTTGCCAGTTACGTCGGTCAACAACTGGACCTGGCGAAGTTCTCCGATGACGCCCAGGAGCGCGACAGCGCACAAACCCTGGTCGCGCTGCTGACACCAGTGGCCAAGGCGTTCTTCACTGACACGGGTCTGGAAAGCTGCATCAACGGCCAGCAAGTGTTCGGCGGCCATGGCTACATCCGCGAATGGGGCCAGGAACAGTTGGTCCGTGACGTGCGCATCGCGCAGATCTACGAAGGCACCAACGGCATTCAGGCGCTGGACCTGCTCGGCCGCAAAGTGTTGGCCGACAGCGGCTTCGCGCTGCGTCAGTTCACCGGGGAGATCCGTCGTTTCGCCCATCAGCCTGACGCGCCCTACTCCGTGCAGCTGTTCGATGCCGTGCAGCGTCTGGAAAACCTGAGCGACTGGCTGCAAGACCAGGCCGCCACCAACCGCAACGAAATCGGCGCTGCTTCGGTCGAGTATTTGCACCTGTTCGGTTACGTCGCCTACGCCTGGCTTTGGGCGCGCATGGCCCAGGTCGCGAAGAAAAAACTCAGCGAGGACCCCAAGTTCTATGGCGCGAAGATCGCCACCGCCGATTTCTACATCCGTCGCCTGCTTCCGCGCACATTGAGCCTGGAGCATTCCATTCTCGCCGGCAGCGCCTCGTTGTACGGCCTGAGCGCCGAACAGTTCTAACGATTGAACCGACGCGGCGCCACGCTCCTCTCGATTCGGCGTCCGCGTTTTTTTATTGATAAGCCCTCGTCCACCCGGCGAGGGCCGCGGGACCTGTCTTTCCATAATAAAAACAAAGGGGCTTCACCATGGACCGCAACACCCGCATCCTCGCTACCCGACTATTGCTGGCCGGCGGCGTCATCAGCCTCTCGGCCCCCGCCGCTGCTGACTTTGTCAAAGACAGCAAGGCCAGCCTTGAGCTGCGCAACTTCTATTTCAATCGGGATTATCGCCAGGACAACGCCGCCCAATCCAAACAAGAGGAATGGGCCCAGGGTTTCCTGCTGCGCTATGAGTCGGGCTTCACCGACGGTTTGGTCGGTGTCGGTTTCGATGCCATCGGCCTGGTCGGCGTCAAGCTTGATTCGAGTCCTGATCGCGCCGGTTCCGGCCTGCTCAAACGCCATCGCGACACGAGCAAAGGCGCTCAGGACGAGTACGGCGAACTGGGATTGACCGCTAAACTGCGCGCCTCCAAAAGCACCCTGAAACTCGGCACGCTGCTGCCGAAATTGCCGACGGTGCTGGCCAACGATTCACGGCTGTTGCCACAAACCTTCAAGGGCGGTCAATTGAACTCGCTGGAGATTGAAGGCTTGACCGTGGATGCCGGGCGGCTAACCCAGGTCAATCAGCGTGACTCCTCGGACTACGAGGACATGGGCATCACCCGGACCGGCGCCAAAGGCATCACCACGCGGCACCTCGACAGCGACAGCTTTGATTTCGCCAGCCTGAACTACAAATGGACCAGTAACCTCGCCACCGGCTACAGCTACGGCCACCTCGACAACTTCTACAGCCAGCACCTGGTGAACCTGACCTACGTGATGCCGGTAACGACGGGGCAATCGTTCAAGACTGACCTGCGCTTTGCCCGCTCCACGGATGATGGCGGCAGCAATGTCGACAACAATGCGATTGGCGCCATGTTCACCTACAGCCTCGGCGGTCACGCGTTTGGCCTGGGTTATCAAGGCATGAGCGGCGACACCGGTTTTGCCTACATCAACGGCACCGATGCGTTTCTGGTGAACTTCGTGCAGATCGGAGACTTCGCCAGCAAGGATGAAAAATCCTGGCAGGCGCGTTACGACTACAACTTTGCAGCCATGGGTGTGCCGGGCCTGACCTTCATGACCCGCTATATCACTGGCGACAATATCGACCTGGGCGGCAACCGCCCCGAAGGCAAGGAATGGGAGCGTGATACCGACATTGGTTATGTCGTGCAGAGCGGTCCGCTGAAAAATGTCGGGGTGAAATGGCGTAATGCGACGGTGCGTTCGACCAACTTCGGCAGCGATCTGGATGAGAATCGCTTGATTGTCAGCTACACCCTGCCGATCTGGTAACGATTCAGGCTTCACAAGGGGGGACTCGCTTGGCGGCGCAGTTCCCCTTTTTGTTTTGGATTTTCGCTGAGATGGCGAGCCTCTTCGCGAGCAGGCTCGCTTCCACAGGGGAACGCGGTCAACGGTAGGAGCGAGCCTGCTCGCGAAGGCGGCCTCAAAGGCGCCAAACATGAGAGTAGGTTAAGATGCCTGCAAACCAGGCCCGCCGCGAGACGCCCCGCATGACTGATACCACCCCCCGCCTGATCAAGAAATACCCCAATCGCCGACTCTACGACACCCACACCAGCAGTCATTTGACCCTGGCGGATGTGCGCCAATTGGTCGTCGATAAAGTTGCGTTTAAGGTGGTCGATGCCAAGAGCGGCGAAGACCTGACGCGCAGTATCCTGCTGCAAGTGATTCTGGAAGCCGAAAGCGGCGGCGAGCCGATCTTCACCAGCGAGATGCTGATGGGGATTATCCAGTTCTACGGTCCGTACCAGGGTGTGCTCGGCAGCTACCTGGATAAAAGCATCCAGACCGTCATCGACATCCAGTCCCAGACCGGCGCGCAGTCATCCGAAGCCTGGAGCGACTTCATGCATCAACAGGCCCCGGTCATGCAGGACCTGATGCGCCAGTATGTCGACCAGTCCAAGGCCTTGTACCTCAATACCCAGAACCTGTTCGGCATGTTTGGCGCCAAGCCCGGCACTGATAAAGGGCCGAAAAAAAATGGCGATGGGGAATAAACCCATCGCCATCGTTTGTGCCGCTGGCCTGAAATGACTTACTTGTTACCGCTGGTGGCCTTGGCGCTCGCTTCTGGTGCTGCTTTGGTGGCAGCGGCAGTGGCGGCGTCAAAATTGCTCTGAGCCACATCGGAAGCCTGTTTCACGGCTTTCTGTGCGCTTTCAAACACGGTACTGGCATTGGCAAGGCCCGACTTGAATGCAGCCACGACAGGCTCGGAGCCGGCCGGTGCATTCTTGCTGATCGATTCAACAAACTCATTGACCTGCTGGGTGCCCGCCTCGACCTGACTCGACGTCAGTTTGGCGATGTCCGACTGCGTGCCCACGATCAGCGCTTGAACCTGACGATTGAACTCGGCCAGACGTTCGGCCTGCGCGCTCGGCTGGGTAAACGATGCCTGCAAATCGGCAAAACCTTGTGGATCACGCACGGCCAGCAGCTTGCGCACGCCTTCGAAGTGCTCCTCGGTGGAGTCGCGCAGTGCCTTGAACTGCAACTGGCTCAGCTGTTCAACGCTGGCGAAGACTTTGCCGCTGATCTGCTGCAAAAGATCGAGGTTGGCTTTCTGAGCGGTTTGCAGTTTTTCCGAATTGAAAAAAGACATGCTTTATCTCCTGGTTCTGGAAGGCCCGGATGGGCCTGAGGACGCGATAGCGATCCTGCCAGACATCGCGTTAGCCTTGATATTGCAGTGCACAAAACTATTTGGCAACGGCTATTTTGTGCGGCGCACAATAAAGTTCGCTTCCTTGACCGTTATTCCCTATACACTCGTGAAAATCGAACGACCGGCTTGATTGCTATTAGTCAGGGCAACGTTCCCACGCATGGCGTCAGGAGTTCACGATGGGTCAGGAAGAAAATATTGCGCTGCAAGATAAAGGGCTTTCGACTGCGTCCGGTGTGTTCGAGCACCTGAACCATCTGCAGCGCCTCAATACCCGCAACGTTATTGACGCCGTGCAACAGCGCCAGGCCAAAACCTACGCACCTTCAAGCCTTGAACAACTGCGGCAGCCGACCGCCGCTGACTGGCAGGAATACTTCACCGACCTTGGCCAACGCAGCGTGCTGTTCTGGGACACCTTGCGTCAGCGCGGCGACAACACCCTGGCCCACGAACGCGCCGGGTATCCGCTGCTGCTCAAGTTCAACCATGAAACCCTGATTGCCGGTGAAGACCTGCCGCGCCCGGTCAACTACTCGCTGCTGCAGATCATCGCGGGCCCCGGGCAACAGCTCGACAGCAAAAAGCAGCCGGTGATCATCATTGACCCGCGCGGCGGCCACGGTTCAGGGATTGGCGGTTTCAAACAGGATTCGGTCATCGGCGAAAGCCTGCGCGCCGGTCACCCGACCTATTTCATCTCGTTCAGCCATTCGCCACGCCCGGGGCAAACCCTGGCGGACATTGTTTTAGCCCAGGCGCGGTTTATCGAAGAGGTCAGCGCGCGACACCCCGCCAGCACCAAACCCGTGGTGATCGGCAACTGCCAGGCCGGCTGGGCGTTGATGGGCCTGGCGGCGACCCGTCCGGAACTGCCGGGACTGATCATCGTCAATGGCGCGCCTTTGTCGTACTGGGCGGGCGTCAATGGGCGCAATCCGATGCGCTACACCGGCGGTTTGCTGGGCGGCGGCTGGATGGCACGCCTGGGCAGCGACCTGGGCAATGACCGTTTCGACGGCACTTGGCTGGTGAGCAATTTCGAAAGCCTCGACCCGGCCAACACCTGGTGGGGCAAGTACTACCACCTGTTCAGCGAAGTCGACAGCGAGGCCCCGCGCTTCCTCGATTTCGAACGCTGGTGGGGCAGCCCGACCCTGCTCAATGGCGAAGAGATCGAGATGATTGTCGATGACCTGTTCATCGGCAACCAACTGTCCGGCGGCCTCGGGCGCAAGAGCAGCGGGCTCGACCTCAAACGCATCGAAGTGCCGGTGGTGGTGTTCTGTTCCTATGGCGACAACATCACCTCGCCGCAGCAAGCACTGGACTGGATCACCGACGTCTACCCCAGCGATCTCGCCCTGCAAAATGCCGGTCGCACCATCGTTTACCTGCGGCACGCGAGCATTGGCCATCTGGGCATCTTTGTTTCCGGCGAAGTCGCGCGGCGTGAGCACCGGGAGTTGTTGGGCGCCGTCGACGCGATCAACGAACTGCCGGGCGGGCTCTATGAAATGCTCATCGAGGACCTGCCGGAACATTCGCCAACGCCCTACGCCGTGCGTTTCGAGCGACGACGTATCGCCGACATCCACGGTGACGCGCAGGCGCCCCGTGACGATGATCGCGAATTTGCGCTGGTCGAGCGTGCCTCTGATTTCAACAACACCCTTTACGACGGGTTTGTAAGGCCGTGGTTGCGCCAGTTGATCAACGAGCCGACCGCCGAGCTGATGCGCAAGGCCCACCCGTTTCACCAGCAACAGGTGATGTGGAACAGTTTGAACCCGGCGCTCTGGTGGTTGGCAGGCAGTGCCTCCCAGGTGAGCAAGAACCGTCAGCCGGCAAACCCGTCCAATCCGTTGCTGGCCTGGCAGGCATTGTTTTCCAACCAGATACAGGATGCCTTGAACGGCTATCGGGACCTGCGTGATGCCGCTCAGGAAATGAGCTTTTACGGCGTGTATGGCGTGCTCAATAGCCTTACCGGCAACGTACCGGCTCGCAATCTCCAGGCGCATGCCGAGCAGCACGATAAAGTCCTGATCGACCGCCTTCAGGACGCCCTGCCCCTCGGCGGCTTGATGGAAGCCTTGATCCGGATCCTGTTCCTGCTGGGCCGCGACAGCGACGAACCGGGCAAGCAAAGCGTCGAGAAACTCATCCTGCAATTGCAGGTGCTGCTGCAGGACTACAGCGCCGAGCCGCTGGACTTGCGCGAAACCCTGCGCCTGCAAAAACTGCTGGTCGCCACCCATCCGCAGGAAAGCCTGCAAAGTCTGCCCCTGATGCTGGCCGAGGTCGAAGAACGCCAGCAAGTGCTGGCCGCCGTCGCCAATATGCTGCCGGAACTGCTGACCAGCGGCGCGGACAATCCGTTCTGGTGTGAGCTGCACACGCTGCTCGACGTGCCACTGCCGGGGTTCAACCTGACTCAACCTCCGGGCGCAGCCGATGTTGTCGAGGAGGAAACCCCGACGACAACCCCGGAGCCGATCAAGCCGAAAACCGCGGTCGTCGCACCAGAGCCCGCCAAACAAAGCGCCCCCGTGGTCGTCGCTGAGCCGATTGCCCCGGGAACGCTGACAAAAACGCGCAAACCCGCGAAGGGCAAAAAAGCCGCGAAGAAACCTCCTGCTCTCTGATGAGTAACTTGTGTGAGCGAGCCTATATGTGTGGCGAGGGAGCTTGCTCCCGCTCGGCTGCGAAGCAGTCGCATAGCTTTTGGGGCCGCTTCGCGACCCAGCGGGAGCAAGCTCCCTCGCCACAAAAGCGCGCTCCCACAGGGGTTCGTTGTCGACAAAATGTTAGAGCAGTTCACCGCGTCACACTGGCGCGGCTTCCTGGATCTCGAACGATTCATCGGACCGATACTGCCCCGGCGTCATGCCAAACCAGCGGCTACAGGCTTTGTTGAAGCTGCTGTGGTCATGAAAGCCAAGGAGATAGGCGACATGCTTCATGTTGAAGTGAGAATGGCGAAGGTAGAAATCAGCGAGTTGCCGGCGCACCGCGCTCAGCACGTCCTTGAACTGTGTCCCTTCCTTTTCCAGCGCTCGTTGCAGCGTTCGCTTGCTGATGTTCAAGGCCGCCGCAATCGATTCCATGTCGCATTGCCCCTGGCCCTGACTCAGGCGCTCGGTAATCAGCGCGCGAATTCGCCCGACAATGCAAAAACCAAACAGCAGGTCCAGTTGCGCCTCGGCAAAACTGTCATGCAGCACCGCCAGCGTTTCGTTGGCCATGCTCAACGGTCGCATCAATTCCTGCCCGTCAAACAAAATGCTGTCGTAAGGCGCGTTGAACTGCAGATTGCAGCCAAACAGCCGTCGATGCTCGGTGGTGTCTTCGGGTTCTGGATAGGTGAATTCGACGCTCAAGGGTTGCGGTGCGTTGCCGCCCGCCAGCTTGCGGCAGAACCCCAACAACGACGCCAGCCCGGCATCGGTGTATTGGCGCGGTTTGACCGAACCCTGCTGCTGATGATCGAGCCCGGACAACCGGTAATGTTGCTGTTCGGCGGTAAAGAAAAGGCTGAACCCGGTGCCAATCAGCGGACTGAAACGGACCAGGCGTTCGAGGGCGTTTTTCAGATTCAGGCTGGACATCATGGTGTAGCCGATGATCTGAAAGCTGCCGGGGTGGAAACTGCCATAGGCCCTCAAGCCAATGTCCTGATCGCCCGAGGCCTTGGCGGCCAGCTCCCAGAGTCGATAGATGGCCTTTCGCTCGCAAAACGCACCTGGTTGGTCCGCGAGGTCAATGTCTAGTCCAGCCTCCCGACACAGACTGGCAACATCCAGTCCTTGGGCCGAGAGCGTATTGACCAGCACGCTGGCATAGCCTGAACTCATTTTATACATGGCGTCCTCAATGACCTGTGGAACCGGACATCCTGTCCGGAGCCGTGACTGATCTGAAATAAATCAAATATTAACGAGTGGTTCCGTTGCCAATATTGATCCCAGTATAGGTAATCCTCATTTTTCGCCACTGTTCCCGGCCATTCGTCGCCCGGATGCAACTAAACCAGCCATGGCGCCTTTGGACACCAGCCCGTCACCTCCAAACACTTCCGCATCCCCCGCCAATACCGAACAATCGCCCATCTTGCAGCGCAAAACAAAAAAGAGGAACGGAGCTTATGAAGTCGCTTGGTCGTATTGCGTTGGTCACAGGTGGTATGGGTGGGATTGGTACGGCGATCAGCCAGCGCCTGTACAAGGAAGGGTTCAAAGTCATCGTCGGTTGCAGCTCGGATTCCGCCCGCAAAAACGACTGGATTGCCGGTCAACTGGCGGCGGGTTATCAGTTCGAATGCATCTACGGCGACATCACCGATTGGGAGTCGACGCGCAAGGCCTTCGAGATGGCGCGAGAACAATTCGGCCCGATCGATGTGCTGGTCAACAACGCCGGCATCACCCGGGATGCCTCCTTCCGCAAGCTAACGCCCGAGGACTGGAATGCCGTGATCGGCACCAACTTGAGCGGCATGTTCAACACCACCAAGCAGGTGATTGAAGGAATGTTGGCCAAGGGCTGGGGACGGGTCATCAATATCTCCTCGATCAACGGCCAACGAGGCCAGTTCGGCCAGACCAACTACAGCGCGGCCAAGGCCGGCATCCATGGCTTCACCATGGCCCTGGCGCGGGAAGTGTCCGGCAAGGGCGTGACCGTCAACACCGTCTCCCCGGGTTACATCCAGACCAGCATGACCGCGGCCATCCGCCCGGACATCCTCGACACCATGATCGCCGCCACCCCCGTCGGGCGCCTCGGCCAACCCGAAGAAATCGCCTCGATCGTCGCCTGGCTGGCCTCCGATGAATCGGGCTACAGCACCGGCGCTGATTTCTCGGTGAACGGCGGCATGAACATGCAGTAGACCGATCAGGGCAAGGACGCCCTGCTCCCGCTCGACAACATCTTAATGAGGTCACGCATGAACGAAGTCGTAATCGTTGCCGCTACACGTACCGCCATCGGCAGTTTTCAAGGGGCCTTGTCCGCGATTCCAGCCACTGAACTGGGCGCAGCGGTGATCCGCCGTCTGCTGGAAGAAACCGGCCTGGACGGCACGCAGATTGATGAAGTGATTCTGGGCCAGGTGCTCACCGCAGGCTCGGGGCAAAACCCGGCACGTCAGACGGCAATCAAGGCCGGCCTGCCCTTCACCACCCCTGCCCTGACGCTGAACAAGGTCTGCGGCTCGGGCCTCAAGGCTGTGCAACTGGCGGTTCAGGCGATCCGCTGCGGCGACGCCGAGCTGGTGATTGCCGGCGGTCAGGAAAACATGAGCCTGGCGCCTTATGTGCTGCCCAAGGTACGCACCGGTTTGCGTCTGGGTCATGCGCAGTTGCAAGACAGCGTGATTCAGGACGGTTTGTGGGATGCCTTCAACGACTACCACATGGGAATCACCGCTGAGAATCTGGCCACGCAGTACAGCGTCAGCCGCGAAGATCAGGACGCCTTCGCCGCCGCCTCGCAACAGAAAGCAGCCGCCGCCATCGAAGCGGGCTACTTCAAGGGGCAAATCACCCCGATCCTGATCCCTCAGCGCAAGGGCGATACGCTGGTGTTCGACACGGATGAACAACCGCGCCCGGGCGGCACGCTGCAAGCGTTGAGCAACCTTAAACCGGCGTTCAAGAAAGACGGCAGCGTGACCGCCGGCAATTCGTCGACTCTCAACGATGGCGCCGCCGTGTTGCTGCTGGCCAGCGCCGCCAAGGCCCAGGCCCTCGGCTTGCCGGTGCTGGCGCGCATCAAGGCTTACGCCAGTGCGGGCGTCGACCCGTCGATCATGGGCATCGGCCCGGTCCCGGCCACCCGTCTGGTGCTGGAAAAAGCCGGCTGGAGCCTGGACGACCTCGACCTGATCGAAGCCAACGAAGCGTTTGCCGCGCAATCACTGGCGGTTGGCAAGGAACTGGGTTGGGACACCGCCAAGGTCAACGTCAACGGTGGCGCGATTGCGTTGGGGCATCCGATCGGCGCGTCGGGCGCGCGAATTCTGGTCTCGCTGGTGCACGAGCTCATTCGCCGTGACGGCAAAAAAGGCCTGGCCACGTTGTGCATCGGTGGCGGCCAAGGTGTCAGCCTGGTCATCGAACGATAACAAGAATCACAGGACTGCTTGCTTGACTGCTGACGCGGTGCCGAATGGCGGCACCGCGGTTTTTTTCTGCCCGGTTTACCGATGTGGGCAAGGAGTTCCATGGACAATAACGCGCACACCTTCAACACCTTCTGGTCAGGCCAGGTCCCGTTCATTGCCTCCTTTGCAGTGCAACAATTACGCTTGTGGGTGAGCACCAATCCTTGGTTCACCGGCCAGGAATACGAGAAGTGGTTTGACCTGCCACGCACCACACTGGAAAGCCTGCAAGCCGAGTATCAAACCCAATGGGGTGATCTGGGCCAGCGGCTGCTGACCGGCCAGCCGTTTTCCTTTGAAGATCGACGTTTTTCCAGTGGCAACTGGAGCACACCGCTGTTCGGCTCCCTCGCGGCGTTCTACCTGCTCAATGCCGGTTTTCTGCTGAAGCTGCTCGATAAACTGCCGATCAAAGACAAGAAACCCCGCCAGCGTCTGCTGTATCTGGTGGAGCAAGCGATTGCCGCCGGGGCGCCCAGCAACTTTCTGGCGAGCAACCCCGATGCCTTGCAACGCGTCGTCGACACTCAGGGCGGCAGCCTGTTCACCGGCCTGTTGCACCTGGCCAGCGACCTGCAAGAAGGCAAGATGCGTCAGTGCGACAGCGGCGCTTTCAAGGTCGGCGTGGACCTGGCCAACACCCCCGGCGAAGTGGTGTTCGAGAACGAACTGTTCCAGTTGATTCAGTACTACCCGCAAAGCGAAACCCAGTACCGGCGCCCGGTGTTCATCGTCCCGCCGTCGATCAACAAGTACTACATCCTCGACCTGCGCCCGGACAACTCGATGGTTCGCCATCTGCTGCAACAAGGCCACCCGGTGTTCCTGATGTCGTGGCGCAACTTCGATCAGGCGCACGCCGGCACCACCTGGGATGACCTGATCGACACCGGCATCATCAAAGGCCTGCAAGTGACCCGCGAGATCAGCGGCGATCAACGCCCCAATTGCGTGGGGTTCTGCATCGGCGGCACGCTGTTGAGTTCGGCGCTGGCGGTACTGGCGGCGCGCGGCGACAAGGACATTGGCAGCGTGAGCCTGTTGACCACCTTCCTCGATTACCTCGACACCGGCCCCATCGACATCTTCGTCGACGAACAACTGGTGGCCTACCGCGAGCGCACCATCGGCGGTCAGGAGGGCCCCATCGGCCTGTTCAAGGGCGAGGACATGGGCAACACCTTCTCGCTGCTGCGCCCGAATGATTTGTGGTGGAACTACAACGTCGACAAATACCTCAAGGGCCAGAAACCCATCCCCCTCGACTTGCTGTTCTGGAACAACGACAGCACCAACCTTCCGGGGCCGATGTACTGCTGGTATCTGCGTCACACCTACCTGCAGAACGACCTGAAATCAGGTGAGCTGGACTGCTGCGGGGTCAAGCTCAACCTGCGCGCCATCGATGCACCGGCGTACATCCTCGCCACCCACGACGATCACATCGTGCCGTGGCGCAGCGCTTACGCCAGCACCCAATTGCTCTCCGGGACCAAGCGCTTTGTGCTGGGTGCCTCAGGGCACATCGCCGGGGTGATCAACCCGCCGGCCAGGGAAAAACGCCATTACTGGACCAACAATCGAGTGTCGAAGGATCCCGACACCTGGTTCATGAATGCCCAGGAACAGGCCGGCAGCTGGTGGAATGACTGGTTTGTCTGGCTGGCAGACCAGGCCGGCGAGCGTCAGCCTTCGGTGTCGCACATCGGCAACGCGAACTTCCCGGCGCTGGAATCGGCACCCGGGCGTTATGTGATGCAATGACCGACAGCCCCGCGCACTGACCGATATTGCGCGGGGCCGTTCTTCAGGCGTCCTCGCAAATAACCAAACACAGCACATCGCTTCAATATTCCCGCCTGAATCTGCGCAACCATGGCCTCCTCACTCACCCGTAAGGACCTCGCCATGGCCATCGCCAAAGCTGCTCCCGGCAAAACCCTGCTGACCCCGACCGACCACACCCTGATCATGATTGATCACCAATCGCAGATGTCCTTCGCGACCAAGTCGATCGACGCCGTCACCCTGCGCAACAACGCCGCCCTCGTGGCCAAGGCCGCGCGCGGCTTCAAAGTCTCGACCATCCTGACCACTGTCGCCGAGAAGAGCTTTTCCGGGCCGATCTTCGACGAAATCAAGTCGGTGTTTCCGGAACACAACGTCATCGACCGCACCAGCATGAACACCTGGGAAGACGAGCGCATCGCCGTCGAAGTCAACAAATTCGGCAAACAGAAAATCGTCCTCGCCGGCCTGTGGACCTCGGTGTGCATCGTCGGCCCGGCGCTGTCGGCCATCGACCAGGGTTTTGAGGTCTACGTGATTGCCGACGCCTGTGGCGACGTCAGCACCGAAGCCCATGAAATGGCCATGCAGCGCATGATCCAGATCGGCGCCCGTCCAATGACCTCGCTGCAATACCTGCTCGAACTGCAACGCGACTGGGCACGTACCGAAACCTATGAAGAAACCGTGAAAACCTCGATTGCCAACGGTGGCTCCTACGGTCTTGGCCTGATCTACGCCAAAACAATGTTCGGTGCCTCGGAAGGCCATTAAGCGGTCCTCCTCTGAAAAGCGAGCGACTGCGGACCCTCCGCAGTCGCTGCTGCGTGGTGATTGATGATGAAGTTTGGCAAGCAAGACCTGCGTATCCGGTTGCCCTTTTGGTTGTCGGTGCTGTTCGCCGGAACAGCATGGGCGGATGAACCCGCACAAGGGTTTCTGGATGGCGCGGCGCTTGACGTGCTAAGCCGCAACTTCTACCTCAACAGCGACTACCGGTCCCCTTCGCCGACAGGTAAAAGCTATAAAGCCGAGTGGGCTCAAGGCTTTATCAGCACTTTTGAATCTGGATTCACACCCGGCACGCTCGGCTTAGGCCTCGACGCCCACGCCTTTCTGGGATTGAAGCTGGATGGCGGCAAAGGTCATTCCGGGACCGGATTGCTGCCCGTGAATGATGACGGCCGTAGCGAAGACAACTATTCCAGTGGCGGCGGCGCACTGAAAATCAGAGCCTCGCGAACCACCTTGGCGTTCGGTGAAATGATGGTGGAAACCCCGGTGTTCGACACCGCGGACAAACGCTTGCAACCGGAATACGCCACAGGCTTTCTATTGAACAGCCGCGAAATCGATGACGTGAATCTGCTGGCCGGGCATTTCACCGCGTTCAAAAACCAGGACAATTCTTCGAGCAAAGGCAATTTCTACGGCTACGGCGCCAACACCGAAGCCGGAGGCATTACGTTTCTGGGCGCTGACTTATTCACCCAACGCCCCGTCGGCGGCGCGCTCTATGCCTCAGAACTCAGCGACACCTGGCATCAGTACTACGCCAACCTGCACCTGAACCAGCCCGGGGTGTTCCTCGACGCCAATCTCTACCACACGCAAGACACCGGCAAAGCGCTGGCCGGCGCCATCGACAACACCGCGTTCAGCCTGTCGGGCAAGTACACCGTCGATGCCCACGCCTTCACCCTGGCCTATCAAAAAATCAATGGCGATACGCCGTTCGATTTTGTCGGCGGCGACTCGATCTACCTCGCCAACTCGATCAAGTACGCCGATTTCAACGGCGCCCACGAACGCTCATGGCAGGCACGCTACGACCTCGATTTGAGCACCTTCGGCATACCTGGCCTGAATTTCATGACCCGTTACGTCATGGGCAGCCGGATCGACGGCACCCGTGCGCCCAAGGGCGGCGCCTACAACCCTTTCGATGAGTCCATCGGTGAATACGTGCCACAACAAGGCGATGGCGGCCGGCATTGGGAGCGCGACATCGACCTGCGCTACATCGTGCAGTCCGGCGCGGCCAAGGGGTTATCGCTGCAACTGTCCCATGTCTCGCATCGGGCCAACGCGGCGCAGGCCGGCGATGATATTGACCGGGTGTACGTGGTCGTTCAGTACCCGCTGAATTTCGGGCATCTATGAAGAGAAATGGCGGAAGGCAGCCGGAGTCGAACCTGCCCGGGAACGGATGCCGTCCCCAACCGGGTTTGAAGCCCGGCCGCGCCACCGGGCGCGATTGCCTTCCTTGAAGTCAGTTTCCTGATGGCTGGGCCAGGGCATTGTCGAGCCGCAGATGGCGCTTGTCGCCAAAGCGTCGGGTCAGGCCCAGCCGGTCGAAGTATTCAAGGATCTGGATGCTGCGCTTGCGCCCCAGGCCCACAGCATCGCGAAACGCCGTGACCTGAATCACCGGGTTCTGCGCGGCCAGTTGCACAAGCATAGCCGCCAATCGGCGAATGACTGTTTCGGTGTAGAACAGGTCGCGGACGACCTGATGCACCAGCCCCAGCCTCGCCATTTTTCGCAGCAGCAGGCGCACCGTCACTTCGTCATGGCCAAGGTCGCGTACCCATGGGGCATTGAATCCGGCCTGTTCGAACAACGGTTGCAGCTGCCGCCACAACGCTTCGTCCTCTTCGCTCAAGCGCACCTGATGCTCGGGCAAATGCAGCCACGGCCCGCTGGCCAGCATGGCGCCGCTGGTGAGTAATTCGTCGACCAGGCTGATGAAAGTCGGCCGATCCAAAGATGTCCCGGCGAAGCGCCGCAAGCGATCCCGGTCGGGGCCCATCTGGTCCGGTTCGAGCTGGTGGAAACGAGCCAGATGCCCCAGCAATGGCGCTTTCAGCGCTTCCCAACGGTCAGCGCTGAACAGCAAGGGGCCTTGGCGGGTATCGATCAAACGGATATTGGCGGGCAGGACCCAGGTGTCACGCGGCCGGTTGAACTGACGCTCCAGGCGTCGCGGGTCGAGCCCGGTTTCGCTGTTCAGCAATAACGCAGGCAGCACGTCTTCCAGCGCATTGCGGGTGGCGAGTGCCTGCAGCTGCGCCAATCGCTCGGGGCTGCGACGGTGTCGGGTCGGGGCGAACGGGTCGAGCACCCGGCCACCGCCGAGGGTTCGTTGAGCGCTCTGGTCACGCAGAATCAACGGATCGCCCTTCACCGCCTGCACCGGCGCATTCAGCAGGATTTGCGCGAACATCCGGTCACCCGGCGCAACGCTGGCACCTTCCAACAGCGCCACTCGCCCCGTGACATCCTGCGTCCCCAGGTGAACATGCACCGTTTGAAAATGCTCGAACGCCTTGGCTTCGCTGGCCAGCAACCGCATGTCGATGTCCAGGCGCTGGGTCGGTGCGTAGAGCCATTCGGACACCAGCCAGTGGCCACGGTGAATCTGCTCCAGTGCCAAGCGCTCGGCACTCAGGTTCAGCGCCACTCGCTGACCCGCAACCCCAATCTCTGCGGCCTGGTTTTGCGCATGCAAGCCACGCACGCGCACGGGTTTGCCCAACGGACCGAGCATCAGCGTATCGCCCACGGCAACCTGCCCGGACAGCGCCGTGCCGGTCACCACGATACCGGCCCCGGCCACGCTGAACGCACGATCAATCGCCAGACGAAAACCGCCGCGGGTGCTGCGTTGCAGCACATCACGCTGCGCATCCAGCAAGGCCAGACGCAACGTCTCGACGCCCTCCCCGGTCACGCTCGACAGGGCAATCTGCGGCGCGCCGGCATACGGCCCGGGCGCCAGCAAACTTTCGATTTGTTCGCGCACGGCCTGCACGCGGGCCGGATCGACCCGGTCGCATTTGCTGATCGCCACCAGCGCCCGAGGGATGCCCAGCAGTTCGACGATTGCCAGATGTTCGCGGGTCTGGGGCATGACGCCGTCATCCGCCGCCACTACCAGCAATACCAGATCGATGCCCTGGGCTCCGGCCAGCATGTTGTGAGTGAAGCGCTCATGTCCCGGTACGTCGATAAAACCGGTCAATGCAGCGCCCGGTTCCAATGCGGCATAGAGATAACCGAGGTCGATGGTCATGCCGCGTTCGCGTTCTTCCCGGCGACGGTCGCCGGCCTGGCCAGTCAATGCCTGGAGCAACGCCGTCTTGCCGTGGTCGATATGACCGGCGGTGCCGACAATCACCCTGGCACCTGCAATTGATCGAGTTGCGCCCGCCACGCGGCTTCGTCGTCCAGTTGGCGCAGGTCCAGCCACAGCGCGTCGTCGTCAATCCGGCCTAGCACCGGAATGGCCAGCTGACGGAACGCGGCCTCCAGCCCCAGTAAATGCCGGCCGCGCAGGCGTTTACTCACCAACGGGCGCAGGCACAACGCCGCGCTCGGCAGGCGAGCCACCGGTTGGCTGCCGCTGCCGATCATGCCCAGCGCCGCCACTGCGCTGACGCTCCAGCCATCGCCCAAGGCCTGCGCCAATGACGGTTGCAGACGTTCGGCTTGCGCAAGAATGTCGGCCTGCGGTCGGGTCAGCAGGCGCAGGCTCGGTAGTCGTTCGGCCAGTTGATCGGGATTGCGGTACAGACTCAACACCGCTTCGAGGGCTGCCAGGGTCAGTTTGTCGACCCGCAACGCACGTTTGAGCGGGTTCTTCTTGATCTTCGCGATCAAGTCTTTGCGGCCGACGATCAACCCGGCCTGTGGACCGCCGAGTAACTTGTCGCCGCTGAAGGTGACGATGTCCGCGCCATCGATCAGCGCCTGGCGCACCGTGGGTTCGGCGGGCAAGCCCCAGCGGGTCAGGTCCAGCAGACTGCCGCTGCCAAGGTCTTCGAGCAGTGGCAGCCCGTGCTTGTGCGCCAATTCAGCCAATTCGGCCGTCGGCACCCGAGCGGTGAAGCCTTCAATGGCGTAATTGCTCGCATGCACCCGCATCAGCAGGCCACTGCGCGGGCCAATCGCCGCCTCGTAATCCCGGGCGTGGGTGCGATTGGTGGTGCCGACTTCGTGCAGTTTGACGCCGGCCCGGGCCATGATGTCGGGAATGCGGAAGGCGCCGCCGATTTCGATCAGCTCGCCCCGGGAAATGATCCCTTCCTTGCGCGCGCCCAGGCTGTTGAGCGTCAGCAGCACGGCAGCGGCGTTATTGTTGACCACGGTCACGGCTTCGGCACCGGTCAGTTCACGGATCAGGCTTTCGATCAGGTCGTCACGGTCGCCGCGCTTGCCGCTTTGCAGGTCGAATTCGAGATTGAGCGGATAGCGAGCGGCCCTTTGCACCGCTTCGATGGCTTCGTCTGGCAATAACGCGCGACCAAGGTTGGTGTGCAGCACCGTGCCGGTCAGGTTGAACACCCGGCGTACCTGGCTGCGATGCTGGAGATCCAGGCGCTCGCCCGCTCTGCCAGCCAAGACTTCGGGGGTGATTTCAACGGCGTCGAGTTGGCTTGACAGTACCGGTTCGCGCAGGTCATCCAGCAACTGCCGCAGGCTGGCCAGCAGCGCGTCACGCCCATAGCGCTCGGTCAATGGCAGGCACGCCGGATGGCGCAGCAAACTGTCGATGGAAGGCAGCCGCAAGGCTGGGCTGGCGGATCTGGCAGGCATCAGGCGCTCCCGCAAACGTTAACTGTCGCGCCTGAGTGTAGCCGTTGTGCTTAATCGCCTCCCGGTGCGAGCAGAAGATTCGGTGCCGGGCGCACGTAACCCTCCTGTTCCAGACGCATGTCCAGCATCAGGCTGGTCAGGTCGGTCGAGAGCGCTTCTGCCTCGGCGTCGTTTTCCAGGTACAGCAGTTTCAGGTAGCTGTGGCAGCCGGGGCAGGTTTCGGCGCGCAGCGGCGCCTGATTGGCGGCATGGCGGTCGTCATCGAGGCTGACGTATTCCAGGCCTTTGCTTTGTTCGCAGTACACGCATTTGACCCGCACCACGTGCCATTCGCAGGCACATAACGAGCACACCAGATAACGCAAACCGTTGTGTTTGCCGCGATGGCGAATGACCCCGGCCATGGCCGGCGAACCACAGGCCGGGCATTGGTTTAGGCTGTCGCCGGGTTTGAGCGCAAGCTTCGGCGTGTGCAGCAGCCAATGACTGAACGCGGCCTGCAACGCTGCGCCAAGAAAGGGCACCAGCGCCGCCGGCAGCAGCGAATACTGGCCGCTGACCAGTGCGATCGCCCAGGCTTTGCGTTGCCCGCTGTTGGCATTGCGCAAGGACGCGATGGCTTTCTCGACGGCGGAGTCTGGTGGTGGCGAATACCGCTGCAACAAGGCGTCGAGATACGCGAGCCAGGTGTCTTCGCGCACCAGGCTGTCGGCGGCGAACGGTGGCAGACCGTGTTGCTGGCACATTCGCAGACGCTCGGGATCGAGTGGCGCCGAGTCAGGTGGATTGTCCAACAGGTCCTGCTGAACGCGGCACAGGTCCGCCACCAGCCGCAAGTAATCGGCCAGTGGGTGCCCGTCTGCCAGTTTTTCCAGGCGCAGCGCCCGCAACGCGAACAGGTTGTTCGGTGGCAGGTGCAGGAACGGCGGAGAACCCGCCGCCGCTTCGATCTCTCCAGGCTCAAGAATGGTTGCCAAAGGGCTTATCCTTTTTTGCTGATCGGCCGCTCAGGGTGCTCGTCCCGGGTCACTTCCCGATACCAGAGCTCATGGTGCTTCTTCGCCCAGGCGCGGCTAACCCCGCCATGCACCATGGCGCTGGCCGAGCCTTTGATCCAGAGGCCGGCATAGATGTGGACAATGATGCTCAACACCAGCAAAAATCCCGCCAACGCGTGAAGCAGCATCGCCCAGCGAATCGAGGTGATGCCGAAGTATTCGCTGAAATACGCACGCCAGATCACCAACCCGCTGAACAGCAACACCAGCATGCACAGCAGCAAGATCCAGAACAGCAGCTTCTGCCCCGGGTTGTACTTGCCGATCGGCGGCACACCCTCCTCTTCATTGCGGATCACCCGCCCGACGCGCCGGAGCCACAACCGGTCATTGCTGATAAAGAAATTCGCCCGAAAGAACTGGATCACCAGGCCGAGGAACAGCACAAACATCGCCACCCCCAGGAACGGGTGCAGGATGCGTGTCCACGGCCCGCCGCCGAACAGGTGGCTTAGCCAGAACAACGCCGGGTGAAACAGCGCCAGGCCTGACAGCGCGGCCGTGAAAAACAGGATCGCCACCAGCCAGTGATTGGTGCGCTGGTTTGGGGTGTAGCGCAGGATCTGTCTGCGGATCATGGTCTGTCCTCCCCACGCGGATCAAAGGTATGCACCGACGGATCGACTTCATGCACGGCCGGGTCGTTGAGCGGCGGCAATTCATCTTCTTCAACCACTTGCGGCCCGACGCGCACGTAATGGAAGAACCCGGCCAGCACCGCCAGGCCCATGGCCAGCAAGCCCAAGGGTTTGCTCACGCCTTTCCACAATTCCACCAGCGGGCTGATCGTCGGGCTGCCCGGCAAACCGGCGTACAGCGTCGGCGTGTCGGCGTGATGCAGCACGTACATGACGTGCGTACCGCCCACGCCTTCGGGGTCGTACAGGCCGGCGTGATCGAAGCCGCGGCTTTTCAGGTCGACGATGCGTTCGGCGGCGTGTTCTTTCATGTCTTCCTTGCTGCCGAACACGATGGCGCCGGTCGGGCAGGTTTTCACGCAGGCCGGTTCCAGCCCCACTTCCACCCGGTCTGAACACAAGGTGCATTTATAGGCCTTGTGATCCTTTTGCGAGATCCGCGGAATGTTGAACGGGCAGCCGGTGATGCAATAGCCGCAACCGATGCAATGGTCCTGATCGAAATCGACGATGCCGTTGGCGTGCTTGATGATCGCCCCCGGGCTCGGGCACGCCGCCAGGCAACCCGGCTCGGCGCAGTGCATGCAGCCGTCCTTGCGAATCAGCCATTCCAGGTTGCCGGCATCGGTTTCATGCTCGGTGAAGCGCATCAGGGTCCAGGTTTCTGCGCTGAGGTCTTGCGGGTTGTCGTAGGTGCCGAGGTTGTGGCCGACCTCGTCGCGCAACTCGTTCCATTCCGAGCAGGCGACCTGGCAGGCCTTGCAACCGATGCACTTGGTGGTGTCGATCAGCTTGGCCACTTCCTCCTGGTTGCGCACCGAGGACGGCACGGTGGTGGTGGCCGAACGGGCGATGATGTCTTGGCTGGCCATTTAGACTTTCTCCACGTTGACCAGGAATGACTTGGATTCCGGGGTCTGTGTGTTGCCATCGCCGAGGAACGGCACCAGGGTGTTGGTCAGGTAACCGTGGCGCGTGAGACCGGTAAAGCCCCAGTGCAGCGGGATACCGATCTGGTGCACCACCTGATTGTTGACCTGCAGCGGACGAATCCGCTTGGTCACCACCGCCACCGCTTCGATGTGCCCGCGCTTGGAACTGACCCGGACCCGGTCGCCGGCGACAATGCCTTTCTCCTTGGCCAGCACTTCACCAATCTCGACGAATTGCTCGGGTTGGGAAATCGCGTTGAGCTTGCAGTGCTTGCTCCAGAAGTG
Source organism: Pseudomonas sp. FSL W5-0299 (assembly GCF_005930655.1). NCBI lineage: Bacteria > Pseudomonadati > Pseudomonadota > Gammaproteobacteria > Pseudomonadales > Pseudomonadaceae > Pseudomonas > Pseudomonas sp. FSL W5-0299. The sequence continues at coordinate 227,798 of NZ_RXHX01000008.1, forward strand.
GAAATGCTCGGTCAGCCGGTAGCTGGTCGCCGCATACGGATAGTCTTTGGCCACGCCGAGGGAATCCCACACCGAATCGAAGATCCGTGCCGCCGGGTTACTGGTGGCTTTCTTGTTTTGCGGGTGCAGCGGGTTGATGCCGATCGGCGTCTCGAACGGCTCGTAGTGCTCGGGAAATGGGCCTTCGTTCATCTTGTCGACGGCGAAGAACCGCGCGATGCCTTCGGGGTTCATGATGAACGGATTCATCCCGGCTTCCGGCGGCGAGTCGGCCTTGAAGTCCGGCACATCAGTGCCGCCCCAGGCTTTACCGTTCCACCACACCAGGCGCTTTTTCTCGTCCCATGGCTTGCCTTGCGGGTCGGCCGAAGCGCGGTTGTAGAGAATCCGTCGGTTGGCCGGCCAGGACCAGGCCCAGCCCTGATGTTGGTGCATGCCGTAGGGGTCGCTGTTGTCCCGCCGGGCCATCTGATTGCCCGCCTCGGTCCAGCTGCCGCAGAAAATCCAGCAGCCGCACGCCGTGCTGCCGTCGTCCTTGAGCTGGCCAAACCCGGCCAGTTGCGCATTCGCCTTGATTGTCGCGCCCGTGGCGTCGGCGTAGTCGGTGACGGCCGTTCCGTTGATTTCTCGCGCCAGTTCTTCCGGCGAGGGTTCATCGGCGATCTTGTACGGCCACGACAGTTTGAGGATCGGGTCGGGATAAGCCCCGCCCTTGGCTTGATAGCGCTGGCGCAGCCGCAGGAACAGTTCGCTCATGATCTGCACGTCGGTGCGCGACTCGCCCGGGCCATCGGCGCCTTTCCAGTGCCATTGCAGCCAGCGGCTGCTGTTGACCAGCGAGCCGTCCTCCTCGGCGAAACAGGTGGTGGGCAGGCGAATCACTTCGGTCTGGATACCGGCGGTTTCCACATCGTTGTACGGCCCGACATTGCGCCAGAACTCCGAGGTTTCAGTGGACAGCGGGTCCATCACCACCAGCCATTTGAGCTTGGCCAGGGCCGCCATGACGCGATTCTTGTCAGGCAGCGCCGCGATGGGGTTGAACCCCTGGCACATATAGCCGTTGACCTTGCCCTGGCCCATCAGGTCGAACACTTTGAGGATGTCGTAGTTGGGAATGTCCAGTTTCGGCAAATAGTCGTAAGCCCAGTTGTTCTCCAGCGTGGCGTTGTCGCGGTACCAGGCCTTCATCAGGCTGACGTGGAATTTGCTGTAGTTCTGCCAGTAGGACAGCTGCCCCGGACGCAACGGCATTTGCGTGCGCTTGGTGATGTAGGCGGTGTAATCCTGCTCGGCGTCGTTCGGCAGGGTCAGGTAGCCCGGCAGTGCGTTGGACAGTAAGCCGAGGTCGGTCAAGCCCTGGATGTTGGAGTGCCCGCGCAAGGCATTGACGCCCCCGCCCGGCATGCCGACGTTGCCTAACAGCAGTTGCACCATCGCCGCGCTGCGGATGATTTGCGAACCGATCGAGTGCTGGGTCCAGCCCAGCGCGTAGAGAATCGTCATGGTCTTGCCCGGTTGCGAGCAGGTGGCGATTTCTTCCCAGATCTTCTGCATGGCATCAACCGGCATACCGCAAATCTGGCTCGCCAGTTCGATGTTGTAGCGGCTGTAATGCTGCTTCATCAGCTGATACACGCAGTGCGGGTCTTGCAGGCTCGGGTCGGTTTTGACGAAACCGTCCTGGCCCAATTCGTACCCCCAGCCGGATTTGTCGGTATACACACGTTTGGCCGCGTCGTAACCGCTGAAGATGCCGTCCTCGAAGCCGTACCCCGCTTTGACGATAAACGACACGTCGGTGTAGTTGCGCACGTATTCGTGCTGGATTTTGTCCTCGTTCAGCAGGTAATTGATCAACCCGCCCATGAAGGCGATGTCGGTGCCGGTGCGAATCGGCGCGTAATAGTCGGCCACCGAGGCGGTCCGGGTAAAACGCGGATCGACCACGATCAAGCGCGCCTTGTTATGCGCCTTGGCTTCGGTCACCCATTTGAAACCGCACGGGTGCGCTTCTGCTGCGTTGCCGCCCATCACCAGGATCAGATTCGCGTTGGCGATATCGGTCCAGTGATTGGTCATGGCACCACGGCCGTACGTCGGGGCAAGACTTGCCACCGTCGGGCCGTGTCAGACACGCGCCTGGTTATCGAACCCCAGCATGCCGAGACTGCGAATGACCTTGTGGGTGATATAACCCGCTTCGTTGGACGCCGCCGAGGCTGCGAGAAAACCGGTAGTCAGCCAGCGGTTCACCGTTTGGCCCTTGTCGTTCTTCTCGATGAAGTTGGCGTCGCGGTCGGCCTTCATCAGGTCGGCAACGCGATCCAGTGCCTCATCCCAGGAGATGCGCGTCCACTCGGTGCTGCCGGGTTTGCGCACCTGCGGATATTGCAGGCGCCCGGGGCTGTGAATGAAGTCCAGCAGGCCGGCGCCTTTGGGGCACAGGGTGCCGCGGTTGACCGGGTGGTCTGCGTCGCCTTCGATGTGGATGATGCTTTGCGCGACGTTTTTGGCGTTATCGCCCTGGCTGTACATGATCAACCCGCAGCCGACCGAGCAGTACGGGCAGGTGTTGCGGGTTTCATGGGTGTGGGCGAGTTTGAAATGGCGTACCTGCTCGGCAAAGGCAGGCGTAGGCAGCATGCCCAGCGCGCCGAGGCTCGAGCCCGCAAGGCCGATACCGGCGACCTTGAAGAACTGACGACGGTTGAGGTCCATCGTGCACTCCTGATCAGGTGGAGACCCGGTACTTTTGCCGGGTTTTTCTGGACGATCACGGTGCCGGCAGCGTGGCTACCGACACTTTGAACTCTAGACAATGGGAGAACTGACTGCCTGAAAACCGACCATCGGGCAGTGCCCAAATGCCAGCCATCACGCATAACCCTGTGGGAGCGAGCCTGCTCGCGATAGCGGTGGGTCAGTTTGCATAGATGTTGAATGAGCTGACGCCATCGCGAGCAGGCTCGCTCCCACAGGGGTTTGTGTTGTTTGGGCGATTACCGTCTCGCTCCCGCAGGGGCTTGGCGTTTATCATGGCGCCACGTTCAACCCCGCTTTTTATGAGACTGAGCATGACCTTCGATTTTGATCAGGTGTTCGACCGCCACAACACCGGCAGTACCAAGTGGAGCCGCTACCCGGCCGACGTGTTGCCGATGTGGGTCGCCGACATGGATTTCGCCGCGCCGCCGGTCATCCTTGAGGCCCTGCGTAAACGCCTGGAACACCCGATGGTCGGCTACAGCGTGCCTCAGGACGATTTGCGCGCTGCCATCGTCGCCGACCTCTGGAACAAATACGCCTGGCGCGTCTTGCCGGAGGAACTGATCTTCCTGCCGGGTGTGGAGTCGGGTTTCAACATGGCCCTGAAGGCGCTGATCGAGCCGCAACAAAACGTCGTGGTCCAGGTGCCGAACTACCCGCCGCTGCGTCATGCGCCAGGTCATTGGGGCTTGAACAAGGTTGAACTGGAATTCGACGCGTTGGCTGACGGCACGTATGACACGCCGCTTGCGGCCTTGAGCCAGGCACTGACCGGCGGCGGCGCGCTGCTGCTGAGCAACCCGCACAATCCGCTGGGCAAGGTTTTCCCGCGGGAAGAACTGCAAGCGCTGGCGGACATTTGCCTGGAACACAACGCGTGGATCATCTCCGACGAAATCCACGCCGAGTTGTGCTTCGACGGGCGCGTGCACATTCCCACGGCATCGCTCAGCCCGCAGATCGCCCAGCGCACCATCACCTTGATGTCGGCGAGCAAGGCTTACAACATTGCCGGTCTTAAAACCTCCTTCATGATTATTCAAGACTCGGCGGTGCGTGCGCGGGTCAATCATGCCCGTTGCGGCATGGTCGACAGCGTCAACCCGCTGGGAATGGAAGCCACTCGCGTTGCCTACAGCGAAGGCGGCCCGTGGCTGGCCGGGTTGACGGCGTACCTGCAAGGCAATCGGGATTACCTGGTGGAAGCGGTTCGCACGCGCTTGCCGGGCGTGACGATGAATATCCCGCAGGGGACGTATCTGGCATGGCTCGATTGCTCCGCCCTGGGGCTGGACAATCCGCAGCAGTTCTTCCTCGACCAGGCCAAGGTCGGCCTCAGCCCCGGCCTGGATTTCGGCGACAACAACCGCCAGTTCGTGCGTCTGAACTTCGGCTGCCCACGGGCATTGCTCGAAGAAGGCTTGGCACGCATGGCGCGTAGTTTGCTCAACCTCAAGGCCTGACAACACGACAAATCCCCCTGTAGGAGCGAAGCTTGCTCGCGAAGGCGGTGTGCCAGTTGACACATGTATGACTGACACACCGCCTTCGCGAGCAAGCTTCGCTCCTACACTGGATTTACCCGGATTCGGGGTTTTGTGCACCCACCTGAATCCAACCGAACTCAAGGCAAAACATCAGGGTCAACCCTTTGAATCCTGTGCCCCGAGATCGGAGATTTGCCATGACTGACTACCCAAGACCACCCTTCCCCAAACAAGGCCAACCTGTCCCAGGCTCCCAAAAGAAAATGGACCCGTTTCCAGACTGCGGCGAAAAAAGCTACAAAGGCTCGGGCCGGCTGGATGGCAAGATCGCCCTGATCACCGGGGCCGACAGCGGCATCGGCCGTGCGGTCGCCATCGCCTTCGCCCGTGAAGGCGCCGATGTCGCGATTGCCTACCTCAATGAACATGAAGACGCGCAGGAAACCGCACGTTGGGTCGAACAGGCCGGACGTCAGTGCGTGCTGCTGCCCGGCGACATCGCGCAGAAAGCGCAATGCCAGGCCCTGGTGGACAAGACAGTCGAACGCTTCGGGCGGATTGATATTCTGGTCAACAACGCCGCCTTCCAGATGACGCACGAACACTTCGAAGACATCCCGGACGAAGAATGGGTGATGACCTTCGACGTCAACATCACCGCCATGTTCAGGATCTGCCAGGCCGCGCTCAAGCACATGAAGGCCGGCAGTTCGATCATCAACACCAGTTCGGTCAACTCGGACATGCCCAAGCCCACCCTCCTGGCCTACGCCACGACCAAGGGTGCCATCGCCAACTTCACCGGTGGCCTGGCGCAGATGCTCGGGCCGAAAAACATTCGGGTGAACAGCGTGGCGCCGGGGCCGATCTGGACACCGCTGATCGTCTCGACCATGCCCGATGAAGAGGTGCAGAACTTCGGCGCGCACACCCCGCTGGGCCGGCCGGGCCAACCGGTGGAAGTGGCGCCGATTTACGTGCTGCTGGCGTCGGACGAGGCCAGCTACATCACCGGCCAGCGCTACGGCGTGACCGGCGGTAAACCGATGTTGTGACCGCCCGCTGTAATAGCAGCAGCCTTGTGGCGAGGGGCTTGCCCCCCTCGCCACAAGCTGCGCCAACGGCTACACGTCATTCCGCGAAGTCGCGAAAAAATGAACCCCTGACAAATCTCTCCCCTCAATACGTTTAGGCCCCCATCACGGGCCGTTCGAGGAGGTCGTCATGTCCGCACCTATCGTCAAACTGTTCACCCAGCCCAATTTCGCCTGGACGGATATTCGCCGGGAGGAGGAAGCACATCCGCGCCATTACCTCGCGCATTTGCTGCTGCTCGCCTTGATCCCCGCCGTCTGCCTGTTCATCGGCACCACCTATGTCGGCTGGAGCCTGGCCGAGAACGAAACCGTCAAACTCAGTACCCAAAGTGCGTTGCAACTCTGCGTGCTGCTGTACGTCACCATCATCGCCGGCGTGGCGTTGATGGGGGGATTCATCCGCTGGATGTCGCGCACCTTCGACGCGCGTCCGACCATCAATCAATGCATCGGTTTTGCGGCGTATACCGCGACGCCGTTTTTCCTGGCAGGGATTGCCGGGCTGTACCCGAGTCGCTGGCTGGCAATCATTGTGTTGATGGCTGCTTCGGCTTATTCGACGTTTTTGCTGTTCGTCGGCTTGCCGACGTTCATGCACGAGCGCAAGGAACAAGGCCTGCTGAATGCGGCGTGCGTCTGGGGCGTCGGGCTCCTGGTATTGGTGACTATTCTGGTAGAGATGATTCTGCTGTGGTTCAACGTGCTGACGCCTGAATACCTGCGCGCCACGGTCGGTTGATCCGCAGAGGCCAACAAACGCGGTCCACCCCCAACGAGAACCGAGCATGAGTTTCATTTTATGGGTGGCCGTGTTGGGTGCTGTACTCCTGACGCTGGCGCTGACCTCGTCCTACCTGCGATGGATGCCGGTGACCACGTCGGCGGTGTGCCTGGTGCTGGGCGCTGCCATCGGCCCGGCCGGGTTCGGGCTGTTGAAACTGGACACCGCTGACGCTTCGATCTGGATGGAGCATCTGACGGAAGTCGCGGTGCTCTTTTCGCTGTTTGTCTGCGGCCTGAAATTGCGCTCGCCCCTCAAGCATAAAAACTGGCGGATTGCGGTCGGCCTGGCCGGCCCGGTGATGCTGCTGACCATTGTCGGCGTCTGCCTGTTGCTGCATTACGCATTGCAATTGTCATGGGGCGCGTCAGTGCTGATCGGCTCGATCCTGGCCCCCACCGATCCGGTGCTCGCCGCGCTGGTCCAGGTCAACGACGCGCGGGATGACGACAGCGTGCGCTTCGGCCTCTCCGGTGAGGCCGGGCTCAATGACGGGATCGCGTTTCCGTTCGTGATCCTTGGCCTGCTCCTGCTGCAACACGAGGGTAACCCCGGCTGGTTGGGCGACTGGGTGCTGCGCAGTCTGATCTGGGCGGTTCCGGCCGGTTTTCTGACGGGGTACTGGATGGGACGCGGCATCGGGCGCCTGACCTTGGCGCTGCGGATCAAGAACGATGACAGCACGCTGTCTCCGAACGATTACCTGGCCCTTGCTTTGATTGCCCTGGCGTATGTCGGGGCCGAGTCTATCCACGCCTATGGGTTTCTGTCGGTGTTCGCCGCCGGCCTCGGATTGCGCCAGGAAGAAGTCAGCTCCACGGGCAACGACGAAACCCCTGCCGAGCATCTGGTCCAGCCGGTGGTCGGTCACCAGAACGTCGAACCACAACACGCGGTGCATGGCGATACCGACAACCTTGAAGACACCCAGGTCGCCGCGGGCATCATGATGGGTGACATGCTCGCTTTTGGCAGTCTCGTGGAGCGGGCCATGGAAGTGTTTCTGGTGACACTGCTCGGCGTCGTGCTGATCGCTCACTGGGACTGGCGCGCCCTGCTGGTCGGCGGGGTGTTGTTTTTTCTGGTTCGCCCTTTGAGTGTCGCCGTGATGCCGTGGGGCCGATTGCTCGATTGGCGCCAGCGAATGTTGATCGGCTGGTTTGGCATCCGTGGCATCGGCAGCCTGTATTACTTGTTCTACGCCTTGAATCACGGGCTGGGTCAGTCGGTGTCGACGCTGTGCATGGACCTGACGTTGTCCGTGGTCGCGTTGAGCATTTTGATCCACGGCATCAGCACGCAACCCACCCTCGCCCGCTATGAACGGCGCAAGAAACAAATTATTTGATTTTTACCTGCGTGTTTACAGGTTGAATCAAACGAATTTTCGCCTCAAAGAATTTGAAATCCCTGTGCAACTCGACAGTCACAACCTTAATTCCGCCTGTTTTCTTTTATACGGCGGAACCCGACAGGTTCGGTTCCACTGTGGCAACGATGCCTATTAAAAGGGACCTCGAAAAAAGTAAGGTGCCGGTCATGGTTCACTATTCAACTCCCGATCAAATCAAAGCCTGCCGGGCGTTTGCCCTGGAATGCAATCGCCAGATGTTCGAAGACGCCCAGGCGTTGAGCCGAAGCGCTTTCGAGATGCTTGAGGACGGCGACATGGACCTGGAACGGTTCGAGCATTACAGGGCGATGCGCAGGAAGGCTGATTTGAAGTTTCAGGAAGCGATTGAGCACCTGCGTTTGCTCAACGCGGACTTCCCACCGATCCCGATGTCCGTGAATAACGCCCACCGGTTGCGCCAGCAGCTTGAAGACCGGGTTTGAGCCGCTGCCCGTCAGCCACAGCCGTTCAAGAGCCCGGCAGAGCCGGGCTTTTTTCTGCCTGACAGGCGGGCCTTACATCACCGGTATCGCCTCCGTTTCCACACGCTCTGCTAGCGGAACATCGCTTGAGCCTGGCGTCAGAATGACCTTGCGGCACTGTTCCTGTTTCTTGTCGAAGAGTTTGTAACCTTCGGCAGCCTGTTCCAATGACAGACGATGGCTAATGATCGCCTCCGGTTGCAGTCGCCCGGTTTCGATATGCCCCAGCAGTTCCGGCAAATACCGCTGCACATGAGTCTGGCCCATCTTGAACGTCAGGCCTTTGTCGAAGGCATCGCCGAACAGGAAACCGTGGATGAACCCGGAATAGACTCCGGGAACGCTCACGACGCCACCCCGGCGAACCGCCCCGATGCACTGACGCAGCGCTTTGCCGCTACTGCCCTCCAGTTTCAAGGTGGCCAGCACGGTTTCGGTGGTGCTGCCCTTGGCTTCGAAACCCACCGCATCGACCACCCCATCCACCCCGCGACTGCCCGCTGTCTGGCGGATGATCGTGTCGGCCGGGTCATCATCGTCATCAAAATTGATCGGAATCACCCCATAGGTGTGTTGCGCATAGGCCAGCCGATAGTCGTGATGATCGACCATGAAGATTTGCTCGGCACCGAGCATTCTGGCGCACGCCGCGCTTAACAGTCCGACCGGGCCGGCGCCATAAATGGCAATGCTTGAGCCCGGTCCGATGCCGGTGTTCATAACAGCCTGCCAGGCGGTGGGTAAGATGTCCGAGAGGAAAAGCACCTGCTCATCCGCGAGCGTTCCGGGAACTTTGAAGGGGCCGGTGTTGGCTTTCGGCACTCTGACCAGCTCGGCCTGTCCGCCCGGGATGCCGCCGTAGAGTTTACTGAAACCGAATAACGCCGCCGGTGGTGGAATGGCTTTCTTGTTAACGATCGCGCCCCGGCCCGAGTTGGTGGTTTCACAACTGGCGAACAAGTCCATCTGGCAGAAGAAACACTCACCACAGGCAATCACGAACGGGACCACCACGCGGTCGCCGCGCTGTACGGCGGTGACCGCGGAGCCGGTTTCCTCGACGATGCCCATGAACTCGTGACCAAAGATATCGCCATGCTCAACCGTCGGAATCTTGCCTCGATAAAGGTGCAGATCCGAACCGCAGATCGCCGTTGCAGTGACCCGCAAAATAATGTCGTCGGCGGCTTCGATGGTTGGATCGGGAACGGTTTCTACCCTGACGTCGTGAGCTCCGTGATAGGTCATTGCGCGCATGGCTGCATCCTCGCGGGTTAATAAAGACAGCGTTTGTCTGTATTAAGGGAGGGCGATGGAGGAGCGAGTTCAGTTCTGTCCGAGGCGAATCTGATCGACGGTATGGCCTCGAAAATTCACATTTTTCGACGAGTGAATTCGCGCCGCGAACTGCATGAGTCAATTTACAGACTCATGCAGCCTGCACGACCTCAATTCGCCATCAGATCTTCTAACAAATTGTTTTATATGGCTTTACTCATGGCGCTGAAATCGGCACGACAAATGCTGCCAGTGTAAAAGCGACCTACGGCCATGAGACCGTTTGCGCCTATTCCGTGACTAATTGAGAGATTCGACCATGAACGCCATCGACCTGTTGAAAGCCGACCATGAACGCGTAAAAGGCATCCTGACTCAGTTAAGCGAGTCCACCGAACGGGGTGTCAAAAAACGCACCGAGTTGCTGGCCAAGCTCGAAATGGAGATCACCATCCATACCCGGCTCGAAGAAGAAGTCTTGTACCCGGCGTACAAAAAAGCCGGTGGCAAGGAACAGGACGTTATGTACTACGAAGCCAAGGAAGAACACCGCACCGTGGATTCCCTGGTGTTGCCGGACCTGAAAGTCACCGACCCTTCCACCCCGGAATTCGCGGGTCGGGTGAAAGTGGTCAAGGAGCTGCTGGAACACCACATCGAAGAAGAGGAAACCGAAATGTTCCCTCAGGCGAAAAAACTGCTGGGCAAGGCCACCCTGGAAGAATTGGGCGCGCAAATGGAAACGCTCAAGGCTCAGTACAAGAAAGAAATGAGCGCGTCCAATCTGGCGGCTTGATTTGGTAGTCGATGTCAGAGAGCCCGGCAAATGCCGGGCTTTTTAGTCTGCGATTCAGCCACCGGGATTGGTGACCTGGATGTAAACCGCATAAGTGCCCAGCAACACCCAGAACGTCGCGAAAATCCACGGCGTACGCACGGAAAACAGCAGCGATTTGCGGTAGCCCTTGTGGGACGATTCCATCTCACTGAACAGCGGGGATTCATCGTACGCCAGCCCCATCAATGGCTCGCTGCGCAACAGCTCACTTTGCTTGAAGTGCCAGTGGTCGATGATGTCGTAGGCCGCACGAATGCCCGGCCAGGCGTTCAGCGAGCTCAGTAAACCCAGCAGCGCGAGGAACGGCGGCACCACCAGGGTGAAGAGTTTTCCCCATTCGGGATTGAGGTTGGCCATGCAGGAAGCAAAGGCAATCACCAGGAACGACTGCGCGGCCAGGTAAGCGTCGGTTCGATTGGCGAGGATGCTGGTTTCGTACTGGATTTCCCGACGGTAGAAATCCAGCCGCTCCTTGGGCGAGCCGAACATCTTGGCATTGTGCTCGGTCAAGACTTCTTCGGCAGTGTGTTCGGTCAGTATTCTGGGCACGGGAATTACACAAGGACTGGGTAAGCGTTATGACGAAACCTGCCCGGGCAAAGTTCAGCCGGATTTAATGCACTTCACTCGAACGCTATTTCGCTGCCGTGGTCCTTCAAGTACACAGGCTGACTTCAAGGATTGCGGATGGACACTCTCGATTGGGTGCAATGGCCAGCGATGCTGGTCACGGTATTGGCGGCGTGGTTGATCGGCTCGCAAAACCCATCGCGCAGGGTGTGGGGTTTCAGTTGCTTCATCGTCAGCAATCTCTTGTGGGTGATTTGGGGCTACCACACCCACGCCTACGCATTGATCGTGTTGCAGTTTTGCCTGTGTGCCATGAACTTGCGCGGTTTCAAGAAGAACGTGAAAGGCTGAGCACGACGCCCGTTACTTCATGGCCAGCGCAATCACCTCGACCAAATTGAGTTGGGTATACGGTTTGGACAAGCGAGGGAGTGTGGTCGCGAAGCCTTCAAGGCGTTCGGCATAACCCGTGGCAAGAATGATCGGTACGTCCGGCTTCAACGCCCGGATGGCATTGGCCAACTGCTCACCGTTCATTTGTGGCATGGCCATGTCGGTAATGACCAGGTCAACATGCTGCTCGCGTTCGAACAGCTCAAGCGCTTGGGCACCGGACACCGCACTGATCACCCGATGGCCGAGATCCTCAAGCAACAGGCCGGTGCTGGTCAGCACCAGGCTGTCATCGTCCACGACCATGACGCACAACTGAGCCACTGGCGGAGCGGCCACTTCCGATACGGCGGGATGATTGAGCGCAGCTGTGGTCGCGGCGGGTATCCACAGTTCGGCGACAGTGCCGATGTCCTTCTGACTCTTGAGAATGAATCGCCCGCCCAGTTGTTCTATGAAGCCATGGATCATCGACAACCCCAGCCCCGTGCCTTTGCCCACCCCTTTGGTGGTGAAAAACGGGTCCATGGCCGACGCCAGGGTGACCTCATCCATGCCCTCCCCGTTATCGGCAACACTCAGGCAAACATAGCGTCCGGGCTCCGGCAATAGTGTCGATTGGTCGCAGACGTCTTCCGTCCGGGTACTGATGACGATTTTTCCGCCGTTGGGCATCGCGTCCCGAGCATTGGTGGCGAGGTTCAGCACGGCCAGTTCGAGCTGATTGACATCGGCCATGACCGGAACGAGGTCGGGGGAAAAACGGGTTTCGAGCTGTACGGAAGGCCCGAGGGAGCTGCGCAACAATCCGCTGATTCCTTCCACCAGCGCGGGTATTTCGACGGATTCGGACTTGAGTTCCTGTCGTCTGGCGAACGCCAGCATGCGTTGAGTCAGGGACACCCCACGCAGGGCACCTTGGGTGGCGTTGTCGACCAATCGAGTGACTTTCGGATTGTCTCCCACGCGTTTACGGACGATTTCCAGGTTGCCAAGGATAACGGTCAGCAGATTATTGAAATCGTGGGCGATCCCGCCACTGAGTTGGCCGATGGCCTGCATCTTCTGCGCCTGGAACAGCGCTTCACGGGTTTGTTCCAGAACCTTCTGTGCTTGTGTGGCCTCGGTGATGTCCCGGGTAATTTTGGCAAAGCCCAGCAACGTGCCCGTATCGCCCCAGATCGGATCGACCACCACATGGGCAAAGAACCGCGTGCCGTCCTTGCGCACGCGCCAGGCCCTGTTTTCAAAGCGCCCTTCCCGCATAGCCGTCTCCAACGCACGTTGGGGTTCCCCGGCTTCGCGGTCTTCGGGGGTATAGAAGAGTGAAAAATGCTGACCGATGACTTCTTCGGGTCGGTAGCCCTTGATGCGCTGGGCCCCTTGATTCCAGTTGGTCAATCGTCCATCCGGGGCGAGCATATAGATGGCGTAGTCAGTCACGCTTTGAACCAGCAAACGAAACTGCTGCTCGCTTTGCTTGAGCGTCTCTTCGGCCATTTTGCGGTCGGTGAGGTCCCGGGTGATCTTGGCAAACCCCAATAGATTGCCTGCCGGGTCGCGAATCGGATCGATCACCACATGGCACCAGAAGTGTGTTCCGTCCTTGCGAACCCGCCAGCCTTCACCCTCGAACCGCCCTTCGCGAATCGCCGTATCCAGCGCGCGCTGGGGCAGACCGGCACTGCGGTCTTCTTCGGTATAAAAGCGCGAAAAATGCTGTCCGAGGATCTCCTTCTCCTCATACCCCTTGAAACGTTTGGCGCCAGCGTTCCAGCTGGTGATGATGCCATCGGGGTCAATCATGTAGATCGCATAGTCCACCACGGCATCAATCAACAGGCGAAAGCGCATTTCCTCGATGGCGTTGGTTTTGGACTGGTTATCACTCATCGATCACACCCGTGACTGTTGTTTTGCGAAGTATGCGTCAAACCGTGGGTTTGGTAAGCCAGAAAACGGTTGTGCACTGGAGCATAGCGTTCACTCCGCCTATTCTCGATGCCAAACGCCATTCCTGGCGGTTCCAAGGCGCCCCGATGATCCTGATTCTGTTACCCACGTCTGACTACGATCCCACAGAGAGCAGCGTTCCATGGCAGGCCATGCGTCAGGCCGGCATCGAGGTGCGCTTTGCATCCCCCCAGGGATTGCCCGCCTACGCCGATTCACGCCTGGTGGACATCGGCTTCGGCCTGTTGAACCCGCTGCTGATGACGCGCAAGGCCGACCTTGCCAGCTACGCCCGGATGATCGAAGACCCCTCCTTCCGCCGACCGCTGAACTATGACGATGTGGACCCCGGCGAGTTCCAAGGACTGCTGATTCCCGGCGGGCATGCCAAGGGCATGCGCAGCCTGTTGGAGTCCGAGCAGGCGCGACGGATCGCCCTGCACTTTTTCAAGACAGACAAACCCGTGGCAGCGGTCTGCCACGGCGTACTGTTGCTTGCCCGAACCCTCGACCCCGATACCGGACGTTCGGTGTTGCAGGGGCGCAAGGTCACCGCCCTGGTCGCCAACACCATGGAGCTGCCTGCCTGGGCAATCACCGCCGCCTGGCTCGGACGCTACTACCGGACCTATACCCAAACCGTCGAAGCGGAAGTCACGGCCGCCCTGTCCAGCCCGACGGATTTCCTGCGCGGGCCCGTCCTCGCGGTGCGTGATTCGGCGGACCAGCCACAACGCGGGTTCGTTGTCCGTGATGGCCTGTTGTTGACCGCGCGCTGGCCGGGAGACTGTCATCGCTTTGCCGCCGAGTGGGTTCGCCTGCTTACCGGTTCACGTATTTGACGATGCAGGCGTACAGGTCGTTGTAAACGAAGTCAGGAACAACCTGGGCGTAAGTCTGGGTGTTGAGTAACGCCAGGTGGCATTCTTTAACTATCTCGTCACGCTCACTCAGGGTGTGGACATGATTATTGATGATGCTTTCATAGGCGCTGTATGCCGTTGGCGTCGCAGAGGGCGTCACGCAAGCGGTTGTGGTGTAGGTGATATGAGCACGCGAGACGCGTTCCTTCAGCGCCCCGAACCCGCGTTCATACACCGTGATTTGTGAACGATCGACCGCCTTCGAGGCGGTTTCGAAGGCCAGGATCACCGCTTGCTCATTCCTCATGGAGCTCTCCAGTGTCGATCGCGTGACAAACCTTTCCAGTTCGCGGTTTTCCAGGCTTTTAAAGGCTCTTTTGATGCACGAAACGTGAGCGAACTCCAGCGTGCAGCCAACGATATGCGTTTCGAACTGATAGCCGGCCGCCGTCGCGAGTGGTGGAAATGCCGCGAAATCGATGCTGTCGAACGCACACTCCATGATGATGTTGTATTTGAGTGTGAAGGCTTCGGTGAAGATTTTGGCGCAAAGCTCTCGTACGAAAGCTTCGGTATGTTCATAGGCATGCAGCACGCCAAGCTTGATCATCTCTGCGTATTGAGGATGTTTCTGCCGGTATTCGGGCAGGTAGAGACGGACATACTTGTCGTAGCGCCTGGTCGGCAGGAGTGTGTTTTCCAGCAGGAAGGTTTTCCCCGAGCCTTGAAGCCCGGCAACCACCAGGATTTTCGGCGTTTCCTCGGCCGTGATGCCGCGGAACAGCGTGGTTTTGATGGCATTGAACGCGGCGCTGACTTGTTCAGTGGTGTAGGTGTAGTTAGGTGCGGAGGACATGCCTTGATTTCCTTATCAAAGAGCCGGCTGAAATTGATTGCCTGCCCTTTGAATAAAGCGCTGTTTCACCGCTTGTTCAAATACGTCTGTCTTTCAAGATATGTACCTGTTTTAAAAGGTAAATAATCCTACGCACCAGAAGCCAAATGCGCCTGTTCGACCGACCACCAACGCGGCAGCAAGTGCTTGACCTTGCTGTCGCCGAACCGGTCATCGATCAACATCACCACCCCTTGATCCTGCTGAGTGCGGATCACCCTTCCTGCCGCCTGCACGACTTTCTGTACGCCGGGAAACAAGTAGGTGTAGTCATAACCGGCGCCGAAAATCGCCGCCATTCGATGCTTCATCTGTTCGTTGACCGGATTGAGTTGCGCCAGCCCCAGGGTGGCAATGAATGCACCGATCAGGCGCGCGCCCGGCAGGTCGATGCCTTCACCGAACGCTCCGCCGAGCACTGCAAATCCGACGCCCTGGCTGTGCACGGTGAACTGGTCGAGAAAGGCCTGACGCTGCCCTTCCGCCATGCCTCTGGACTGCGACCACAAACTGATCTGCGGATGTCGTTCGGCCAGTAACTGCGCCACTTGCTGCAAATAATCGAAGCTGCTGAAAAATGCCAGGTAGTTGCCGGGGCGTTGGCTGAATTGGCGGGCGATGAGTTCGACAATCGGTTCGAGGGACGCCTGGCGATGGACGAATCGGGTCGATATCTGGCTGACGATGTGCACTTTCAACTGGTCGGCATGGAACGGCGATTCGACATCA
This sequence comes from Pseudomonas sp. FSL W5-0299, assembly GCF_005930655.1. NCBI lineage: Bacteria > Pseudomonadati > Pseudomonadota > Gammaproteobacteria > Pseudomonadales > Pseudomonadaceae > Pseudomonas > Pseudomonas sp. FSL W5-0299. The sequence goes on from NZ_RXHX01000008.1 coordinate 243,326, forward strand.
ATCCACACTGTATCCGGCGGCGTACCCAGCAGGTCCGCGTAATAATGCCGAGGGCTCAGCGTCGCCGAAAACAGCACGGTGCTGCGCGCAGCCGTCAGGCGTGGGCGGATGAAACCGGCCGGCACCACGTTGCGCAGGCACAGTTGCGACAGGTTTTGTTTGCGTTCGAGGTCGCGCTTGCTGATGTCGAACAGGAACTGTTCATCGAAGAATTCGGCCACCCGGCAAAACTGCAGCATGTCGAAGTAAAAACTCTGTAGGGCGCTGTCCAGGCCTTGGGGATGATCGTTGAGATAATCGCCGATGCTCGCGCTGCATGACGACAGCGCCTGGAGAAGTTTTTCCGGTGCCTTGTCGTAGGCCTGATACGGCGCCAATTGCAGATTATGCAGGGCATTCCACTCACGATTGACCCGCTGCAACGGTTTTTTCAGGGCGTCCGGTGCGGTTTTTCGTACCCCGCTGAGGGTCGACTGATCGAGCGTGGCGCTGTACATCTGCCGGCCGCGTTCCACCAGGTTGTGCGCCTCATCCACCAACACCGCGACTTTCCAGTTATTGGCCTGAGACAAGCCGAACAGCAACGCACTGAAATCGAAATAGTAGTTGTAGTCGGCGACCACCACATCGGCCCAGCGGGCCATTTCCTGGCTCAGGTAATACGGACAGACCTCATGCGCCAATGCCACTCGGCGCAAGGCGTCCTGATTCAGCAGGCTGAGTTCGCTGGCGGCCTGGCGGGCGGCCGGCAAACGGTCGTAAAAGCCCTGGGCCAACGGGCAGGATTCACCGTGACAGGCTTTGTCCGGGTGTTCGCAGGCCTTGTCCCGGGCGATCATCTCCAGCACCCGCAGCGGCGGCGCATCGGCGCTCTCCAGGATGACTTGCGCGGCATCCAGCGCCAGTTTGCGCCCCGGCGTTTTCGCCGTCAGAAAGAACACTTTGTCCAACTGCTGCGGCGCCAGGGCCTTGAGCATCGGAAACAGCGTGCCCACGGTCTTGCCGATGCCGGTTGGCGCCTGAGCCATCAGGCAACGACCGGTGCTGACCGCCTTGAACACCGATTCCGCCAGGTGCCGTTGCCCCGGACGAAAGTCGGCATGGGGAAACGCCAATTGCTGCGCCGCGTGATTGCGTGCTTCGCGATGGGCCATCTCCTGCTCGGCCCACAGCAGGAACAGCCCGCAATGATGCTCGAAGAACGACTGCAGCTCTCCGGCGCTGAAGGCCTCGACCAGGCAGGTTTCCTTTTCGCTGACAATATCGAAGTACACCAGCGCCAGATTGATCTGCGCCAGTTCCAGCTTCTGGCACATCAGCCATCCGTAGACCTTCGCTTGCGCCCAGTGCAATTGCCGGTGGTTGGCCGGTTGCTTGCTCAGGTCGCCGCGATAGGTTTTGACTTCTTCCAGGCAGTTTTGCGCCGGGTCGTAGCCGTCCGCCCTGCCCTTGACCTTCAGGGTTCTATACAGGCCTTCGAGGGCGACTTCGCTTTGATAGCCCTCGCTTCGGCGCGAGGCGACAGTGCGGTGCCCGACGATGCCTTCCAGCGCGGTTGGCGACGGCGTGAAACGCAGGTCGAGGTCGCCGACCTTGGCGGTGAATTCACACAGCGCCCGCACCGCAATGCTGTAACTCAAGCGCTCTGCTCCGCCCATTGCACGTAGCAGACGGCGATTGGCATCTGGTGTTCGTGACAGAACTCCAGCCAGCGCAACTGGTTGTCTTGCAGGCGATCGCCGGGGCCTTTGACTTCGATCATGCGGTAGGTCTTGTGCTGCGGCCAGAACTGGATCAGGTCGGGCATCCCGGCCCGGTTGGCCTTGATGTCCAGCAACAGGCGATTGAACCAGTGCTTGAGGTGTTCGGCGGGCAGGCAGTCAAGCGCCTGATCCAGCAGTTCTTCGCTCAGCGCGCCCCAGAATACAAAGGGTGACTGCACGCCCCACTTGGCGACGTAACGCTCACGGATGGTCTGGCTATAACGCCCGTCATCGAGTTCGGCGAGACAGGCCTGAAACACCTCCGCCCGACGTGCATGGAAGTCTTCGTTGAGCAGGTCCACCGGCCCGCGCTGGAACGGGTGGAAAAACGCCCCCGGCAACGGCGCAAAGATCGCCGGCCAGCACAACAGGCCGAACAGCGAGTTGATCAGACTGTTCTCGACGTAATGCACCGGCGCCGAATCCTCCGCCAGGTGTGCCTGAACATGAAATTCGACCGACAGCGTCGGATCGGTCCTTGGCAAGTGCAGGTCCAGGCGCAGCATTTCCCGGGGCGATGGCCGCTTCATTGCCGGGCCGCCCAGTTTGCGCCGCAACCTGGGCAACACACGCAGCACATGCTGATGCTCGGTGGCGCTTTCCGGCGATTGCTCCGCGTGCGTGGCCAGATGCAGGGCCAACTGATATTCACCACAGCGTTCGAGCACACGGATAAGACGCACCCGAGCGCCGGGGTAGGCGCAATCGCGATAAATCGACAGCGCCGTGGAGAAATCCGTCATGCGTTCACAATGCTGACCAATCTGGAACAGCAACTTGCCCCGGCGTCGTTGCAGCCAAGGGTTGTCGAGTTGCACCTCGTTGATTTGCTCGACAATATCCGCCACCTCTTCACCGGCCTCGAAACGTTGCTGGCAGTGGTGCAGAAACAGACAGGCGTCCACGTCTTCACGGCTGCGCAGCCCCCGGGATTCGGCGCAGAATTCGACTTTCTCGTAGGTAAAGATGCCGAGATCGGCCAGCACGAACTCCGACCAGTCCTGATATAGGTTGCCGAAGAACATCAGCCGCAAGCGGTCGCACAGGTCCATGATGGTCAGCGTGAACAGCCGGTCGTTCAGTTGCGGGCACCATTGCGCGAAGCTCTGCGACTCGCAGAACTGCTCGCTCAGGGTCGCCAGCCATTCGGTCTTCTTGCCTTTGGGTTGATCGATGGCGGCACCGAAGCAGTGAAGAATCTCGGCCTTGAGCAGAACGTCGAACAGTTCCTCGATCTGTAGCGGCGATTGCGCAGAGATCCAGCCTGCCGCCAGCAATGGCTCGGCAGCACTGGCAATGTCGCCAATCTCGACGTAACTCAATTTGCCGGCCCTGAAATGCAGGCCCTTGCGCATCACCATCCTGACCAGCAGCGCCCGGGACTCGCGGGGTTGCCGACGAAAATCGCGGATGAAGGCTTGCTCCTCGACGCTCAGCACGTCGGCATAACGATGCTCAAGCCAATCAAGCACTTGCATGAAGTTGTTCAAGTAATAGAACGGGTCGTCGAGAGGATTTTCAGTCACAGGAAAAAAGGGCCATGGCGAGCGAGTACTGGTTATGCGTACAGATACCAGTTACAGCGCGTTGGGTGCAAACGGAAAAGGATAAGCGGCGGCGCTATTTGGCTATTTTCAGGGGGCCATCGAACTTTCTGCCGTTCCACGGCACCAACCGGCATAGCGGCTTTTTTCACGCATTTGAGAGGTGGGTATGAATATCAAGACTCTGGGTTTGCCTTTGGCAGCGGCAGCCTTCCTGGCACTGGCCGGTTGCTCCACGCCAACGGTGGTGACGCTGCAGAACGGCACCCAGTATTTGACCGAGGATATGCCGAAAACCAAAACCAAGGACGGGTTTTACGAGTTTGAGGATATTTCCGGCGCGAAGGTGAAGGTCAATGCCAAAGATGTGGCCACGGTCCGCGAGGAAGACTGAGAACCGCATTATCGTTCTTCGCGGGCAAGCCTCGCTCCTACAGGGTTGTGCGATGTGAGGCTGGCCCGCGAAGAGACCGAGAATCTACGGCATCCACGGCGTACTGTTATCGCAGGAGATGAACTTCCCTCCCCGCCTCATCAGTTCTTCATGAATCTTTTTGCAGCGCTCGTAATCCTGCTGCATCGCGTGGTCGATGCTGATGTTGCCTGTCATCTCCGGCTGCTTGTCCCCCGAGCGAAATGTCACAAAAGGCTCTTCCGGCTGGAGCTGGAAACGGCTTTTTTCTACCAGCGGGTCGGCGGGTTCCGACGGTGCCGGTGTGGGCAGTTGATCTGGCGTCATGCCATAGCGGCTCAAAATCGAGCTATGAGGCAACTCCGCGGCGGCACTTCCTGATAACAGGGCTAGCGCCAGACCGATGAGGTGCTTCTTGCTGTTACTCACGTTGCGTAATCTCCTGATCCAGTACTCAATCCTGTTGTTGCAAGGTATTGGAGTCCGCAGGTGACTGTCGGGTCACGTGCTCAGGCAGGTTTACCGCGTTATCGTTCTTCGCGGTCAAGCCTCGCTCCTACAAGGAATCGCACAACCCTGCAGGAGCGAGGCTTGACCGCGAAGAGGCCCTTACCGGCGCCACATCACCCTCAGGCGATGACGATCCCGGCGCCAGACAAACTGTCCAGCCCAACTCCCACCAACGTCACCGAATCCCCGCCAAACGTCAGCACCGTATCCTGCCCCACCGTCGTGGCATGAGCCCGATAGTCATCATTCGGCGCGCCCCCCTGAACCCCGAGGAATACCAGCTTGTCGTTTGCCTGATACCCCACCACCCGGTCCTGACCAAACGCACCGCTGAACAGGAACGTATCAATCCCGACCCCCGATTCCATCAGGTCATTCCC